>NZ_SJNU01000002.1:0-375164 GCF_004331055.1 Acinetobacter sp. ANC 4779
CTCCCGCCAGTGCTTTGTTTAATATGTTTGATTCATTTTTCTAGGGGGCAATATGGCAGATTCAAATATTCCAAAAGAAATCACCCAAAGTGTCAAAGGTATCTTCACCAATATCAATACGGAACGTCTCACTGAAATTTTAGTGGCGGTGATCTTATCCATTATTGGTTTCCTGATTGCGCGCTTTATCTCGAATGCCTTTATTCGCACCATTGGTTCACGCTTTAATGCGCACCAAAGTCTGGTCTGGCGACGCGGTATTTTTTATTTCATCTTCTTGATTTTTGTGATGGCCAGCCTGAAAGAAGCCGGTTTTAAACTGAGTGTCTTTTTAGGCGCGGCCGGTATTTTAACGGTCGCCTTGGGTTTTGCATCGCAAACGTCTGCCTCCAACTTAATCAGTGGCTTATTTTTGATTGGTGAGGGTTCTTTTGAAATTGGTGATACCGTACAAATGACCCTGATTCGTGGTCATACCATCGAAGGTGAAGTGATTTCAATTGACTTACTTTCGGTCAAACTGCTGACTCAGGACAATGTCTATGTGCGTGTACCGAATGAACAGCTGATTCGCGCCCCCGTGTATAACCTGTCCAAATTCCCCATTCGACGTATTCCCATTACCCTCGCCATCAACTTTCATGAAGACATCATTAAAGTTCGTGAAGTGTTGCTCGATGTTGCGACTAAATATCCACTGGTTCTAGCCGATCCAAAACCTGCGGTTACCGTCACAGCCTTTCGTGAATCCTCGATTGAACTGTTATTTGCGGTTTGGTGTGACGGTGAAAACTTTTTAAAAGTCCGTGATGAGATGCAGGAACGTATCCGGAATGGTTTCTTGGACAATCAGATAGAAATCCCTGTACCGAAAATGGGCTTTGTCGATCGTCCAGCAAATGTTCAGCCTTTAACAGAGGAAGATATTGACCCTTATGCCAATGCCAAAGAAGTGCAGCGTGAGACGGGGTTAAAATAGTTTTTTAATCATTTAATCCTTCTCACCCCTCCTTTAAGAAGGAGGGAGAAATCAATTAAAGAATAACTCAGATTTAGTCTCCTTTTATCAAAGGGGAGTTTAGGAGGATTTTTTGGTCAGAGAGCCTTCAGGAATCGGTGCAATATAAGCAATCAGCAACATCACAAAGCCTGCACCCAAGAATGAAATTACCCGGCTTAAAGTCCCGATATGCGATAAATCAAACAACACCAGCTTCAAAGTGACAATCACCAGAATACTGCCGCCTAGAATCCAGACTGAACGCAGTTGTTTACGACTCGCCAAACTCATCGTCATAAAGGCCAAACTGACCCAAAGCAAAGTCAAGCTGAGTTGAACCGTGGCATTACCCCATAAGGCAAGCTGGTTAAACGGCGTGCCCAAATACATGTGTAATGCACGTAGCACAATATAACTGCTCAGCCAAAGCAGACTAAGTACCATCAGCACCGCCACAATACCTTTATCTAGACCCGTTTTAACCTGTAAGGACAACATCCAGATAAAACCTGCCAGCATGGCAATACTGACCAGATCAAATGGATTGATGATCGGCAAGATATAACCTTGAAATGCTTGCTGGGTAAACAGTTGTGAGCAGACAATCCAGGTTGCCATTAGCAACAAAGTACTGCGTGCTTGCCAGAACATTTTCCAGTCGGGATTATTCACCTGCCAATAACACCAGGCACAGAACAGCAAAGGTAAAATCACCACACTGATATAAGGTATGCTCGGAAGCAAGGTTAAACTGGTCATGGCAAGACTGATCAAGGTGCCGAAACTGACCCACTCTTTTTCAGTCCGCACGCCCAACATCGGGCGCAGCAATAATGCAGTCAACATCAAGCCCGAAAATGCAAAACCCACTCGATCAAAAGCAGACTCCCACACAAGAATACCGTGCTTGCTCTGGTCAATCACGATAATCAGTGCAAATACAAAAACTGGAATGAGACCCAGCCATTTCGGAAATAACCATGACCATGTGGCTTTAGCAGCTAACATTACTTCATTCATCAGCAGATAGAATCCACTAACAATCAACAGGCTCATCACCAACTGATGAGAACCCTCAATTTCATCCAGCAACAGCACAATCAACATGGTGGTTGCAGACAGCATTTGTAAACAATGAAAAGCGATGGTTGAATTGGTCAGCTGATTGCTAAACGATGCTCGGCTATTGGCAACCAGAACCACCGCAAAATAGCTCAGACAGAGTCCCCAATACATCTCACGCGGGAAGTCATTCAGCTCCACCAGATAATAAAGACTGGATAAGCCAGCCACGATCAGTAAACCCATAGCTAGATAACGGCTGATCTCCGACTGGCGATACAAGGCATAAGTAAAAATAATCAGTCCTTCTACCGCCCAGCCAATCACACTCCATTGTTGGTGTAACAGAATGGGTGGAATCAAGGCCAAGAAAATCAGCATTAAATTGAAATAGCTTTGTGAAATCAACTGCACTGCATGATTGCGTTTCGACAGTTGATACAGACCTGCATAAACGGCTGCAAAAGCCAGACTGGCACCTGCTTGTCGCAGCATTTCATCAAAATACATTAAATAAATAAAAATATAACCCACAATCGGTGCACCAAAAATCAGGGCAATATCCAAAGCAGGTTTCAGTTTGAATTGCACCAGATCATCTTTGGCAATCAGCTGGCTAAATCGAAAACTCAGCCAGACAAATATGGCGGTATGCACAGCAACCAATAGCGTTAACGTATTTCGTTCCTGTTCTTCGCCCTGATAAAAGGCATAGCCTCCCCCGACAATCACCGTCATTAAAAAGGCAATTTGATTGAGAATTTTCCACGGACGTAAGGTACTTAACACGGCAACAGCAAGATTAATCAACACATAATAGGCAATCAATTCAATCGCAGTTGCATTGCGCACCGGCAAGGTAAACGGTGCGATATAGGCAATGATCAGCGCCATCAATGCAAGTTCAATTGATTGTTGTTTTAAACTTAGCGCCAGTGTCACAGACATAATTAGAGCAAAGCACAATGCAGCTATGCCTAAAGTGGGAATCACGGCATTGTAATAGGCAAAGAATAAGGTCAAAAATAATGCCGCCAAACCTAAGCCTTCCAAAGCCAGAGCAAAACTGCGGTTTTTAGTCTGCAGCCAATACCCCAATGCTGTTACTGCGGCACTCACACTGGCTACAACTCCCAGTTTCACAGCCAGACTGAGTTGCCAATGTTCGGTGGCAAAACGCAGCAACAATACAATGCCCATTACCAACACCAATATTGCCGCTTTTAAAACCGGATTCCCTTGAAAGATCCACTGTTTTAACTGATCAATCAGTTCTATTGAAGGTGAGGCAGTTTGAGATTCAGGACGTTGAGCAGATTGATTTTCGACAGTAGAAGATTGGTTTATTGGCGTCTGCTGTAATCGCATTTGAACTTGGCTCAATAAATCTTCTAAATGGCGTAACCATCGCAGAAAGAAAAAAATCCACGCCGTAATACCTAACCCTACAATAAACTTCCAATCGAGAATGCCTCCGACAACGGCAACAATTGAAGAAAGATATAAAGGGACTTTAGACGTTTCTGGGTAAGAAAGATTTGTTTCTAGAGCAATTTGTGCTGCTGGTTTTTGAATGGTATCGACATATTGCATCACACTCATGACAAAGGCCAAGCCACATAAATAGGTAAATATGTGTTGATCTAAAAACCAAGATCCCACCCCGACAATAATCAATACCATCAGCCAAATCATCCGGATTTCGCTCTGCCCTTTATGCATTTTTTCTTTATCTCAATCCTTTTAAGCTGATCATACAACAGCTCAGACTTTGATTTTTAAGCATTCATCAGATATTGGGTAACACGCATGTTTGATGATGTGGCTATGTTCATGTGCAAAATCACGTACAATAAGCCCGATATTTGAATTAGGAATCTTTCAATGCCACCATTTGTTTTGGTCGATGGCTCATATTTTTTATTTCGTGCGTACCATGCACTGCCACCACTAACCACTTCGACTGGTTTACAGACCAATGCAATTCGTGGTGCCATTTCTGCCATTCAAAAATTGATGCGCCGGATTCAACCGACCCATATGGCGGTGATTTTTGATACCCCTGAACCGACTTTCCGTCATGTACTTTCACCCGTTTATAAAGGTGACCGTCCAAGTATGCCGGATGAGCTGTCGCAGCAGATTCCTTATTTACATAACCTGATTCGCGCTTTGGGTATTCCTTTGCACACCCTTCCAGGGGCTGAAGCGGATGACGTGATTGGCACCTTGGCGAAGCGTGCTGAAAAAGCCGGTTATCAGGTCCTCATTTCCACTGGCGACAAAGATATGGCACAGTTAGTGACTGACAAAGTCACTCTGGAAGACAGCTTTAAAGACAAGCCGATGGATGTCGATGGCGTATTTGAAAAATTCGGGGTGTGGCCGAATCAGATGATTGATTATTTAACCCTGATGGGCGATGCGTCTGATGGCATTCGTGGCGTACCGGGTGTGGGGGCTAAAACTGCGGCTAAACTTTTGACCGAATATGGTTCAATTGGTGGCATTTTGGAAAATGTCGATAAAATTAAAGGCAAAGTCGGTCAAAGTATTAAAGACAATGTAGAAGGCATTACTCTCGATCATCAGCTGGCGAGTATTGTCTGTGATCTTGATTTGAACCTCACTTATGAAGATCTTAAAGTGGTTGATCCGAATGTTGACGAACTGCGTCGCTTGTATACCGAACTTGAATTCCGTAACCAGTTACAGTCTCTTGACCACCCCAATAATCCAAATAATTCATCTTATAAACAAGCATCTAAAGGAATTGAAACTTCTGTAGATACTGCAGTGGTGATTAATACCGAAGATGAGGCAGAGCTGACCAGTGTGGATGATCAACTGGGAAAAGCCACTTATCATACTATTTTAACTCAGTCTGACTGGGATAACCTGTTTACTCGTTTAAGTACTGAAAAACGCTTTGCCTTTGATACCGAAACCACCAGTCTGGATTATCGTATTGCAGAAATGGTCGGTTTTTCAGTCGCATTTGATGCCAACGATGCCTATTACATTCCACTGGCACATGACTATGAAGGTGCACCTGAACAGCTGAATCGTGAAACCATCCTTGCGCAAATCAAACCGGTTTTAGAAGACGCAAGTGTTGAAAAAATTGGCCATCATCTAAAATATGATGCCCACATCTTGCATAATCACGGCATTGAATTGCAAGGCTGGTATTTCGATACCATGCTGGCTTCCTACGTTCTAAACTCTGTGGCAACACGTCACGGCATGGATGATGTGGCACGTGTTTATTTGAGTCATTTGACCACAACTTTTGAACAAGTGGCCGGTAAAGGGGTTAAACAAAAAACCTTTAATCAAATCGAGATTGAAACAGCCGCGCATTATGCTGCTGAAGATGCGCATGTCACTTATCGTTTATATGAAGTGCTGTCTAAAAAACTACAAGCAGTGCCTGAACTCAACACTATTTTGCACAATATTGAAATGCCGGTTGCCCGTGTTCTGACCCTTATGGAAGAAAATGGCATCGAGCTTGATATTAAATTTCTGGATCAATTGAGTGTGGATTTTTCCAGTACCATCCAAAATCTGGAAAGCCAGATTATTGAAATGGCTGGACAACCCTTTAATGTCAGCTCACCAAAACAGGTCGGTGAAGTACTGTTTGATAAGCTGGGACTCAAAGGCGGCAAGAAAACTGCCACGGGTCAATACAGTACCAGTGAAAGTATCTTGGAAAAAATCGACCATCCGATTACTGCCTTAATTTTGGAATACCGCGGTCTTTCTAAACTGAAAAGCACCTATACCGATGGTTTGCAAAAACAGGCCAACAATGACAGCGGCCGGGTACATACCAGTTATCATCAGGCTTTAACCGCAACCGGTCGTTTGTCATCGACTGATCCCAACCTGCAAAATATTCCAATTCGAGAAGAAATTGGTCGTCAGATTCGTAAAGCTTTTATTGCACCTGAAGGTCGGGTCTTGCTGGCAGCCGATTACTCACAAATTGAATTGCGTTTAATGGCGCATCTTTCCCAGGATGAAGCTTTGGTCGATGCCTTTAAGCATGGCCAAGATGTGCATCGTCGTACCGCGGCTGAAGTATTGGGGGTGGCGCTAGAAGATGTGACCCATGACCAGCGTCGTCAAGCTAAAGCCGTTAACTTCGGTCTGTTATACGGCATGTCTGAATTTGGCTTAATCCGCCAACTGGGCTTTACTCGCCAAGAATCGCAAGACTATATCAAGCAATATTTCCATCGTTATCCGGGCATTTACGAATATATGCAACGTACGCGTCAGGTGGCTTTAGAACAAGGTTTTGTCGAAACCATCTTAGGTCGTCGCCTTTATACACCGGATATTGATGCACGAAATATGATGGTGCGTAAAGGCGCTGAACGCGCTGCAATTAATGCACCGCTACAAGGCAGTGCAGCCGACATCATTAAAATGGCAATGATTGAAGTCGATAAAATGTTACCGAAAGATCAGGCCAAAATGTTGTTACAGGTACACGATGAATTGGTGTTTGAAGTTGATGCCAACATTGCCGATGAACTGGCACCAAAACTGGCGGAAGTCATGCAATCCGTTGTCCAGCTTTCCGTGCCACTGATTGTAGAAGTCGGCAAAGGTATGAATTGGGATGAGGCGCATTAATCTTGGATTAAATGCCTTCTCGTTGTTAAAACTCCTTCTCTTTCGCTATATACCTAGGGAGAAGGCTGGATGATGGTTATTCGCAAAGAAATTTAGCCCTCTCCTCACCTCTCCCAGAAGGAGAGGAATTTTTCCAATAAAAAAGGACTCGATCGAGTCCTTTTTTATTGCGCAAAGTTTAAAGCCCAGTCAAAAGCACAATCGCCACTTGATTCATAATGATTTCAGCAATATACAACGTTAAAAATGCAATGATTGGAGATAAATCAATCATCCCCATATTGGGCAAAATACGACGGAATGGCGCCAATAATGGTTCTGCCAGTTCTTGAACCACTTCAATATAAGGTGAGCGAGACTGTGTAAACATCACCACCCAACTTAAAATAATTGTCGCAAAAATCAAATAACGACAGAACCGAATCAGGTCCTGAATCATGGTGACAAAAGTCAAAATCACCAAATGCACTGGACTGTTCGGCATGGCACCGGATAAATACATCACCCCAAAAATCTTGAGTAAATATAAAAGTACCACCAACGCCAAAGCCGCTAGGTTCACACGACCTTTCCCTACAGTGGGAAAAATACGACCAAAGACATCAACGATTTTCGTGGCTTTTACCGTAGACATGACCACCGGATTATAAGCATTCACCGCTGCCAACTGCATGAGAAAACGGAAGAACACGAGCAAAATCGCTACGTTAATGATAATGCCAAAAATTAGCGCAGAGTTTGCACCCATACTGGAACTTTCCTAAATAAAAACGAGTTATTTGCTACTTTCACTTAGCTCTTGAGCAAGTTCTTGACTGCGCTTTTGAGCTGCAGCCAAAGCGGCCTGAATATTCTGAGAGATTTGTGCACGATCAAAGACTTCAAGTGCAGCCTGTGTGGTACCGTTTGGAGAGGTGACGTTTTTACGCAACTCAGCAGGTGTGTTGGCACTGGTGATCGCCATTTGCGCAGCACCTAGAGCCGTTTGTAAAGTCAGGGCTGTCGCCACTTTCTCATCCAGTCCCAAGTTTTTGCCTGCACGAATCATGCTTTCCATCATATAAAAGAAATATGCCGGACCCGAACCTGACACTGCAGTCACTGCATCAATCTGTGCTTCTGTATTCACCCAAAGGGTTAAACCGGTTGCTGCCAGAACTTGGCTTGCAAGCTCACGGTCTTTACTATCCACCGCATCATTGGCATACAAGCCGTGTGCCCCTGTTTGTACCAAAGCAGGCGTATTCGGCATTACCCGAACGATTCGATCGGTGTCTAGCAGATTTGCGATGGTTGCAATTTCAGCCCCCGCAACAATCGACATCACTAATTTTCCATCGAATAAACCTTTAAGCGGTTTTAATACGCTCGCCAACACTTGTGGCTTCACCGCAAAAAGGACGATATCGGCATCACGAATGGCAGCAATATTGTCATCGGTGACCTGCACATCTTTTTCTTCTAATAAAAGACGTACTTTTTCCACCGGATCAGAAACTGTAATACGTGTTGCTGGCAAACCACGCGAAATGAGCCCGCCAATTAAGGCTTGAGCCATATTACCGCCACCAATAAAACAAATATTACAATTTAAAGCTGCACTCATGAATCAATACTCGACTTAGAATTTTTTAACGAAGAGATCAAATTTGGCTGCCAACCACCGACTTCACAATATTCAGATTGAGCTAACCAAAACCCTTTCGGTGTAAAAACACCAAGCATAACATTATCTATGCTTAATATTTGAATTGTATAACGCTGCCAAGGAAAAATTTGTGCTTCTTGAATGGCTTTTTTTAATGGCCACGTCCCCACTCGTCCATACAAATGAATTTTTTCTCCCCCTTGGCGCAGCAACAGATTTAATTCTTTGCCCAACAATAAGGCTGATAATCCAATTTCTGCTTTTTCAGCAACATACTGCCCTGAAAGGACATTTATTTTTTGACCTAATTCCAGACCGGCGGTTTGTTCGGAAATCTGGTTTTCATTTTTTTCAGCCAGATATTCTTCCGGAGTTAACCGATAAAGCTTTTGCTGATAACGCACATAATAATATTGATTCCAATGCAAGACAGCCTGTGCATCCGACTTCGATGCGATCACTTCATGCAACAGGCGTTCCACCATCTCAAAACCCGGGCGATAGGTATCCTGCCCTTTCATCCAGACGGATAACAGTTGTCTTTGACGTGGTTTAGATAATTGGGATAATTTTCTTAAATCGAGTTCAGTTGCCGATCCGCAAAGTGCTAAATCTTGCTGCAGTACTTCGTACAGAATTTCATCCGCATCTTGCATTATATAACTGGTGCGACTAAGTGCCTGCTGCATTTTAGGATAGCGATTTTGTAAGACTGACCATAATTCATGACGGCACCAGGCGCGATCATAATGGGTGTCCAAATTGGTGGGGTCTTCAATATTTTGCACATTCAGTTGAGTTGCCCATTGGCAAATCTGCTCACGCGAGATATCCAGCAGTGGTCGCCAAATGGTGAATTGCTCACGCACATCGACCGATTTCATGGCCGCCAAACCCTGCACCCCTGCACCCGAGAGCAAATGCAACATTAAGGTTTCAGCCTGATCTTGCTGATGATGCGCCAGAACCAGAATTTCATTCGGTTTTAGATGTTTTGAATAGGCTTGATAACGTGCGGTACGTGCCTGCTGTTCCAGGTTGCCTTGCTGCACATCAACCTTTTCAACCAGACATGGGACATTCAGTGCTGCACATTGTTCAGACACAAACTTTCCCCAATCTGCACTTATTGCTTGCAGCTGGTGATCTATATAGATCGCACGGATTTTTTCAGGATATAAATAAGACATTAAATGCAAAAGCAGCATGGAATCCATGCCGCCACTACATCCAATTAAAAAAGTGCTTCCTGTAGGAAAGCACTGGATTTGATTTAAGACGCCAGACCTAAATTGTCGCTGCCAAACTTCATTAAACGCTGGTAACGTGCTTCGCATCTCTCATTCGCATCCATCGATTGCAATTCTTCTAAAGCCTGTTGTAACACATCTTTAAGGTCTTGCATGACTTGTTCCGGCTGCAAATGTGCACCTTCACCTTCATCAACCACATATTCCACAATACCCATTTTTTTGAGTTTTTCAGCAGTCAATGCCAAGGCTTCACTGGCTTGTTCGGCTTTTTCAGCTGTTTTCCATAAAATGGATGCACAACCTTCCGGTGAAATGACTGAATAAATACTGTGAGATAGCATCACCACGCGGTCTGCTACACCAATACCCAACGCACCACCTGAACCGCCTTCACCCAATACGGTGGCAATCACAGGTACTTTCAAACTTGAAAGTTGTGCAAGGCTGGTGGCAATCGCTTCTGCCTGACCACGTTCTTCTGCACCTACCCCAGGATATGCACCCATGGTGTCGATAAAAGTAAAGACAGGCAGGTTAAAACGTTCAGCCATATCCAGCAAGCGCTGTGATTTTCGATAACCTTCAGGATTACTCATCCCGAAGTTATGCTGCAATTTTTCACGTGTGCTACGGCCACGATGTTGCCCAACAATCATGACTGGCTGACCATTAAAACGTGCCAAACCACCGATCATTGCACCATCATCACCAAATAACCGATCACCATGTAAAGCATCGAATTCAGTGAAAATTTCACCAACATAATCCAAAAATTGCGGACGTTCCGGATGACGTGCAATTTGAACCGTTGTCCATGCCTTAGATTTAGCAGCTTTATTTTTCATAGGTCGACCATTATCCCAAAACTAACAATAGCTTGTTAACCAATAACTTGTTAATAGATAAATTGTTCCGACTGAATATTCAATTCAATATCCCAATGCTTGAACTGCACCTGTTCATCATGCAAGTCTGCTACAAGCAAAGGCCATTGTTTGGCATCGCCAGAAACGCTTAGATGCCATTGTTGCTCATTGTCGACACTTAATTCAATGGCAGGAAGCATCTCATCGCTACGACTATGATTCAGTAAAACTGCAAGACGAAGCAATAGACTTAAGTAAACTAATTTGCTACCACCTACTCTCATTACATCAACGCGGCTATCATTACGTAGCTTACGACGATGATGCGCAACTAAGTGGGAAAGATGGTTTTGGTCAATTTGCGAGAAGCCGGCGATATCTGAATGTTGCAACAAATACGCCCCATGACGGTGATAACCTGCATGACTAATCGCCAAGCCAATTTCATGTAAATATGCAGCACGACGCAATAAATCACTGTCTTCACTGTTTAAATTCAGTGCTTTAGCGACTCCATCAAACAAATGCTGTGCAGTTTTCACCACCCGTTCAGCCTGCTTGGGATCTGCGTTATAGCGTCCCATCAAAGCTTGCACACTTCGGTCGCGGATATCTTCATGCTGGAAACGGCCCAGCAAGTCATACATCACGCCTTCACGTAATGCACCATCGGAATACACCAGTTTGTTCAACTCTAGTACATCGAATACCGCATATAAAATGGCAACCCCTGCTGGCAAAACTGCTCGGCGGTCTTCTTTTAGACCATCAAAATCAACTTCAGAAATATGTTTAAATTTGAGTAATTTTTCTTTAAGTTTTTCCAGACCTTCACGAGTCAAGTTTTCTTGCGCATCACTCCAGCCCATATTTACGGTAATTTGACGACAGGCTTTAATGGTGCCGCTTGAACCGACAACCGTATCCCAACCTGCTGTTTTATAGGTATTGGCAATACCTGAAAGTTCTTTACGTGCAGCAACGACCGCCTTATCAAAATTTTTCTGGTTAATCTCGCCATCACTAAAATAAGCTTTTGTAAAAGCCACACAGCCCATTTGTAAAGATTCGGTATGAATCGGCTCGAATTCCTCGCCAATAATCAGTTCAGTTGAACCACCACCAATGTCAATCACCAGACGACGACCACTATTGGCCATGGTATGCGAGACGCCCAAATAAATCAGACGGGCTTCTTCACGACCGGCAATAATTTCAATCGGCTTGGGTAAAATTTCTGCGGCTTTTTGAATAAATTCATGACCATTTTTGGCTTGACGTAAAGCATTGGTCGCTACAATTCGCATACGGTTCGCTTGTACTGAACTTAGCCGTCCGACAAAGCGTGCCAAACAAGCCAAACCCCGTTGTTGGGCGGCTTCAGTCAGGTTTTTATTTTCATCCAGACCTGCAGCCAACTGTACTTTTTCTGACATTGAAGCAACTTTCTTTACTTCGCCATGATCTACACGCGCAATAGCAAGATGAAAACTGTTCGACCCCATATCGATGGCAGCAAGTAACTCTTCATCAATCAAAAAATCCGACATTATTCAACGAACCTATAAGAATTATGCTTAGAGTAATTCACATACATACAATTTAAAAGCCATTTATCAGCTCAAATGAATCAGTTTCTATGTTTTTATCATTGACAATTGCATGACACGATTACCAATATCGTCAGCATCAATTAGACAAACTCACTATAATGTTTGAAAATCTACATATCCCACTACATAGTTAAACGAGGCTATGTAATACTTATAGTTATAGAACTAACTTAAAATTTTATTTGGAGCATATCCATGTCTGGCAATATCGTAAACACAACTGATGCAAACTTCGAAGCTGACGTTTTACAATCTGACGTTCCTGTACTTGTCGACTTCTGGGCAGGTTGGTGTGCACCATGTAAGGCGATTGCACCTGTATTAGAAGTGCTTTCTACAGAATTCGAAGGCAAAATGAAGGTTGTTAAAGTTGACGTAACTGCTTGCGAAGCAACTGCCGTGAATTACAACATCCGTAACATTCCTGCATTATTGATGTTCAAAAATGGTGAAGTGGTTGCGCAACAAGTAGGCGCAGCACCAAAATCTAAATTGACTGCATTTATTGAAGAAAACATCTAATTTAAAAACAGTACAATTTAATCCAATACGCTATTTCCGGATAGCGTATTTTTTTCGTCTATAAATTGACAAAAGTTGTATTCTCTCTTATATTGCATGTTCAAGGAATAAAGGATTTTCAATCCGCAATTTTCTTAAAAGACACAACACATAAGATCGCCGCTCGGCAACAGAAATTGTTTTACACTTTTTTCTTCGAAACAATGAATCAGACCTCTGAATTGTTATTGTGCAAATACAATTACGTTACTTTTATTGCGTGCAAGCGGCTGAATGTTGCTCCCTTTCCTCATCTCTATTCCAGAATTTTGATTCTATCTGACCCCCTATGAATTTAACTGAACTCAAGAAAAAACCGATTGGCGAACTCATCAAGATTGCCGAGTTTATGGGCCTAGAAGGAATGGCTCGTAACCGTAAGCAAGACATCATTTTTGCCATCTTAAAACGCCATGCAATGAATGGCGAAGAGATTTTTGGTGATGGTGTTTTAGAAATTCTCTCTGATGGTTTTGGCTTCCTACGCTCTGCATCAGGTTCATATCTTGCAGGTCCTGATGACATTTATGTCAGCCCGTCTCAAATTCGTCGCTTTAACTTACGTACAGGTGACACCATCACAGGTACGATTCGCCCACCGAAAGAAGGCGAACGCTATTTTGCTTTATTAAAAGTTAATCAAATTAACTATGACACGCCTGAAAACTCACGTAACAAAATCCTGTTTGAAAACTTAACTCCATTGTTCCCAACTGAACAGTTAATTATGGAGCTAGGTAACGGTACCACTGAAGATTTAACTTCACGTGTGGTTGATTTGGTTGCGCCAATTGGTAAAGGCCAGCGTTCAATTATTGTGGCACCGCCTAAAGCCGGTAAAACCATGTTGTTGCAAACCATCGCACAGTCGATTGTTCGTAATAACCCGGAAGTATTCCTGATCGTTCTTCTAATTGACGAACGCCCAGAAGAAGTTACCGAAATGGAACGTACCGTTCGTGGTGAAGTGATTGCATCAACATTCGATGAAGCACCTGCTCGTCACGTACAAGTGGCTGAAATGGTGATTGAAAAAGCAAAACGTCTGGTTGAACACAAAAAAGATGTCGTGATTTTGCTTGATTCGATTACCCGTTTGGCACGTGCATATAACACTGTTATTCCTTCATCTGGCAAAGTACTGACTGGTGGTTTGGATGCACATGCACTAGAACGTCCAAAACGTTTCTTCGGTGCAGCACGTAATATTGAAGAAGGTGGTTCACTAACAATCATTTCTACAGCCTTGATTGAAACCGGCAGTAAAATGGATGACGTAATCTACGAAGAATTCAAAGGTACCGGTAACCAAGAAATCACTCTTGATCGCCGTATTTCTGAAAAACGCGTCTTCCCTGCGATGAATATCAAGAAATCAGGCACACGCCGTGAAGAACGTCTCATGAGCGAAGATAACTTACGTAAAGTATGGATTCTTCGTAAGTTACTTCATCCTATGGATGAATTGGTGGCCATGGAATTCTTGCTTGATCGTATGAAAGAAACCAAAACCAATGACGATTTCTTCGATCAAATGAAAGGTAAAGCTACTAACTAATTCGATTCATTATTATGTTGTATATAAAAGGCTATCTATAACGATAGCCTTTTTATTTGGTTGACTTGGTTTACATAAAGACACAATTGAGCTTTTTTCTTGTAAACTTTTATGCAAGTTCATGATTATTAAAATAATCAGATAAAAAAAATGATATTTTTTAGCAAGTTATTTAGTACTTCTCCAATATAAACCCTCTACTTGATTGTTATTTTCTGTTAATAAACTGCTCATTTTTCATCATTTTTTGCATTTTTCGCTCGCACCCTAGTAGTAATTAAAAATGCGCAGTGATAGCATATTTGCAGACCAGTTAGACTGCCTTTGCATTGTTACTGCCTAACAAATATTAGGAAGAATAAAAGCACTCAACAGGCTAACAAAGGTTTTTTTTTATCTCATATTTTAGAGAGTGATGCCATGTTATTCAAAAAAATCGCTATTGCTGCTGCAGTTGCTACTACTTTAGCTTTCGTTGGTTGTGCTAAAAAAACTGAAGAAGCTGCTGCTGACGCTAACTCTGCTGCATCTGAAGCTGTAGCTGCTGCTTCTGAAGCTGAAGCTGCTGCTTCTGCTGCTTCTGTTGAAGCTGCTCCTGCTGCTGAAGCTGCTGCTGCTGCTGACTCTGCTTCTGTAGCTGTTGACGCTGCTGCTGATGCTACTGCTGCTTCTAATGCTGCTGCACCTAAAGCTCAATAATCTTTACGATTATTAAGTAAAAAAAGAGAGCCTACCGGCTCTCTTTTTTTATACCTAAAATAAAGATCAGTAAAATATAAATTACCCAATCTTATTTTCAGCTACAACCTGACTTCCAGTCATAGCCAATCTACCGCCCCATCACTCAAGTGATAGAATTTGCATATTTTAAAATAAAAAAAGCAGATCAATCGATCTGCTCATTTCCTACGCGCTGGCGGAATTTCTGCCCTGCACGGAATGTGACTACACGGCGTGCAGAAATTGGAATTTCTTCACCCGTTTTCGGGTTTCGACCTGGACGTTGACGTTTATCACGCAACTCAAAGTTACCAAACCCCGAAAGTTTTACTTGTTCGCCTGAGATTAGCGCTTGGCTAATCTCATCAAAGAACAACTCGACCATTTGTTTTGCTTCACGACGGTTTAAACTCGTGAGCTCACTTAAATGATCAGCCATTTCTGCTTTTGTTAATGCTGTCATGAAGCCCTCAATGTCGCCTGATAAGTGTTTTGCAACACTTCGATTATTTGATCCATACCCGATTTAATTTCAGCATCTTCAAGTGTACGGGATGGATGTTGCCATAAAAGTGCAAATGCCAATGAGCGTTTACCCTGTTCGACACCTTGTCCAGTGTACACATCAAACAACCAGGTCGAGTTTAATAATGCTCCACCCGTTTTTCCGATAAGTTGCTGAATTTCGCTAACATTAATCTTATCACTAATTAAAAGCGCAATATCACGTCTAACCGATGGAAAACGTGATAATTCTGTAAAATTAGATACATAAGTTTGCAAAACAGCCTGTTGATCGAGTTCTGCCACCCAAGTGATACCTAAATCAAGCTCATCTTCCAAAGATGGATGTAAACGACCCAGGTAACCGACAGACTTGCCATCTACTAAAATTTCAGCAGATTGACCTGGATGCAACCATGCTCTTTCTGAACGGACATATTCAACTTTCACACGTCCAGCAGCGAAAATTTCCTCAACTTCACCCTTAAGGTCAAAGAAATCCATCGGCCGTGCTTTCGCATGCCAAGATTCAGCAGTTTTAGCACCCACGGCAATTAATGCCAAAGTCGGGATTTGTTTCAGATCATGAATGCTTTTTGCATCTTGATAATCAAAACGTAAGCCCAGCTCAAAGAAACGTACGCGGCTTTGTTGACGGTTAATATTGTATTGCACGCATGGAATCAAACTTGCTAGCAAAGTCGAACGCATTGCAGCCAATTCACTTGAGATCGGATTTGCCAACATTAATGGATTAACGTCTGGATTCAACTGCTTTTCAAGTTTGGCATCGGCAAAGCTAAAGCTGATGGCTTCTTGATAACCTAAAGTCACCAAGGTTTGACGAAGTTGCGGTAATTCAAACTGATCTTGATACTTTGCAAGTTTGACATCGATCACAGGTAGGCTGATCTGAATATTGTCATAACCGTGAATACGAGCAACTTCTTCAATCAGGTCTTGATAAATAGCCATATCATAGCGATGTGAAGGCGGAACAACGCTCCACTCACCTGGTGCTTTCACCATCACGATACAACCGAGACGGTGTAGTGCATCAGTAATAAAGTCACTTTCAACTTTATAACCTAGTAATTGATCGACTTGAACTTGGTTCAATTCAATCGCGTCACGTATTGGTAAAAGCTCAACCTTTTCTGCAACCGCAATTGGACCAAACTCGCCACCCGCCAATTCAGCAATAAGCTTTGAGGCACGGTTCATAGCAATACTTGGCAATTCAAAGTCTACGCCGCGCTCATAACGCTGTGATGCATCGGTATGTAAACCATAACGACGTGCACGGCCTGCGATGTGTAATGGTGCGAAGAATGCAGATTCCAGGAAGATTTCAGTGGTCTCATCGTTTACCGATGAAGACAAGCCACCCATGATGCCGGCAATTGCCAATGCTTTTTCATCATCGGCAATTACCATCACATCTTCAGTGAGCTCAACTTCTTGTTCATTTAACAGAACCAGTTTCTCTTGAGCAGTGGCCTGACGGACATGCACTGAACCTTGAACTTTAGCAGCATCAAAAGCATGAAGCGGCTGACCCAGTTCAATCAATACATAGTTGGTGATATCGACAAGAATACTGTGCTGACGGATACCGGAACGCGCCAGCGCACGTTCCATCCATTCAGGTGTGGGCGCTTTGGTATTGACGTTTTTAATCACACGGCCTAAGTAACGCGGACAGCCGTCTGTATCAACAACCACATTTTTAACGTCGATAATGGTTGCAGCAACTTCTTTTATTTCAGGTGCTGTCACAGGCAATTGATTAATCACAGCAATTTCACGGGCAATGCCACGGATGCTGAAACAGTCACCACGGTTTGGCGTGATGCTGATATCAATCACATGATCATCAAGATTTAGATATTCACGTACATTTACACCGACGGGTGCATCACTTGGTAATTCCAATAAACCATCAAGTTTATCTTCAAGGTCAATTTCAGAAGCACCGCACAGCATGCCTTGTGATTCAACCCCACGAAGCTTGCCTTTCTTAATTTTGAAATCACCCGGCAATACTGCACCAATCGTTGCTACTGGTGCTTTCATCCCTGCACGGACATTTGGCGCACCGCAGACAATCTGTAAAGGTTCACCCGAACCGATATTTACTGTAGTCACACGTAAACGGTCTGCATCAGGATGTTGTTCTACAGTCAGAACTTCACCTACAACGACACCGGTAAATGGTTTAGCTGCTGGAGCCAACTCATCAACTTCCAGACCCAGCATAGTCAATTGATCAGACAGTTTTTCACTATCAATGGCTGGGTTGACCCACGTGCGTAACCAATTTTCGCTAATTTTCATTTCTATAAAAACCTATAAATCTAATTTTTTGAATCCCCTCTACCTCTTTTTTTCAAAAAGAGACCCCTGTTTCATAGTGAAACCCCTCTTCTTTTAGGAGAGGTCAGGGAGAGGTTAATAAATTCGTTTAAGCAAATTGGCGTAAGAAACGCACATCATTTTGGAAGAACATACGCAAGTCATTCACACCATAGCGAAGCATTGCAAAGCGCTCCACACCCAGACCAAAAGCAAAACCTTTATACTTTTCAGGATCAATGCCCGCAGCTTGAAGTACATTCGGATGTACCATACCGCAGCCCAAAACCTCTAACCAACGACCGCGTTCATCCATAATGTCCACTTCCGCACTTGGTTCAGTGAACGGAAAGTAAGATGGACGAAAACGAACAGTTAAATCTTTTTCGAAAAATTCATTTAACAAGTTAATCAACAAACCTTTCAGTTCCGCAAAACTGGTATTTTCCGCAATGTATAAGCCTTCAATTTGATGGAACATTGGCGAATGGGTTTGATCCGAGTCACAACGGTATACACGACCAGGACATACAATACGAATTGGCGGTTGTTGAGTTTCCATGGTACGAATTTGCACACCAGAAGTATGCGTACGTAGCAAATGATTTACATCAAAATAGAACGTGTCATGCATGGCACGTGCAGGGTGATGGCCGGGAATGTTCAATGCTTCAAAGTTGTGATAATCATCTTCAACTTCAGGACCGGTCGCAACCGTAAAACCTGCTTTGGTAAAGAACTGGCAAATACGCTCTTGCACTTGAGTCACAGGGTGGATGCTTCCCACGCTTTGACCACGACCTGGCAAGGTAATGTCGATCATTTCGCTAGCAAGTTTTTGTTCTAGTGCAGCTTTTTGTAATTCCGCCTGGCGCGCTGTTAATGCACTGGTAATGGCCTCACGTACAGCGTGAATTTTCGCCCCAAAAACTTTACGTTCTTCAGGATCCATTTTACCCAGCGCCTTCGATTGTTCCGCGAGCTGGCTTTTCTTCCCTGTAAATTGCACTCGTACTTGATCGAGTGTAGCAAGGTCTTGAGCTGCTGCAATCGCAGCGAGCGCTTCAGTGGTCAGGGCTTCCAGTGACATAGTAACTCTCAAAGCAACAATTTAAAAATATAATAAAACCCCATATTCTAACAGTTTTTGAACGTATTGATGAAGTTCTGTAGAGAGGAAAATTAGATTGGCATCCAGATTTATAAAAAGTATAAGATAAAGGCATTATTCGCGAGATCAATAAAAAATGGCACTCGATCCAATCTGGAAACAACAATTGACCTTGGTCAGCTATGGTAATGAATATCTCAGCCAGAATTTAAGCTTTAATTATTGGGTACAGCATTCCATTTTTAACCAGCATAACTTGCGTTTCCGTGATCTCATGTCACAACATTTACTTGCGCAACATTTTCAAATTTGGCTTGAAGGTCTGAAAAAACAAGGCTGTCACCGTATTAGCCTACATAGCTCAAGTCTTTTGGTAGACGAAAAAAACCCAAATGCCAATGTAGAGCTGCTACCGATTCCACATTTTATTGTCAGCCATGAACATCATAAAAAGACCGCATGGATTTTTGGTAAAGAACTACCCGAATGGTATAGCGCTGACAATGACTATCAAGCGCCTAAACCGCAACAGGAACAATGCCGTCAGGAAACATTCTGGCGTTTCGAGCTCAATCCCAAACTTGCAAAACGCCTAGATGCCGATTTACAACAGCCGAATTGGGATGATATTCAGGCTTATACCGATAACGAACTGTTTGATAGCAAATTTGCCCAAGGCATGAGCGAACCGGCAAATCGGGATTTTCCTTATTACGGTCTCACTCAAGCTGACACCGAAAATGCTGATGGCACGCCTCTGTTGGAAAGTAAATATCTACCTTTGCTTCCAAGTGAATATCAGGCGGATTATGCTCATAAGACATTACATCGTTTAGACGCACTATCGACCTATATTAAACACCAACAGCAGCACCCCTATCATGCTGCTGGCAGTGAACTGACACCTGAAGAACAGCTGAATCTGCGTCACTTTTCGCAAAAACTGGATGATTTGATGACAAAATTTATTGTTAAAGTCGCCAATCATTATCAGTCTGCAAAACTGACCAAAGTAGAAATTGCCAATCCGTTAGATGGTACTCCTACCCTACCCTTTAACTCACCTCATTTAAAAACCCATACAACCCCTACGCATCATAAAGTCGGTGCATCGGGTGTAATTAAACTGATTTTGTTAACTATTGTGATTTGTCTCTTGGCTTATTATTTTGGACTCTAATTTTTTAAAGATACTAAAAAATTCATTTTACTTAATAGAAAAAGAAGAACACGTATTTTGCTCTATACGTGTTCTTCTTACTTAGCCTAAAACGCTTAAGCTATATTTTTCGACCTGAAATACGGACAGATTATAAATCGAGTTTTTTGTGATCCGAATCTACTTCACCAGCATGGCCAGTCACACTGCCTTTGATTAATTTAAATAGCTGAGTTACTTTATTGTCAGTCACGTTCCAGTATTCTGCGCTGACACCTTCAGCAACCAATACGCGCACACTCGGGTCATCCTTGCCTGTAAACCAATTTTCCGCCCAAGGGTTCCAGAGCAGATCAATCAAGGCTGGATCGGTGCTGAGATGTGCATGGGCACTGATTGAGACATAAATGCCATCCGAAGGTTTGGTAAAAGACAGTCCAATCTGATTACGCCCAGAATTCACAGCACTGACCAGATCGTTGGTATCCTTCAAGATAAAATAAAGATTATGACCTTCACTGATCTTTTCAGTCTTGTCAGAATTTAGCATAGTCATGGGTTGTGAATGTAATTCTTGCGTTTCAGTGGTGTGACTGATCATTGCATAGCGTACTTCCTTGATCAGTTCCCATAATTTTTCGCGATTATGATGATCGGTCATGACTTTTCTCCTGAAGCTAAACTTTAGAAATAAGAAATTATTTAATTTTATACATTCATTTGTTTTCTAGATTAGTGATATTTTTCACTTTGAATATGCCACCTTACTCAACTTATACATTTGAATAATAAAAGATTGACTTAAAGGTCATAAGAAACAACGAAAAAGAATTTGCTAAGCAAGAGAGCTGAGAAATCGACTTTATCTTTAGAGTTTTAACACTGTAGAAAACTCGCTGAATAGGTGTAAAAGACCAAGAGATGAATAGGCTGAATGATCAAGTTAATATAGATATTTATCTATTTAAAATTTAAAACTTGAATAGAAAATAAATGCTAAAGCTATCTATATTTTAAAGACGAAATAGTTATAGGTTATAGCAGCGTTGAAAATGTCTGGGGCATTTTCAACCAGGTTAAATGTATCCTGTTAAATTATTTTAATTTTTGTGTATAGCAAGAGGGTCTGCAGAAATTTAAGAGGAGTGTCCAAATGTATTCAATGCTCAGCTCAAAGATCAACAGACTCGGGTTTACATCACGATTTGGATACTTCCATTTTCACTTTCTTAACCGTCAGCTTCTTCAGAACTTCTGAAACTGCAACCATGGCAAAGCTAGAAGTAACTACGACTGCTGACCCATAACCGCCGCAACGCAAGCCGGCACTTGGACACACATCTGCGTTTGATAATGAATTATCAATCGAATACACGCAGGTAATGCCAAATTTCTCTTTGGGCTTTTTACCAATCCCCTTGGTGCGTAACTGAGTACGTAACTTGGCTAACATCGGATCTTGTTCGGTTTTAGACAAATCTGCAACACGAATTTTCAAGGGATCCAGCTTACCGCCTGCCCCGCCAGACACAATTAAAGGAATTTTATTGAATCTGCAATGTAGAATTAAGGCCAATTTGGCTTTGACATCATCAATGCAGTCCAGAACCACATCAGGTTGGTTTTCTAAAAGTTCTTTGATATTGTCAGGTGTTAAATAGTCATCCACCAGATTAATTTTAATCCGTGGGTTAATCGAATAACAACGCTCTGCCATCACCTCAATTTTTTCACGCCCCAAGGTCGAACTCATGGCAGGCAACTGACGGTTAATATTGGATGCAGCAACCACATCCATATCAATGATCGTCAGTTCAGCAATACCGGTACGTGCCAAAGCTTCAACCGCCCACGAACCGACACCGCCAATCCCGATTACCATCACATGGCTGTGTTCATACTGACGGAAAGCTTCATCTCCATAAATTTTTTCCACCCCTGCAAAGCGGCGCTCATATTCATCATCTTCAGGAAGATCAGTCATTCGTCATCGGGTATCTAAAAAACACCGGCGCATTTTATCAAATTCTGGCTATATTCGATAATCTATATCGTCAGCTTTTTCCAATGGATGAAATAAATATAAAAATGTTCATACAATTGAGAAAAAAATTTTTAGTTATAAAAAAAGAGGCTTTCGCCTCTTTTTCTCAATATTTACTTAATTGGTAATAAAGAAATACTGACGATAATATTTGAGTTCAACAATCGAATCACGAATATCATCCATAGCTAAATGCGAGGCATTCTTTTTCAAGCCACTCATGATTTCTGGGCGCCAGCGTTTTGCCAACTCTTTCACTGAAGATACATCAAGATTACGGTAATGGAAAAATTGTTCCATTTCCGGCATTAAACGGTGCAAGAAACGACGGTCTTGGCAAATAGAATTACCACACATCGGGGAGGATTTTGGTGTCACCCATTTTTTCAGGAATTCTAAAGTTTGTTGTTCCGCATCTTGCGCCGTGAGTTTACTACGACGTACACGTTCAATCAGACCTGATTGTCCATGTTGACGGGTATTCCACTCATCCATCGCATTGAGCACGCGATCCGACTGGTGAACAGCAAGCACAGGGCCTTCCGCCAAAATATTGAGGTTATCATCCGTCACAATAGTTGCAACTTCAATAATTTGGTCGTTATCAGTATCGAGACCTGTCATTTCAAGGTCAATCCAAATGAGGCGGGTATCAGGAGTGCTGCTCATAAATGTGCAATCTTATTAGGCTTAAAAATCGCTATAGTAGCAAATTTATTGCATCTTGGGTGTAACTCGTACCCCGCTTCATGCTATTTTTGACATTCTTAATTCATGGTTTTTTTAGGATATGAATGGCTTTAATTCGTAAACGTCGTTTAACTGAACAGCAGCAACGCCGCATTCAGAAACAACAGCAAACACGTCAAGAAGAACTCGACACTTCAAGTGATTTAGAAGGCTTGGTGGTACAGCACTATGGTCGTCAACTTGAGGTTCAAGCCCTATCAACGCCTGATGAGCATCCGATCAAACCTGAAGTACCTGCAGGTGAGCCAGACCCGTTCTGGAAGCCGATTGAACTCGGCAGTGTCTGGCGCTGTCATACCCGGACCAATTTAGAAGCATTGGTTACAGGTGACCGGGTTAAATGGCAGGCTGACCCGAATACCGGACTGGGGATTATTACTGCGATTCATCCACGTCAATCTCTGCTGACCCGTCCTGACCGTTACCATAAAGTTAAACCGGTCGCAGCCAATGTCAGTTTAATTGTGATTGTGTTTGCATCCTTCCCCGAAGTTGCACCTAGCCTGATTGACCGTTATATCGTGGCGTGTGCCGATGCAGAAATTCCCGCGCTTTTGGTGTTGAACAAAGCTGATTTAATTAAAGAAAATGATCCGATTTTAAACTTGATGAAAGAGTATCAAGCATTAGGTTATGAAGTAATGCAAACTCAATCTGATGGTGATTTATCGGAATTGGCCAATCGTTTGGCAGGTGAAACTGTTGCCTTTGTGGGACAGTCTGGTGTGGGAAAAAGCTCGCTGATTAATGCCATGGTTCCCAATGCTGCGCAAAAGACCAATATCATTTCTGAAAACTCTGCACTGGGTCAGCACACCACCACCTCTACACGTTTAATTGCGTTTGGTGAAGGGGCGGCACTGATCGACTCCCCCGGAATTCGTGAATTTGGTTTATGGCATTTGAACCCAGACAAAGTTCAGCGCGGTTTTCCTGAAATAGAAAATCTGCTGGGCCATTGCCAGTTCCGTAACTGTACCCACAAGCACGAAAAACAATGTGCGTTGCGTCAGGCAGCCGCGAATGGTGAAATTTTACAGCGTCGTTTAGACAGTTATTTACGTTTAGGCGATGAAATTGCTGAAGCACAGCAAAAAAATTAGTTTTTCTTAACCCTTAGCCCTTGAAGCGGCGATTTTGATCGCCATATTTATGAGCTATACTCTACGCAATTTAAAATTGTATTTAGGTGACTTGTGGAACGTTGGTTGGAATTTATGGGGAATCACCCCTTCTTGTTTGGAACACTTGGGGTTCTCATCGTTTTGTTCTTCGTTTTAGAAGGACAACGCAATGGTCGTAAGATTTCACCACAGTCTTTGGGTATTTTAGTCAAAGCTAAAAATGCTCTGCTGATTGATTTACGCGATGCGAAAGACTTTCGTGAAGGTCATATCAGCGGTAGCCGTAATATTCCGTATAGCCAAATTACAAGCCATCTTGAAGAGTTAAAATCTTCGGAGCGTCCACTGGTGTTTATTTGTAACCTCGGTCAAATCGCAGGTACAGCTCTGCAACAGGTCGGTCATGCTGATAGCTACCGTTTAGATGGCGGTGTGAATAATTGGAAAGTCCAAGGCTTACCGCTGATTAAAAGTAAATAATTCGCTTAAGGAGATATCTTAATGGCTGAAGTAGTAATTTATTCAACAACTGTATGCCCTTACTGCGTTCGCGCAAAACAACTTCTTGAGCGTAAAGGCGTTGCATATAAAGAAATTAATTTATCTAAAGAAGCGCCTGAAGTACGTCTTGAATTGATGCAACGCACCAATCACCGTACTGTTCCACAAATTTTTATTAACGACCAATTTATCGGTGGTTTTGATCAACTTTATGCTTTAGAGCGTGAAGGAAAACTCAACGAATTATTGGCTTAACACTTTCATTAAGTCACCCTCATATTAAGGATTAAAAAATGAGTGAACAACAAGCTCAACCGCAATTAGCACTTGAACGCATTTATACTAAAGATATTTCTTTTGAAGTTCCTGGGGCGCAAGTATTTACCAAAGAATGGCAACCTGAATTAAATATCAACCTGTCTTCTTCGGCAGAAAAAATTGATGCGACCCATTATGAAGTTGCATTACAAGTGGTTGTTCAAGCGAATAACGCAGGTGAAACAGCATTCATCGTTGATGTAACCCAATCCGGGATTTTCTTGATAGATAGCGTTGAAGAAGAACGTCTTCCTTATATTTTAGGTGCATATTGCCCAAATATTTTGTTCCCATTTTTACGCGAAGCTGTAAATGACATGGTAACGAAAGGAAGCTTCCCGCAATTGTTGCTTACTCCAATTAACTTCGATGCTGAATTCGAAGCGAATATGCAACGTGCTCAAGTTGCTGCTGAAGGTCAAGCTTAATCATATAAGCCTGCCTAATAAAAAAGACCGCTTTTGCGGTCTTTTTTAATGCCTAAATTCCCTCTCCTAAAGGAGAGGCTCAGGGAGAGATAAACTTAATGAATAATCTCTCTAACGCTCCCCCCATAGGGGAGAGGACCTAAGGTGTTTTTTATTCAGCATCTGCCATCAAATCTGCGCTCATACCGACGGTATTAAAGCCCGCATCAACATACATAATTTCGCCAGTAATCCCATTTGCCCAAGGCGAGCATAGGAATAAAGCCGCATTCCCCACATCTTCAATGGTTACATTACGTTTAAGGGGCGCAACTTTTTCATTTAAATCGAGCATTTTACGGAAAGATTTAATGCCTGATGCCGCAAGGGTACGAATTGGACCCGCTGAAATGGCATTCACACGAATACCTTCGCTACCCAAGCTTGACGCCAAATAACGTACGCCTGCTTCCAATGATGCTTTCGCCATACCCATTACATTGTAATTAGGCATCACACGTTCAGAACCTTGGTAAGTCAACGTCAGCAAGCAGCCTTGGCGAACTTTGAGTAATGGTTTCGCAGCGCGTGCCATTGCAACAAAACTGTATGCACTGATGTCGTGGGCAATGTTAAAACCTTCTCGGTCGGTAACATCGGTAAAGTCACCATCTAAAGTATGCGCTGGTGCAAAACCGATTGAATGAACCACGCCATCCAAACCATCCCAATGTTTTGCCAAGTCGATAAAAGCCTGATCAATTTCAGCATCGACAGCCACGTCACAAGGGAAAACTAAAGTTGAACCAAATTGAGTAGCAAAATCATCAACACGTTTTTTTAATTTTTCATTTGGGTAGGTAAATGCGAGTTCTGCACCTTCACGGTGCAAGGCTTGAGCAATACCAAATGCAATGGATAATTTACTTGCAACACCTGCGATTAAAAAACGCTTACCCGCTAATAGTCCTTGTGCCATGTGAATCTCACTCAAAATAATTTACAAGCATAATGCCAAGTCTGGAGCATTTGCGAAATTGCATAATGCGCCTTTTTTAGTATGTTCTGTAAAAATCATAAAAAATGCCCCTATTCTGTAGGAGCATTTTATTTAAATTCGTTGCATAGGAAGGATGATCAATCATCACCCTGTAATAAACCGAGCAAACGCAGGAATGAATAGTACATCCAGACCAAAGTCGCCAATAAGGCAATACCACACAGCCATTCCATCGCTTTCGGCGCATACTGTGCAGCAGATGATTCAATCAGGTCAAAATCGAGAATCAGGTTTAAAGAGGCAATCACTGCAACAAATGCTGCAAAGCCAATCCCGAGCCAGTTGCTTTCAAAAATGTAAGGAACACTTGAGCTAAAAGCCAGACGCATGACAATTTGCACCACAAAGACAATTGCGATTGCAATGGATGCAGATAGCACTACGGCTTTAAATTTTTCTGTGGCACGAATAATCTGAAAGCGATATAACGCGAACATTACCAAAGTGGTAATAAAAGTAGCCAGTAAAGCTTGTAAAGGTACGCCGGGGAATTTCACCTGAAAGATCACTGAAATTCCGCCTAAAAAAGCACCTTCAAACAAGGCATAAGGAATCGCCAATACAGGTGCTGTCTTAGGTTTAAATGTCGCGACAAGTGCCAGAATCAATCCACCAATCGCACCGACCATTGCCCCGGCATAGGCAAGAGATAAATTTAGGGTTATGAAGCTATAAAAAAACAGAGACAAACCTACCGCAGCCGCAATCACAGTCAGCAATACCGATTTTTGAATCGCGCCTTGCACAGTCATGGTTTGGTTAAAATCACTCTGGGTTTCCACCCGGGTTAAAATAGGGTTATTACTTTGCATAATTCACTCTTTATTTTTCATTTAGATTTTTAAAACAGTATAGGCAGGTTTTAACGATACAAGATGGATATTTGCAATATTCCACAAAACAGCGTAACTCAATCTCTTATATTCATAACAAACCCAGCAATGAAATACGAATATTTATAGATAAAAGGTTATTTCATATCATTTTTTAGATATCAATTTTTAAAGCAAGGAGTGAATTTTGCCATAATTGTAAGGCGAGACTATCGGGTTCAAGATGTAGAGACTGTGCCAGTCCAGCTAAAACATAAGGCAAATTGGCCGGGGTATTTCGGGTGCGGTGTTCTGTTGAGCTTTGACAGCATAATGGCGTCATATCCGGACAATCGGTTTCTAAAACCAGATGTTCAGCACCCACCTCCTGAACCACAGCATGTAATTTTTTTGCATTCGGATTGGTAATTTGCCCAGTTACACCAATTTTAAAACCAAGCTTAATAAAGGCTTTGGCTTCTTCTATGCCGCCACTAAACGCATGCGCAATACCGCCTCCTTTAAATTGATGCTGCTTTAAAATAGCCAATGTTTCAGCATGCGATTTACGGATATGTAATAACACAGGCTTATCAAACTGTTGTGCCAATTCAAGTTGCGCAGAGAAAAAATCTTGTTGTTTTTTAGAAATTTCAGCTTGCTTGTGCTGTTTTAGGAAAGTATCTAAACCAATTTCGCCAATCGCGACACATTCTTCATTTTTTAAAAGTTGTTCTAAATCTATAAGGTGTGAGCTTTGATGCTGTTCAATATAAAAAGGATGCAGCCCGGGAGCTAGATAGCTTTTGGGTGCATCCGGCAAGTGATTTAAAAAATGCTGAGTATGAACTAAATTTTTAAAGCGAGATTGCACAAAACCAATCAAAATCAACCGTTCAACCCCCACCGCTTTTGCAGCATACGCCAGTGGTTCCCGATCCGGATCAAAATCGGCAACATCAAAATGGGTGTGGGTATCAAACAGTGGATAAGACATTAAGATTGAGCTTTATTTTCCATAGCGCTACTTGCTGGTACTTCAACCGGAGGTAAATACTGTTTCTTCAGCACAGTTTGCAATTGATCATAAGGAATGGTTAAACGTGGCAATCCCACCACATACGGGCCAATTTCATATTCACCATATTGTAAAATCAAACCTTGGCTTGATAAATAAAAGTTATCCGATAAGGTGAATTTCCATGCCTGTTCATATTCTTCAACACTGTTGGCTAACTTAGACTCTACCACCCAGGTTTTAAACACTTCATGCGCTTTCTTTTCCAGAGCCGCTTTTTGATTCGGCGCTAAAATATCATTCAGTTCAACCTGTTTTTTCTGTTCCAAGTCAAAGTTATAGTAGCGCTGAGACGAAGAACCATGTGCTCCTCCCAAATAACTACTCGAATTCAAAACAACAGTCGCTAAAGGCAAGTCTGCATTTAAGATTTTCGGCTTAATCATTAAACTGATTTGATGATTGGCACTTAATGCCTTCAATTCTTTATCCAAAGACAAGAAATTCTCTAAATAAGGTGCAACTTGTTGTTCCAGTTTTTGCTTTGGCGTTTCAACTGCTAATAATGCTGCCTGTTTAGCAGCTTGATCCTGTGCTTTTGAATCTTTTAAATTTTCGGTAGTTGCCTGCTGATTTTCTTTCAACAATTTTGGCGAAATATCCAAAATTTGATCCAGCTGTTTTAGGATTTTCTGGTCAATAAAGTTATCAATAAAGGCTTGGTTACTGGAAAGACGTTCAATTGAAATTTCCGGACAACTATTGCCATCACATTCAGGTAAATCTAAAGTTAATTTTTCAGAATCCCCTGCCAATTTTAAGGCTTCAGCTTGAACCGCTTCCGATGCTGCCGTTTGATCCTGTTTAGGTTCGCTTTGCTTAGGTTGACATGCTGTTAATGCAATTGCTGTGGCAAGCACCGTTATTGAAAATATTGTTTTATTTTTTACCATTATCTGACCCATAACTTTAATTTCGTAAATTGACTTCTGTTAGATGCCTGTATTTACTACAGATAACTAGAACATATGCTGATACACATCAACTTTCAATAACTGTTGCGTTTGTTCTTTGCTTAAATAAATATCCAGTTGTTTACCATCCTGAACAATTTCATGGGTACGATAATGTAAACCAATCCCTTCTTGATCAAAGAACCAGTCCGCTTGTCCCCAAGACAGTTTTTTCGGTGCCTTCTGCTTTACTTCAGCTGTTTGTTCTTTTAACCACTTTTGATAAGCCTGCTGCACAATGCTATTCATGCTGTTTTGCTGCTTAGGCTCAATCAACTCCAATACAGGCACTGCTTTCTGTTTCTTGCGATCGGCCACAAAAAAGTAATAGCGTTCTTTAACTTTAATACCTTCCTGATTGGTATCCACCCCTAATTGCATCAAGACATATTGATTACGCTGATAGGCAATTCGTGTATACATCGAGAGTTCATAGGCTTTATTTTTGGAAAATTCAGCTTGCCATGCATCCGACTTTTTCACATACGCATTGATCGCCTGCTGTAAACTCATGTCCTGTTTAAGTCCAATCTGATCTTGAATGACCACGGCCTGGCTTTTGGCAATCCAGTCATTTAACCAGGCATCTTCGGTATGTACCGTTTGAATACTTAAATCAATACAGTTTTTGGTTTCACAAAAGGGTAAAGCTATTTTGGCATCCTGTTCTTGAATATTTAGATAGGGTAAAACCTCTGCTTTCTCAGTTTTCACTACCGGAGATTCAGCTTTTTCATGTAATTGATCTGGTTGTTCTTTTTTTGAAGCATCGCAAGCACTCAGCAGCAGACCCATGATGATCACTGATGCACCCACTATTTTCCCGTTCATGCTTACAACTCTTTTTCTAAAGTGACTGATCTATATAAATATATCTATCTAAATGATTCTACATAATAAAACAGCTTCATAAAGAAGCTGTTTTATTTTTCGTTATGTTTAGTGTTCGCGTGTAGCACGGAATTGGATATCCGGATAACGCTCCTGCATGAGCTGTAAGTTCACACGACTTGGCGCAAGGTAAGTCAAATGACCACCACCATCAATCGACAATTGATCATGGGCTTTTTTCTTAAATTCGTTGAATTTCTTTTCATCATCACATGAAACCCAACGAACCGTATTAATGTTTACCGGCTCATAAACGCAATCCACCTTGTACTCTTCTTTTAAGCGGTATGCCACCACTTCAAACTGAAGTACACCGACTGCACCCACAATCAAGTCATTACTGATTTGCGGCATAAAGACCTGAGTTGCACCCTCTTCAGAAAGCTCTTTCAAACCTTTTTGCAGTTGCTTGGATTTGAGCGGATCTTTTAAACGGACACGACGAAACATTTCAGGCGCAAAGTGCGGAATACCGGTAAAATGAACATCTTCACCCGATGAAAAAGCATCGCCAATCTGAATCGTACCGTGGTTGTGTAAACCAATGATATCGCCAGGCCACGCTTCTTCTAGCTGTTCACGTTCACCCGCCAAGAAAGTTAATGCATCACTAATACGCACATCTTTACCCAGACGGACATGATTCATTTTTAAACCTTTCTCATACTTACCTGAACAGATCCGCATGAAGGCAATACGGTCACGATGTTTCGGATCCATATTGGCCTGAATTTTAAATACGAAGCCGGTGAAACCTTCTTCAGTCGCTTCTACAATACGTTCTTTGGTTGGATGCGCCTTCGGTTCAGGTGCCCATTTAATGAAAGCATCCAGAACATGATCCACCGCAAAGTTACCTAAAGCAGTACCAAACAGAACTGGTGTTTGTTTACCTTGCAAGAATAGCTCACGATCAATCGGATCATTGGCCATTTGAACAAGCTCTAACGACTCTTCAAAAGCAGCAAAAGCGAGATCACCGACTTTTTCACGCAAGTCTGGATAGTCATAACCATCGCGGATTTCAATATCGGTAATGGTCGAACCAAAACCGGCTTTGTAAACGTAAAATTTTTCTTCTAACAGATTGAATACACCGGCAAAATCACGTCCTGTGCCCATTGGCCAAGTCAGTGGTACACAACGGATTTTTAATACGTTTTCAATTTCATCAAGCAATTCTAACGGCTCGCGGATTTCCCGGTCCATTTTGTTGACGAAGGAAATAATCGGTGTGTCGCGCATACGACACACTTCCATCAATTTAATGGTACGATCTTCGACCCCTTTGGCACCGTCAATCACCATCAGTGCCGAGTCAACTGCAGTTAACGTACGATAAGTATCTTCCGAGAAATCTTCATGTCCTGGGGTGTCCAGTAAGTTAATCACATGCTTTTTAAAAGGAAACTGCATAACTGATGTGGTGATGGAAATACCACGTTCTTTTTCCATTTCCATCCAGTCAGACGTTGCAGCACGGTCTGACTTGCGGCTTTTGACCATCCCGGCAACCTGAATTGCTTTACCCCATAACAACAGTTTTTCTGTCATGGTGGTTTTACCAGCATCGGGGTGGGAAATAATCGCGAACGTCCGTCGCTGCGCGACCTGTGCCGCTAATTCGTCTTTAAAACTCATGAAAGATACCTACTGCAGAATGGCAGTGTCAAAGATCAGAACTGATCAATATAAAAATTTGGCGATATTGTAGCAGATCATCCAACTTTTGAAATGAACTAAACTTGTTCAAAATTGACCCATCTTAAATAGGTAGCGCGTATTTGCTCTCTTCCAATCGATCAACCTTAACTGGCATTCCTAGTAGATATCCTTGCAATTGCTGACAACCTAAACGAGTTAGGATATCGGCCTGTAATGGTGTTTCCACGCCTTCTGCGGTGACCACCAAGCCTAATTTAATCGCTAACTGGATAATACTTTCTAAAATCATTTCATCTTTTGAACCGACGGACAGATCACGAATAAACTCTCGATCTATTTTCAATTCATCTACAGGTAAGTTCTTTAAATACAAGAAACTGGAATGGCCTGTTCCAAAATCATCAATCGCAAGTTTAATGCCCATCTGACGTAGGCGCTCAAAACTGCGAATACTGGCATCAATATGATGCATCGCGGTCGATTCAGTAATTTCAATGGCTAAATGATTGGGATTAATTTGATACTGATCAAATAAGCGCTCCAGTGTTGAAAACAAATGCTTATGTTCAAATTGCACCGCCGACAAATTCACGGCGAGTGGGAAATAATTTGAACCATTTTGTTCCCAGATTTGAATCTGTTTACAGGCTTGCTCGAGTGCCCAATAACCCATTTGAATAATCAGTCCGGTTTTTTCAGCACCATCGATAAACATATTCGGGGTCAACAGTCCCAAGCTTGGATGATTCCAGCGAATTAGCGCTTCCACACCACAAATTTCATGGCTTTTGGTGTTAAATTTAGGTTGATAAAATAGAATAAATTGTTGTTCTTCAACCGCTTTATACAAATCATTGATCAGTTTGGTTTGGCTTTTGGCCTCCTGTTGATCCACACTGTAATTAAACACCGAATAAGTATTTCGGCCATGATATTTAGACATCAACATTGCAGCATCGGCATTGATCAGCAAATCTTGTAAATTATTGCCATGGTCTGGATACATTGCAATTCCGATACTGCTCGAAATATTAATCTCTTTACCGGCAATTAAGAAACTGTCTTGGATCAGCCGCAATACTTGTTCCGATTTTTCAATCGCTTTTTCAATGTTTGCTGTTTCGAGCACCATCAAAAACTCATCACTACCGATACGAAGCAGTTTTTCCTTTTTTTCCAGTATGCGCTGAATGCGTGTAGAGAGTTGGACCAACAATTGATCACCGACATGATGACCAAATACATCATTTACTGCTTTAAAACGATCTAAATCAATATAAAGAAATGCAATTTTTTCATCTCTATAACGATGTTCAGTAAATAACAAATGTGAATATTCAGCCAAGAATAAACGATTCGGCAATTTGGTTAAATTATCCTGAACTGCTTGATTGGCAAGCTCTCGTTTGGCTTTAGAAAGCTGTCTATTGCGTGCTTCCAAGCGTTGTTCTAATACCGCGACGGTAAATACAGCCACCAGTATTAAACTGCTTACAAAAACCAGGCTAAATAAAATTAATCCTTGTCCATTTTTATAATTGGAAAGCAGCTGATTCGCATCAATAGAATAAAAAGCGGCAGAGGCCATACCGGTATAGTGCATGCCGACAATGGTAAGTGCCATCATGAAAGCAATAAAGGCTTTAATATACAGCAACTTGTGTACTGATTTTTTATATTTAAAGGTCAGCCAAAAGGTTAAACCTGAACCACTTATGGCAATCAAAACTGAGAAAAGGGCTAAGAGCGGATGATAATAAATTTCATGTTGATCAATGACTAAACCCATCATTCCGGTATAGTGCATTCCAGCGATGCCCAAGCCCATCAGTACCGCACCTAAAACAAGGCGTAAAAATGGTAAGGTTGCTCTGGTCGTGAGCCAGACCGCAAAGGTAGAAGCGACAAATGCGATCACATAAGACAGAAAAGTAAAGCCGTAGTCAAAAGAGTAGTCAGCAGGTAAATGACAAGCAAGTATGCCCACAAAGTGCATACACCAAATTGCAGCACCCCACATAGCTCCACTTATCACAAGAAGAATTTTTTCATATTGTTGACGTAAGCCACGGAATAATGATTGTTCAATCGACACTGCAAAATAGCAGGCCAAAACAGCAACAATAACTGAACCTATCACGAGGCTAAAATCATAATGTATATGAACCATATCAAGCTTCCGTATAGGTTATCTTTCTTGTTTTAATCCACGTTATTAATCTCATTTATCCTTTCACAGAAGCTTTTTACCAATTAAAGAGGAATAAAAAAACAGTCAATTAAAACAAGCATCTAATACTATTCTATTTTGGTCAAGTGATTATTACTCCATTCATTTTTATTACTAATTTTTTTATTTAATTATAGAAACATAGATCAAACTTTTATTCATTATCCCTACACCGGTCATATTTGTTGTGGTTCAAGGCATTTTATGTTTCTGGATAAAATTCAGCGCTAATAAAAAATCTGTTTGCCAATGACGACCAAAAGTCCAATCGGATGCATTATATCTTGTTGTATATCCACCTTCTTTAAAAGGGACGATTAATTTTAAAAGCAGCGATACATAGACAAATAAAAAACCAGTCAGACGAACTAACTGGTTTTTTGGATATTTAAAAAAGTAACGTGTAATGAGTCAGCTTAGTTTGCAGTCGCTTTACCCGATTGTAATTTCGCATAATCCAATAAAATATGGGCAGATTCAGTGACAAACACTTCTTCCTCAGGTAAAGCCGGACGTTGTGTTGCCTTCATTTTTGAACGTGACTCAATCAATGCATCCATAGACGCTTGGTAACTTTCCCAATTAGGATACGGCTTTTGACCTGTCACCGCACGACGCTGATTCTCTGCCTCTAAAGTTTTTTGTTCCAGCGCATTCAACTCTGCTTTACGCTGATCAATATCAAGAACTACACGCTTTTGCTCTTCGGTTTTTTTGGCAATCGCTTTGCGTTCTTCTAAATACTTAAATTGCGGATCGGCCACTACGCGCTGTTGCGACATTTTAGCCAGATTTTGTACATAGGGTTGTACAGAACCTTCACGCTTAAATGGAGCAGTTGGAATGGTATCCCACTTCAAGGCATTCTTGGCTTTACGCTCACCAAATTCTTCATTGTAGATATCCACCAGTTTAATATCCGGCACTACGCCTTTATTTTGGGTACTTCCACCCGTCACGCGATAGAACTTACGTTGTGTTAGAGTCGCCTGACCATGCGCCAGAGTATCCAGTTGAACTTGCGCTGTACCCTTACCGGTGGTTGTACTACCAATCACAATACCGCGTTCATAATCCTGAATGGCTGCAGAATAAATTTCACTGGCTGATGCTGATGCCAAGTTGACCATGACTGCAAGTGGGCCTGCATAGGTTTGCGCACCGCCATCGTTATCTTCAAACACGCTGACATTGCCATTGCCATCACGAATTTGCACCACGGGACCTGACTTAATCACTTGACCCAACATGCGAGCCACTTCTTCAAGTGAACCGCCTGGATTGTTACGTAAATCAATAATAATCCCGGACACATTTTTCGCAGCCAACGCTTTTAAAGCATTGTTGGTGTCTTCAGAAACTGAACGATAATCTGTGCCTGCACGGCGCGCGCGATAGTTTAAATAGAACGATGGAATTTCAATCACACCAAAAGTGTAGTTTTTACCATCACGCTTAATATCCACGGTACGTGAACGTACACCGGCATCTTCTTCCTGAATCACGTCACGAACCAGACTTACGGTACGCGCCTGACTCATGGATGCACCAGGACCGAGTAAACGCAGGCTGACCTTGGTTCCACGTTTACCGCGGATTAAGCCCACTACCTCGTTACTTGCCCAACCCACAACATCGACCATTTTATCGCCGTCTTGTGCTACACCAATAATGCGATCACCCGATTTAATCTGACCTGATTTACTGGCCGGCCCACCTTCAACAATGGTTTCAATCTTGGTGTAATCTTCATTACCGCGTTCCGGACGAATCGAAACCCCAATCCCCTCTAATTGCAAGGTGGTTTGACGGTTCAATTCCATCGCATCGACAGGCGGGAAATAGTTACTGTGCGGATCATAGGTCAACATCATCGCATTTAAAGTTTTGTCCAAGACATCATCACTTTTAACACGGCTAATGCGTTCAAGTTGACGGGTATAGCGCTTGGTCAAAGTTTGCACTGGAGTTAAATCTTCAGGGCTGGTTAAGTCCTGACCATTGGCTAAAGCAGGATTGTCTTTGAGTGCTTTCTGCTTTGCAGCCTCTTCTTCTTTACTAATGTTTAAGTTAATCAGCTGCGACACCAACATTTTCTGCCAATGTGCATGTTGCTCTGTTGCAGATTTGAAATAAGGCGCTTTTTCCCGATCAGTATCAATGTAAACATTGGTTTGTTTCAAGTTTTGCGGTTTTTTCAATTCAGCCAACATGAACTCATAAAACTGTTTCAAACGTTCACGATATTGGGCATGAATTAAATATGGACCCGACAAATCCCCTGCTTTTAGCGCAGCACCAAAATTTGCGCCATACTTTTTCTTATATTGTTCAACTTCAGGTGCTAAAAATAATGAATGATCTGCATCCAGGCTATCGAGATAAAAATCAAGAATTCGATTAGAGGTCGCTGCATCTAAGCGCTGATTTAAATAATGCTGACGGTCAACCAACGTGGCCAACTGGCGTGATACCAGCGCTTGTTCTTGCGTGGGTTGGATAGATTGAGAAACTGCAACTGTATCATTAGCTGCAATGGCCTCGTTCACTACATGAGAAAAGAAAAATCCGCCAGTCGCAATTGCAACTGCACAAGCTAATGTTTGAAGTTTCATAAATAATTCGTAATTCCTTGGTCTTTGACCAATATTGCAACGTCGTTTTTCAACATGAATGCAGTATATTCAAAATCTTAAACAACTTAATATGTGTATGACGTGTAGTTTTATCATATTCTGTACTGTCAAAATGTAGCAAATCATTGCAGAATTCGGGTATTGTTTTTTCTTTATAAAATTCCAACACGGACACCGATATGATTGGCGCATTGATGCTAGACATCGCTGGCACAGAACTTACTCAAGAAGATATTGAACTATTACGAACACCGCAAGTAGGTGGCATGATTTTATTTTCTCGAAATATAAAATCCCCCCAACAAGTTCGTGCTTTGACCGATCATATGCGTCGTATCAGACCCGACATTTTAATTGCGGTGGATCAGGAAGGCGGGCGTGTACAACGCTTAAAACAGGGCTTTAGCCTGCTTCCTGCCATGGGTCTTTTAGGTGAACTGTATTTAACTGAACCTGAACAGGCGGTTGATTTGGCTGAGCAATGCGGTTGGCTGATGGCAGCTGAAGTTCTGGCTGTCGGTATCGACTTTAGCTTTGCCCCAGTCTTGGACTTAAATGATGTCAGCGATGTGATAGGTGATCGTAGCTTTGCCAAAAATATTCAAGACATTGTCCCGCTGGCACGTGCCTTTTTAAAAGGCATGAAACGTGCGGGCATGGCCAATACGGGTAAACATTTTCCAGGTCACGGTTCAGTCAAAGCGGATTCGCATGTGGCAGCACCAGTAGATTCACGTTCTTATGACGAAATCTACAATAAGGATATGCAGACCTTTATTCAGCTCATGCCGCAACTGGATGCGCTCATGCCAGCGCATGTGATTTACGATCAGGTCGACCCTAACCCTGCCGGTTTCTCGCCATACTGGATTCAAACCATCTTACGTCAACAGTTGAACTTTGATGGCGTGCTTTTCTCAGACGACTTAACCATGCAAGCTGCCTGTGTAGCCGGTGGTGCTGATGCCCGCATTCAGGCTGCACTCAAAGCCGGCTGCGACATGGGCTTGGTCTGTAACGACCGCGCTGCAGCGTGTACTGCTTTAGAAGGAATTTGTGACTTGCCTTTACCCAATCAGGAGCGTTTAGAGCGTATGCGTGGAAAAATTCCTCAACTTACGGTTGGCGAAACACTAGAGTTAGGTACTGAATGGAAAAAAGTTCGCGATACGATCGAAAAGTTTAAAAATTCATTTAATTAATACGACAGAAGGAACACGACAAGGTGTTCCTTTTTCTTTATGATAATCAAACATAAAGTCATAGACTTGCTGTACATATTTGCTGATCTTCACTCTTAAAAGATATGAATCAGTCATATGAGAAGCCTATCAAACAATGATTTCTTTATTTAAAAATACAAAAACATAAAAGGTCAGGATGACATGACACAACCGCTTTCAGAACATCGCCACATTTCATTTACTGCGCATTATACCGGCTATATTTGGTACACCATGGGAATTTCACATCCCGTTTTTGCAACTTCTAAAGGCAAAATGCTCGCCAAACTGGTACATCCTTTAGAAAGTTGGGCTGAAAAATTTGTCGGTGGCAGTATGCGTACCACGCTGAAACAGCGTCACCGTATGATTGATCAGCATCTCACGCAATTAATTGAGCAACATCCAGATTTACAGGTCCTTGAAATCGCCAGTGGCTTATCACCACGCGGTTGGAACTTTCGACAAAAGTATCCCAACATTAATTATCGTGAACTCGATTTACCCGCTATGGCAAAAGTCAAAACTCAAGCCTTGAAACAAATTGATGTGAATAGCCCTGAGGTTTTATCAGTTGATTTATTCACGACAGATTTTGCACAGGCATTTCAGGTATTTGACCCAACTCGCCCATTGGTGGTGATTAGTGAAGGACTAATTAACTACTTTAACAAAGACATGTTATTGCAATTGCTGCAAGCAATTACCCATTATGGTCAGGACTTCAAAGAACTGCATTACCTGACCGATGTTTACCCGGAACCAGTGAAAAATAAATTAGCCAATTTTATTTGGGCCAGCAGCAAGTTACTGAAATGGATGTCGCGTAGCGCATTTAGTTTCCATTTCATCAACCCTCAACAAGCGCAAGATTTTTTCCAGCAAGCCGGTTTTGAACAGACCACAGTTGTTCAACCTCAGCAGTATTTTCAGAATCAGAAAAACCACCAATTACCTAGCGATGAACACTTGGGGGATTTGGTTTGGATGATCCATGCGAGCAAAAAAAACAGCGTTGAATAACGCTGTTTTCATTTTGGCAAGGAAGCGCTTAACTGACTGATTCCAGTACCAGCATCGCTTCTTTTTGTCGTTGCACATAACGCAATAAACGTTCTGCCACCTCAAAACTGCCATGTTTAAATAGGGCACGGATTTGTGTTGAGTCTACTGAAAATATTAAACATTCGATTTTAAACTGGCCTTCATCATCTTCCAAATGCAAAGCCAAATCACGCGGATATTGTTCAGCTTTTTTAGTTAAGCCTTCAGCAAACTCAAGTAAAACCCCAAAGAAGTTTAGATCAATAATATGAGTAGGCAATTGCAATGCTGAATGACGATGAGTCAATACAGTCATTGGGCTTTGTACCGCAATCCGCTCTTCACCGCGACGTTCCAAAGTCAACAACTGCGCCCGTGTCATCGCAATAATCCCTTCCACCTGATCAATCGATTGACCCTGTAAAAAAGTTGCAAACAAACTCATGGTTTCCTTACGGCGCTGTAATTGCGGTACATGATCTGCATTGGCAATCATTGCAAATTCCATATCGGGACATTGCAAGGCAAAATTTGCATTTTCATGCGGCAAGGTAAAACTGTCATATTGCCCACATGCGACTAGTACTTTACATTGCGGAATAGGGACATCGGTTAAACGCAATAAACGACTACAGTTAATTTCATAGCGATCTTGCTCGGTTGCAGTAAATTCAGCCATCTGTTTAAAGAACAAACGTTTTGCAGTCGGTGACATGCGGGTTTTATCCATTTTGGCATGATTGACCAAATACAAAATCACCGCTTGACCAAACTCATCCATGCGCTGTTCTTTCATTAAATGCAAAGACTCTTCCAGCAGCATACGCCAGCTTTTACGGGTTTTTTGCATCACGCCCATCAGAATCATCCGGTCAATCAATTCAGGGCGTTGATGTGCCAAGCCTGAAGCCACTACTGAACCTAAAGACATCCCCATGACTGAAACTTTGGACAAATTTTCTATATCCAGCCATTCACCGAGCATACATGCCAAATCCGGTAATTCCAAAGTTCCTGCGGAAACTCCTGTATCACGATTGGTAATTTGCTGATTGGCACCCATAGAAGGTAAGTCAATGAGGATAATCGGACCTGCACTCAGCAATTGTTCAACACAATATTTATAAGAGTTAAAATTTTGAAATGCCCCGCCAACAATGACGATTGGAGTGTTGTGAATCGTTTCAGGTTGAGTAATCGCCATATATTCAATTTTCCAGCCCTTGATCCACGTTGTACGTGCAGGTTGTTTAAAACTGTTTCTATGGTAAAGATCAAAAAAGCCAAAACTCGTGTTTGATTCTTGTACTTCCGAGTCCATTTGGATCATGGAATTCATATCCCTTCCTCCATCTTGCCTTATTTTTATTTTTCAAGAAAATAAATATTGAATTTCTGCACTGCATCCATTCATTTGCTTTAATTATCAGACATCAATGTCACTATTTTTTATTCTATACAGAGGATCATTTGACACGCAACTTATTCCATGACCACTCATCTAAATTTACAAACAAAAGGATTTCAAAATATTAAGTGCTTTAAAATTTTCAGCGCTTTTTTCCAGATAGATGCTTCATTGTCTTGTTCTAGACTGTTACTATCGAAGTGTAATTTCTAAGTGATCAACCGCTATGCAAGATTCAATTGAACAATATATGCAAACGGTAGGACAACAAGCACGCCAAGCTTCTCGCGTGTTAGCAAGCGCTTCTACCCAAATAAAAAACAATGCTTTATCTGCAATTTACACTGCTTTACAAGACAGTGAAGCTGCGATTTTAGCTGCGAACCAACTGGATATGACCCAAGGTCGTAACAACAATTTGGACAGTGCATTACTTGATCGCTTAGAACTCACCCCCACACGCTTTAAAGGCATGCTGCACGGCTTAAAAGATGTCATGAGTCTGGTCGACCCTATTGGGGAAATCACCGATTTAGCCTTCCGCCCTTCCGGAATTCAACTCGGTAAAATGCGTGTACCTTTAGGTGTTGTCGGCATGATTTACGAATCGCGCCCGAATGTTACCCTTGAAGCAGCAGCACTTGCGCTCAAGTCAGGCAATGCCATTATTTTACGTGGCGGTTCTGAAGCACTGCAATCCAATAAAGCCATTGCCGAAGCGATTCAACATGGATTAAAAACTTCAGGTTTACCTGAAACTTCAGTGCAAGTGATCAATACAGCTGATCGTGCAGCGGTCGGTCATCTGATTACCATGTCTGAATATGTGGATGTGATTGTTCCACGTGGCGGCAAAGGGCTGATTGAACGGGTGAGCAATGAAGCACGTATTCCGGTGATCAAGCATTTAGATGGTAATTGCCATGTCTTTGTTGAAGCACAAGCCGATTTGCAAAAAGCCTTACCGATCGCGCTGAATGCCAAGACCCATCGTTATGGCGTCTGTAATGCCATGGAAACCCTGTTGGTCGATGAGAAAGTCGCTGAAGACTTCTTACCAAGCATTGCTGAACTCTATGCAGAAAAACAGGTTGAACTGCGGGGCTGCCGCGAAACGCAGCGCATTCTAGGTTCAACTGTAAAACCTGCCAGCGAAGAAGATTGGTACACCGAATATTTAGGTCCAATTTTGGCGGTTAAAGTGGTCAGCGGTATTGAGGAGGCGATTGATCATATCAACAAATATAGTTCACACCATACCGATGCCATCATTACTGAAAACTACAGTCTTGCTCGCCAGTTCTTGGCTCGCGTTGATTCAAGCTCGGTGATGATCAATGCCTCTACCCGTTTTGCCGATGGCTTTGAATATGGCCTAGGTGCAGAAATCGGTATTTCAACCGACAAGATTCACGCCCGCGGTCCTGTGGGTCTTGAAGGTCTGACTTCACAAAAATGGGTGGTGTTTGGGGATGGCCAAATTCGCCAATAAGTACAACCCTTAATAAAATCAGTGCTATGTTCAGCTTCAATAATGAGGCTGAACACAGCAACTACATTATTTTTAAGCTAAATTTTATAAGATGATAAAAATAATCATAAAAGGGAAAATGTGATGTTTTATTATTTAATGATCAGTACATTTGTATTGGCATTACTGGTTTCATTTGCGGTAATGAAAATTTTCTCTCATTCTATTAATCAGATTCTGGCGCGAATCATTAACGATCCCATTCATGAAGCCTGGGCAAAATACACCAAATTTGCCGGCATGGTTGTCGGTACATCGTCCGGCATTCGTATTTACGATATGGAAAAATACATCACCCCCCTGACCTACACCGACAATGATAAAAAAATTGTCATTGAGCTCACACAGGAACGCTGGGTACTGGAAATTTATCGAACGATTATTGAAACATTACAGGGCTTGGCCTGGATGATGCTGGTATTTTTTATGGTGGCGCTGATTGCCTATGTGATTGTACGTTGGTCAGAAATAAAGTATCAAAAGTAAATATTAAAACAACGCTTACCCCCTGCTCACAATTGACCATGCATGCTAGATTAGAGTAAAGCCAAGCAGATATCTTATAATTAAGTACTATTTCATTAATAAATGAAATCTATCAACTGACAAATTTTAATTATTATTGTCTTATCGGTCGATAGTGCTTAAGTCTAATCTGCTAAAGTCTAGCTTGTGGCTATAAAAACCAACATGGTACAACTATTAAATAGATCGGATGATGCCTAGTAAAATAAAGGTTACCGATCAGGGGTAATACAACAATTCAAGTACGATAATTTTCAGTTAAGGAATACGTCATGCCTAAATCAGTACTCGTCATCAATTGCGGATCTTCATCAATTAAGTTTGCACTTTTGCTTGAAGATAAAGAATTCCGCATCTATGGTTTGGCTGAAAACTTGGGTACGCCTGAAGCGCGCATCAAAGGCGTGACCGTAGGCAATGAACCTGTGGATATTCGTATTCCGAATGCTGATCACAAAGAAGCGTTAGAAGTAGGTTTAGAACGTCTAGCCAATTATAAACCCGATGCAATCGGTCATCGTATTGTGCATGGTGGCACGCTCACCAAAGCTGAATTATTGACTGATGATATTATTGAAAAAATTCGTGAAGCAACGCCACTTGCCCCGCTCCACAACCCTGCACATTTAGTCGGTATTGAAGCAACCAAACGTCTTTTTCCCGACTTGCCGCAAGTCGCTGTATTTGATACAGCTTTTCACCAAACCATGCCGGAACATGCTTTCCGTTATGCCTTGCCAAAATTCTTATATACCGAGCACAATGTCCGCCGTTACGGTTTCCACGGCACAAGCCATGCCTATGTATCGGAACGCGGTTCAGAACTGGCAGGCAGCTTCAAACAAGGCGGCTGGTTAACTGCTCACCTCGGTAACGGTAGCTCGACGTGTGCAATTTGGAATGGTGAAAGTGTTGATACCTCTATGGGTCTAACTCCGCTTGAAGGTATCGTGATGGGAACCCGTAGTGGTGATGTTGACCCAAGTATTCATAGCTTCTTGGCCAGCAACCTAGGCTGGGACATTTATAAAATTGATAAAATGCTAAATAGCCAAAGTGGTTTATTGGGTTTATCGAATAATCTATCCAATGACATGCGCACCTTAATTGAAGCCTCTGAACAGGGCAATGAAGATGCCGCGATTGCCATTGAAGTATTCTGCTACCGCCTCGCTAAATCTCTTGCAGCCTTAAGCTGTGGCTTGCCGCGTATCGATGGTCTGTTCTTTACCGGTGGTATCGGTGAAAACTCTGCCTATATCCGTGAAAAAACATTGGCATACCTGCCGCACTTCGGTTTCAACTTAAGCAAAGAACAAAACGACAACTTGAAACGCGGAACAGAGGGTCGTATAGACGCAGGTACCGGTCCTCAAATTTGGGTTGTTCCTACCGATGAAGAAGGTCGCATTGCACAAGAAACCGAAAATGTTGTGAATGAGGTGAGTCAAGCCGCTGCAAAAAAGTTTGAAGCAGATGTGGAGATGGCTTAAGCCATCGCACATTTTATGATGCTCATCACTGAATCCTTTTTATTTAGAATCAAGCTATGAAAACAATTTTATTAGTTCCAACCGGGGAAGGCGTAGGGTTAACTTCAGCCAGCCTGGGTTTAGTCTATGCTTTGGAATGCCAAGGGGTAAAAGCCGGTTTTCTTAAACCATTTTCACAAGAACAAAATCAACAACTAGATGGTACAACAGCGCTGTATCGTCATTTATCAAATAGTGAAACAGTTGAACCGATTTCTTATGCCAAATTAATTCAGCAAATTAATCAAGATGAAAGTGATGAACTACTCGAAGAAGCAGTACGTCTGCATCGTCAGATCGCCAAGAATCATGACCTGATTATTGTTGAAGGCTTATTACCGAACAGTCGGGATGCTTTTGCTTCTGAAATGAATGCGACTTTGGCGCAAGCACTCGATGCCAAAGTCATTATTGTCAGCAATGCCGATATTAATACGCCAGAATTGAGCGCAGAAAAAGTCGAAAATCAGTTACGCTATTTTGGCGGTGCCTCTTCTACCCGTATGGCGGGCATCTTGTTTATGCGCACCAAGGGCTTGCATGAAGATTCTGCTCAGGTGCCGGTCACATTTGACCCCAGTTTACGCCTGATTGGTGAGACCCAAAAATTTGTTACAGCAATTCAAAAAACTCATCCCCATCTGGGTTCCGAAAAGCTTCCAGTGATTGGCTTAGTGCCCTTCAGCGACACCTTAAGTGTCCCGCGAATTTCGGATCTGGCTTCGCATATTTCAGCTGAATGGATTAACCAGGGTGAAGCATCAAAGCGTCGTGTATTGCACAGCAGTTTAATTGCCTCAAACATTGAACATGAACTGAATAAATTTGTAGCCGGTGAACTGATTATTAGTGCCTCTGACCGTATTGATGTTTTACTGGCAAGTAGCCTCGCTAGCAGCAACGGCATTCCTCTAGCCGGCTTGGTGTTAACTGAACACCATGAGCCAAATGCTTCGGTTTTAGCTTTCTGCCAGACTGCTATCAAAAATGGTTTACCGATTCTGCATACACCGCTCAGTACCTTTGAAACGGCACAAAGACTTTCAAATTTAAGCAATGAAATTCCAATCGATGATACTGAACGCGCAGAGCAAGTCAGCCGTTTCGTATCCAGTCACCTGAATGCAGACTGGATTGCCCTACTGCTAAATGGTTCTTATAAGCCTCGTTTATCGCCGTCTGCTTTTCGTCATGAGTTGGTTCAAAAATCCATTATAGCAAAAAAACGTATTGTGCTGCCTGAAGGTGATGAACCGCGTACTATTCAAGCGGCTGCCATTTGTCAATCGCGTGGTATCGCACGCTGTGTGTTATTGGCAAAACCTGAAGTTGTGATTGAAATTGCCAAAGCGCGTAATATCGAATTGCCGCATGATCTTGAAATTATCGATCCTGACCTAATTCGTGAAAACTATGTGTCGAAAATGGTGGAGCTGCGTAAAGGTAAAATTAACGAATTACAAGCGCGTGAGCAATTACAAGATACCGTGGTACTCGGTACGATGATGCTTGCCCTTGATCAAGTTGATGGACTGGTCTCTGGCGCAGTACACACCACCGCCAATACAGTTCGCCCTGCATTCCAGTTGATTAAGACCGCACCTGATTACTCATTGGTATCCTCTGTGTTCTTTATGTTGTTACCGGATGAAGTCTACGTTTACGGTGACTGTGCAATTAACCCAGATCCAGATGCCACAGAACTAGCTGAAATCGCAATTCAATCTGCCGATTCCGCCAAAGCCTTTGGCATTGACCCGCGTATTGCCATGATTTCTTACTCAACCGGTACTTCCGGTACAGGTGCAGATGTAGAGAAAGTGGCTGAAGCAACACGCATTGCTAAAGAACGTCGTCCTGATTTGCTGATTGATGGTCCACTTCAATACGATGCAGCATCGGTTGAAAGTGTGGGGCAATCCAAAGCACCGGGTTCGCCGGTTGCCGGCCGTGCCAATGTATTTATTTTCCCGGATTTAAATACCGGTAACACCACCTACAAAGCCGTACAGCGTGCGGCTAATGTAGTGAGTGTGGGACCAATGTTGCAAGGTTTAAATAAACCTGTGAATGACTTGTCTCGTGGTGCTTTGGTGGATGATATTGTGTTCACAATTGCCTTAACAGCGATTCAAGCAGAGCAACAAGCTGCTCAATAACTGTTAAATTTTAGTTTTCCAAGCCATCTGATTGAAAAATTGGGTGGTTTTTTTATGATGTATAGGCTGATTTTAAACTCATCAAGATTGAAAACAACTCATTGTATTCATGCTTAATTTAAAATTAGAGCTTAAAAATATTAGGACCCGGATAAACACGGACTTTGATCCTGTTGAGACAGCAAGCTTATGCCTGAATATTGATCATAATTTCTCTGAATTCTATGACAGTGCTCATGATGAAATTATGTGTTTAATTGCTATGGATGGGTGAAGAGTTTTATTTTGAAAAAGAACAAGCACTACAGATAATAGACTTTCTTATTGATCAGCATGAATGCTTTTAGCATTTTTTATAGGCAACATTATTTTCAGTAAGATCAGGCATCTACAGATCTGATATTTAGCATCTTGAATATAGAATTAGAAACATCAATTGATCAGCTCAGCTATGACTTTGACCATTATTGCTAGAAAAGATAGAACTCAATTTTTTTGTAGCAGCCACACCGTATGCCCGGCACAGTCCTGATCTTCAGCAACCATTTTCACGACTTCAAAATCATGATCCTTCAATAACTGGGTATATTCCTCTAGCGACAAACTGGCATGATACAAAGCATCGCCAAACATATCTCCAATGGCTTCTCCATGACTTACTTGGCCCACTGCTAAACATCAATGCAGCGCTGGGCTTGCTATGCTGCTGAAATATTGAAAACATCGCTAGCTGATTATCTGGAGCAAGATGAAAAAAACTGTCCCACGCTAAAATGCCTTGAAACTTTTGTCCTAAATTTATCTGACGCATGTCTGCCTGAATCCAGCTCTGTTCAGGAAAATTTTGTTGTGCCATTTCAATCATGCCCTCAGAACTATCCACACCCTCTACGGAATGACCTTGTGCAATTAAATAGGCGGCAATAGGTTTCGCTGAACCACAGCCTAAATCAAGGATGGTTGAATGCTTTGGAAGGAGTGAAAGAAAATGATCGAGCCATGCTTTCTCATAAAGCAATTGACCACGCAATTCTGTCCATGCACGGGCATGTTTTTTATAGATTTCAATTATATTTTGTGCATATTCGGAGTGATCTTTCATCAGCGAAGTTTTCATACTATTAAAATAGTATACGCAGATTTAGATCGACATTTGAAGATTTGAATTTATAGGAAGTTATTAGAATGAAAAAATTAAAGCAAAAAAAAGAAGATAGAGCTTAAGCCTGATCTTCTTTTTGACCGTAAATCCATGTCGCTGCGATATATAAAGAGAAACCAACAACTGAAACCACTGCAGTAATCATATGCGTCTTACACTCTAGATTTAATGCACTTATTATGTAAAAGTTTTATGACAACTTTATGACAGTACTGTCATATTTTACACAACTTGAAATCACTATATTAGTTTATAATTTTCAAATACTTAATATAAAAACAACCTCATAATATTTTAATAAATATTTTAAATACTCTATTTAGCCTCAAATATGACAGCCTTTTTTCAAATTTATGACAGACACCCTGACAAAAATGACAGTGAACTGGAGCTGAAATTTGCCATTAAACTTTTGGCCAAAAAGCAGTCAAAACACCCACAGAACTTGCTTTTTATCTTATAATTTAGCCCGCTAGCTAACAGCCCGCTCAAGAGATATTTGATATGACAACTATTATCAAGCAAGATGACTTGATCACATCAGTAAAAGATGCGCTTCAGTTCATTTCTTACTATCATCCACAAGACTTCATCCAAGCGATGAGCCGTGCTTATGATCGTGAAGAGAACAAAGCCGCAAAAGATGCTATTGCACAAATCTTAATTAACTCTCGTATGTGTGCAGAAGGCCATCGCCCGATCTGCCAGGATACTGGGATTGTTAACGTATTTCTTGAAGTTGGTTTAGACGTTAAATTTGATTTAAGCATGAGCTTGGATGACGCGATTAACGAAGGGGTACGTCAGGGTTATCTTGAAAACTCGAACATTCTTCGCGCATCAGTTTTAGCGGATCCTGCTTTTGGTCGTAAGAACACCAAAGACAACACACCTGCTGTGATCCATTACAAACTCGTACCGGGTGACAAAGTCGATATTACTGTGGCTGCTAAGGGTGGCGGTTCAGAAAACAAATCTAAACTTGCGATGTTAAATCCATCTGACTCAATCGTAGACTGGGTACTTAAAACTGTTCCAACCATGGGTGCAGGCTGGTGTCCTCCTGGTATGCTCGGTATCGGTATTGGTGGTACTGCTGAAAAAGCCATGATGCTTGCCAAAGAAGCATTGATGGAAGAAATCAACATGGACGAGTTGCTTCGTCGTGGTCCACAAAGCCAACTTGAAGAACTTCGAATCGAAATCTTCGAAAAAGTAAATGCTTTGGGTATTGGTGCACAAGGTCTTGGCGGTTTAACGACTGTTCTCGATATCAAAATCAAAGATTACCCTTGTCATGCTGCGGGCAAACCAGTCGGTATGATTCCGAACTGTGCTGCAACGCGTCACGCCCACTTCCAGTTAGACGGTTCTGGTGTAGCTCATATTCAGGCGCCTAAACTTTCTGACTACCCTGCTGTAACTTGGGATTCTTCTACTTCTAAACGTGTTGACCTAGATAACATTACTCAAGAAGAAATGAACTCTTGGCAACCAGGTGACACATTACTTCTTAACGGTACAATCTATACCGGTCGTGATGCTGCGCACAAACGTATGGTTGACATGATCAATAACGGTGAAGAGCTTCCTGTAGATCTTAAAGGTAAATTCATTTACTACGTTGGCCCTGTCGATCCGGTGGGTGATGAAGTGGTTGGTCCTGCTGGTCCTACAACCGCTACACGTATGGACAAATTCACACGTCAAGTTTTAGAACATACTGGTTTGTTCGGTATGATTGGTAAAGCGGATCGTGGCCCTACTGCTATTGAAGCAATTAAGGATAACAAAGCAACTTACTTGATGGCCGTCGGTGGCGCTGCCTACCTAGTATCTAAAGCTGTTCGTCAAGCTGACGTTGTTGCATTTGCTGACTTGGGTATGGAAGCTATCTACAAATTTGTAGTGGAAGATATGCCTGTATCTGTAGCAGTAGATGTGAATGGTACTTCTATTCACGCAACTGCACCAAAAATCTGGCAAGCGAAAATTGGTAAAATCCCAGTAGTTGATGCTGCTGCGGTTTAATTTTCCAAGCAAAAAAAGCACCCATTCGGGTGCTTTTTTTATTCCTCTAAAAATATTTTTTACTCAACCCACAATGCATGTTGAATTTCAAATCCAGAAATGTGTATTTACCACGTTCGTGGATCCCACATCTTAAAGGGTGCAGTCAGCTGTACATCTTCCACAGGATCATATTTCCCAGCTTTTAGCTTCTGAGCTTTTTTACGTACCTTACCTGTATTTGAATCTTGGGCCACAAAATTATAACTTTCCGACTTTAACTGGGTAAATGCGATTTCATTTAAGCCTGTTTTTTCAGACACAATCATCAATGGTCCAGAAACCTCACGACGGGTACTTAAATTTTCTTCATCATATTTAATAAAATAAGACTGCCCCGATTCTACGGTAAAATCTAAATATTTAGGCTTTTGAAAATGCTGTGCACCTAGCGGACGACTGCTCGATAAACGATAGGTTCCTGCGGGCAATTCCATCCAGTAATAGTGATTATTCAATAGACTCGGAATACGCTCACTGTTAACAAAAAGACTGGATGCCACAATTTCTTGACGATTCCATTTACTGTCAGGGCGGTACATATACACAATAGCAGCTTGATCATTTTGTGCTTGTACAGGCTGAAAGCGCTGTCCTAATTTTTGATTGACCCAAGCCCCAATGCTAAACATACCCAGACGGTGCTGCTCAATAAAGCTAGGTTCGCTGTTAAAATCCACAGGTTTTAAGGTTGATGTTACTTGAGCATGTTCAACAGCAGACTTGCCATGACAACCCATTAAAATAATACTTGCACAGACCGCAATACAGACTCCACGCATGATTTTCCCTCACCGCGTATTTTTTATTTTTGTACTCAATTAAACATTTAATTTTTCGCTATATTGATCGCGACATTAATTTTCTTCGTTGATTTTATTTAGGCATTCACGCCTAGTGATTGAGATTAACATTGAGTTTTATTTTTGGAAATAAAAAACGTGCGAAAACACCAGTTTTCCGCACGTTTCAGACGAATAGCGAATTAAGCAGATTTAGAATTTATAACTTTAAAATCTACTTTAGGCGCAGCTTCAGTCTCTGTTTTAGGTTGACGCTCTGCCTTTAACTCTGGCTTTCCTTCACCACTAATCACCGCATCATTTACAATCACGGTACCAACATCGGTACGGCTTGGTAAATCATACATAGTTTCAAGTAAAGAATTTTCCAGGATTGAACGCAGACCACGTGCCCCTGTATTACGCTCTAAGGCTTTTTTCGCAATAGCACGCAATGCAGAATCTTCAAACACCAAGTCAACATTTTCCATATCGAATAAATATTGGTATTGGCGGGTTAAGGCATTTTTTGGCTCGGTCAGAATCTGCATAAGTGCTTCTTCATCCAACTCTTCCAAAGTTGCAATAACCGGTAAACGACCAATGAATTCTGGAATCAAACCAAATTTCACCAAGTCATTTGCTTCCACTTGACGGAATAAATCGGACAATTTTTTACTTTCGTCTTTTTTCTTCACATCTGCGGTGAAACCAATTCCGCCTTTTTCTTGACGTTGTTGTACAATTTTCTCTAAACCTGAAAATGCACCGCCACAAATAAACAAGATATTCGAAGTATCAATCTGAATGAACTCTTGTTGCGGATGCTTACGACCACCTTGGGGTGGAATTGAAGCAACCGTACCTTCGATCATTTTTAATAATGCTTGCTGAACACCTTCACCCGATACATCACGGGTAATCGACGGGTTTTCAGACTTGCGGGTAATCTTGTCGATTTCATCGATATAGATGATCCCTTTTTGCGCTTTCTCTACATCGTAATCCGCTTTTTGAAGAAGTTTTTGTACGATGTTTTCAACGTCTTCACCCACATAACCTGCTTCGGTTAGAGTCGTTGCATCTGCCATGGCAAATGGAACATCTAGAAGACGTGCTAGAGTTTGTGCAAGTAAAGTTTTACCTGAACCTGTCGGTCCAACCAGCAAAATATTACTTTTTGCAAGTTCTACCGCCTCATCAGATTTATGACCTGAATTGCTGACTTTTAAACGTTTGTAGTGGTTATACACTGCAACTGAAAGCGTTTTTTTGGCAACATCTTGACCAATGACATATTGATCTAATGCAGCACGAATTTCATGTGGTTTTGGCAAAGGCTTAGTTGCCCAATCACCCGATTCTACTTGTTGACTGGTCTGGACTAAATCTAAGCATACGTCCACACACTCATTACAGATGTAAGCGTCTTCACCTGCAATCAGTTTCCCGACTTCAGACTGCGTTTTACCGCAAAATGAACAATGCTTTTGTCCTTGAGGATGTTCGGACATATTTACTCCAATATTAAAATCTGAAAATTATGGACGTTTACTTAACACTTCATCCACGAGACCGTATTCTTTAGCAGCTTGTGCTGTCATAAAGTTGTCACGGTCAGTATCTCTTGCAACAGTTTCATAGTCTTGACCACTATGCTCTGCCATTAAACGGTTTAAACGTTCTTTGATGAATAGAATTTCACGTGCGTGAATTTCAATATCCGATGCTTGACCACGGAAACCACCGAGTGGTTGGTGAATCATGACACGGGCATTTTCCAAGCAATAACGTTTGCCTTTTGCACCGGCATTCAACAAGAATGCACCCATAGATGCCGCTTGACCCATACAATAAGTTACTACGTCTGGTTTAATAAACTGCATGGTGTCATAAATGGCCATACCGGCAGTTACAGACCCACCTGGTGAATTAATATAAAGGTGTATATCTTTATCTGGGTTCTCTGCTTCTAAAAACAACATCTGCGCAACAATTAAGTTCGCCATGTTGTCTTCAACTTCACCGCTCATAAAGATGACACGCTCACGCAAAAGACGTGAAAAAATATCAAAAGAACGCTCACCACGAGACGATTGTTCTACGACCATTGGTACTAAAGCGCTATTAATTGTTGGAACATACATACGTTATTTATTCCTAAATTTTTTGTTACTCAACTCATAGTCACAATATGAGGGATAATTGTCGAAATTGCAAAATATTCCCAATTAAATAACAGATATTTTTTGCATACGCATTATTAATACAAGCCACGCTCAGTATAAGCCAATGCATAAAAAAAGGCGCATGATGCGCCTTTTTTCGATCAGCTAAACTTAGCCTTGTTGACGAGCTTGTTGCTCTTTCAACAATTCTTCGTAGCTTACCGCTGTATCAGTCACTTTAGCAGACGCTAAAATGTGATCAACAATTTGATCTTCTAACACAACCGCTTCGATTTGAGCACGTTGCTGTTTGTCATTTTTGAAGTATTCAATCACTTCAGTCGGGTCTTCGTAAGAAGAAGCCATGTCGTCGATATAAGCTTCAACGCGAGCAGGATCAACTTCAATTTTAGCATCCGCTAATACTTTGCTCACCAACACACCCAATTTAACTGCTTTTTGAGCTTGTTCTTTGAACAAGTCATCTGGAAGCATGCTGCTGTCAAATGCTTGCGCACCTTGAGCACCAAACTGTTGAGTGAATTGTTGAATCATTTGTTGACGTTGACGGTCAATTTCTTGAGCCAACATAGATTCAGGAACTTCAACTTCGTTTGCAGCTACAAGCGCGTCAAAAGTCGCAGCTTTAACTTGATTACGAAGACCGTTCTTCACTTCACGATCCATGTTTTTGCGAACGTCAGCTTTTAATTTTTCAACACCTTCTTCTTCAGTTAAACCAAAGGTTTTCAAGAATTCAGCATCAATTTCTGGAAGTTTTGGTTTTTCAACCAGTTTCACAGTAATTTTGAACTGTGCAGCTTTACCAGCAAGGTTTTCAGCTTGGTAGTCTTCAGGGAAAGTAACATCAATCACTTTCTCTTCGCCTTTCTTCATTCCAACGATACCGTCTTCGAAGCCAGGAATCATGCGACCAGAACCTAAAACAAGTTTAAAGTCTTCAGCACTACCGCCTTCAAACTTTTCACCGTCAACAGTACCTTCGAAATCGAAAGTTACTTGCATGTCTTTTTTAGCCATGCCTTTGGTTTCAGCCCAACCTTGACGTTGTTTCTGAAGATTTTCAATCATTTGGTCAACGTCTTTGTCGTTAACTTCAGTTGTTTTACGTTCAACTTCCAAAGCGTCAAAAGCTTTTACTTCAACTTCTGGATAAACTTCTACAGTTGCTTCATAAACAAGAGCATCTTCTTTATTTTCAACTTTATCAATGTTTGGCATGCCAACAGCATTGATTTTTTCTTGCTGAATTGCTTCGAATACTGTGTCACGAATTACATCGTTCACAACTTCTTGATAAATACCCGCGCCATATTCACGACGTACAACATTCAAAGGCACTTTACCTGGACGGAAGCCGTTGATCTTCACAGTTTTAGCAGTGCGTTTTAAACGAGCTTCAAATTGCTCGTTCACACGGCTCGTCGGTACAGATACATTTAAACGACGGGCAACGCCCGAAACCGCTTCAGAAGTTACTTGCATGGCTTCCTCGATATAGAAATAGTAATTGCAATTTTGAAAGTGCCATATTATATGACAACATTGGAAGATATACAAAACAGGATGATTTAACCATTAAATTTTAAGCTTTCTTCCGATAAAAATCCGTTTTTATTTCAATTTCCTCACATTTCATTGACTAAACACCTTCATTTTGTGTGTGCTTTAGCTTTAATAGTAGTTTTTTTTAAAGTTTGCTTCATTTTGATTCTTTGTTTAATTTAATTTATACATCCCAATATTAGAGTTACATCACGTCCTGTTCACAATAGAAAAAATGTGCATCCACTTGCCACAATCCTGCTCATTGAAAGTCATTTTTTTAATTACATCGCAAAATTTATAACTTACTAATGCGGTCTTTCTAAAATCTTTTCATATTTATCATCTAAAGCCAAAACGGCTGAACTTTGTGTAATTTAATTACAAGAGCTCTAGAACAAAGTTGAATAGCCTCTTAATTCGAATGAGAATGGTAGATTCATAATGACTGATACTTCTGTTTAGTTATTCAATGCATAGCAATTTTCTGGAAATAAGACCATATATTTGAAGCCAAGCTTAATTTCTACTTTTGGCATGAGTCTTGAATTCAAGATACCTGCAATGAGTCCATACTTTGATATTTAAATCAAAATCTTGTAAATGAATGAAATCTACTCGATCTAATAAACACGATGTAACATTAAGTTAACTGTTCATCATCCCGAATTGCTTAAAAAGTTCTTAATATTAGTATGATTAAAATTCACAATCAATAATCTAAAATTAACTGTTTTTATAGATATAAAATTAAAATCAAAAACTTAGCTAAATATTGCTGTATTTTTTTATTTAGTAAACAGATTAATAAGAATATAATGATCGCAAACTACAATTCAAATCAATAGTTATACAAAATAAGAATCATTATTATTCTCATACATTTTCACAGTACACATTTTGAGTTAGAAATGGCCTTCATTAAAACACGCAAAAAAATCGTATCTTCTGCGATTGTGTCATCACTTTCAGTCATGGCAGGGAATGTAATTGCACAAGATCAAGTTGCTCAACTTGATACTATCCGTATGCAAGCAGAAGCTGAACAAACACTAAAAGTAGATAAATCTGCGAATTCCAAGTTTGTGGCTCCCCTGCTTGATACGCCTAAATCAGTTTCTATCATTTCTAAACAGCTGATTGCCGATACTCAAGTCACAACTTTAAGCGATGCGTTGCGTACTGTACCTGGGATTACTTTGGGTGCGGGTGAAGGTGGGAACCCAAATGGCGATCGTCCATTTATTCGTGGTTATAACTCTGAAAGTTCAATGTATGTGGATGGCGTGCGTAGCTCAACTTCGCAAAACCGTGAAATGTTTGCCGTAGAACAAGTTGAAGTGACGAAAGGTTCTGCATCTGCAATGGGTGGTGCGGGTACAACGGGCGGTAGCATCAACATGATTTCTAAGGTTGCTAAAAAAGGTGACTTTTTAGAAGGTTCTGTTGGTGCAGGTACAGACAATTACCAGCGTATTACCTTAGATGGTAACAAGGATTTTGGTAATGGTATTGCAGCTCGTGTTGCAGTTTTAGGACACCACAATGAAAAAGCGGGTCAAGCCGATGGTGCTGAATATGCACGTGCAGGTATTGCACCGAGCATTACTTTTGGTCTAGACACCCCTACTCGTGCAACTTTAAGTTATTACTACCTAAAATCTGATGATACCCCAGATTCAGGTGTTCCATATTGGAATTCTTCTGATAATACAGCGACAGGTAAACCGCTAGATGTAAAACAAGGTGTTTACTATGGCTGGTTAGATCGTGATTTCCAAAAACAAGAAAATCAAAGTGGTACTATTAAATTAGAGCACGATATAACTGAAAATATTACATTGAGTAATACTGCGGTATATAGTAAATCAGATAATAACTATCTTTGGACTCAACCCGATGATAGTCAAAAGAATATTGCAAATGGTAAAGTTTGGCGTCGTGTTAATACCAATCTAACAACTACTGATAGTTTTACTGATCAGTTATCTTTAGCAGGTAAATTTAATACAGGCTCACTTAAGCACAGCTTTAATGTGGGCGCTGAATACAGTAAACAAGATTCTAATCGTGGTACCAACATCGTTACCGATCCAAATACATCTATAATTGGTGGTAGTGGTACAACTAACGCATGTACTTTAGCGAATTCAAATGGTTGGTGTACAGATGCATTTAACCCTAACTCTAAAGACCCTTGGTTAGGAAATATTACAGCAAATCCAAATGTAACCAATATTACATCTAAAACACAGTCTATCTACGCCCTAAATAATATTGAAATCACGCCACAGTGGCTATTAGATTTGGGTGTGCGTTGGGATAAATTTGACACTGATGTTAAGTACAATAAAGATTCTGGAACAATCAAAGCTGGTACAGCTTATGACTCAAGCAATGATTTCTTTAACTATCAAGCTGGTTTAACATTCAAACCTACTGAGAATAGTAGTATTTATGCAAGCTATGCGACTTCTGCAAACCCCGTTGGTGTTGATGCAGGTGATGGCTCAGAAGGTATAAGTGTTCCTGGTCGAAATACCACTGATGAACAATCTAGAGCTATTAACAACCTAAAACCAGAAGAAGTTAAAACTTATGAAATTGGCACAAAATGGGATGTGCTGAATGATAAGTTAAATTTAACCGCAGCTATTTTCCGTACTGAAAAAGAAAATACACGTGCATTAGATACTGATGGTTTTACTCGTAATGTTGGTAAAACTCGTGTGGATGGTATTGAACTTGGTGCGAACGGCAATATAACGGATAAATGGGCTGTATCGGCGGGTTATACTTATTTAGACAGTGAAATTGTTGATGCTGGATTTGTAAATACTGCTGCAACTGGTCAACCTGCGGTATATGTACCAAGCTCAACAAATGGCAACCAAGTTCAAAACGTGGCGAAAAACTCTGCAACACTTTGGACAACTTACCAAGTACACCCGCAACTTAATTTAGGTGTTGGCGCAATTGCAATGGACAAAGTCTATGGTGATGCAGCAAATACCAAATATGTTCCAGGTTACGTACGTTACGATGCCATGGCGCGTTATAACGTGAATAAAAATGTTGATTTACAACTTAACGTAAACAATCTGTCTAACGAACGCTACTTCACCAAAGCATATGCATCTCACTATGCAACTGAAGCAGAAGGTCGTAGCGCAGTATTATCGCTAAACTTCAAATACTAAGTTCAGTTAAAACCATAAATTAATTATGGATTTAATCTAAAATAGCCTCATAATAATGAGGCTATTTTTATAGCTAAAAGAATTCATTCTTGCAAAGGTGTATTGCCGTGATCCATCATATTCCTAACGTACTGACTAAAGAACAAGTTCAATATTTCCGTGAAGAAATGAGTAAAATTGAATGGGTCAATGGTAAAGTCACTGCGGGTACGCTTTCGGCCACAGTCAAACAAAACCAACAACTGCCTGAAGATCTTCCGCTAACCCACCATTTAAGTACCATTATTTTAGAGTCATTAGGACAGCATGCTTTATTTTTGTCTGCCGCCATTCCTTTAGACATTATTCCTCCGCTGTTTAACCGTTATGAAAATAATGAAGCCTTTGGTTTTCATGTCGACAATTCAATTCGTCGAATCCGAGGAACCAATGAGCGCTTAAGAACTGATCTGTCCTGTACGGTTTTTTTAAGCGAGCCAGAGGAATATGAAGGGGGCGATTTAGTCATTGAAGACACTTATGGCTACCATGAAGTCAAATTGCCGGCCGGCGACATGATTCTCTACCCATCGACCAGTTTGCATGAAGTGACAGCTGTCACCTCAGGTTGCCGTATTGCCTCATTTTTTTGGCTGCAAAGCATGATTCGTGATGAAGCAGAACGTCATATGTTGTTTAATTTAGATCAATCTATTCAAAACTTACGCATACAGCTGGGCGATCAACATGATGAAGTGATCAAACTGACCAATCTTTATCATAATTTAATGCGTAAATGGGCTGAACTTTAAGGTTGAATAATGCAAAAAAGAAAAAGGCTGCTGCAACTTAATATCAGACAGCCTCACCCTTAAATGATAAGTATTGGATTTTTAATAATTTTATTTTTGAGTCCAATTCAACTTTACTAGTATCTTATTTCTACTTAAAAATTAATAGCTTAGCTAATAAATAAGTCTAAATTAAGTCCTATTTCCATCCAACCTCATCATAATTAAGCAATTCTCACTATTAATAATAATTATCATTAGAATTCGCATTAATTATTACAAGCCATAATAATGTTTCCACTTTTGCTGTTATTTTACCCACGTTAAAATGGCATTGAAGCCGTCAAAGGTCCTTCTGGTGCAGAAGCAAGTCGTGGATCGGCATCAGGTTATATAAATCTCGCCACAAAACATCCTCAGACAGAAAATAGTCGAGAAGTCTCTGCAACTTATAAGACCGCTAAGCATGCACGTCTGACTGCCGACATTAACTAGGTAATTAATAAGGGCAGTGCTTTTCGCTTAAATGCAATGGGACAAGACGGCGGTGTGGAAGGTCGCGATTATATTGAAAATAATAGCTGGGCCATTGTCTCTTTAATGGCCTTTGGCTTAGATAGCCCTACACGCCTGTATCTCTATTCGCAACATGTCCGTCAACGTAATATTCCAGATGGCGGTATTCCCACTGTCGGCATGGAAGGTTTTTACAATACCGATGCAGCTTTAACTTCAGCCCCTAACGTCAAGCGTGAAAATTATTATAGCCATCTCGATGATCATGCAGATATTGATGCGGATATGTTGACGGCAAAGATTGAAAGTGTGTTGGCGGAAAATGTAAAACCGACCAATATGACCCGTTTAGGCAAAACCCATATGCAACGGGTATTAACCGGGATTAATAGCCTGAGTACTAAGGGTTCAAGCAATCCGAATGACTGGATCGTAAACTGTTCTCGCCAAGGGGTGGATCAGGAAAATAAAAATCTCGCCAACCAGACGACTTTAAATTTAACTTTAAAAACCGGCGCCATAGAACATGATGTGGTTGCAGGTATAGCGTTTTAAAAGAACAGTAATATAACAAAACCATGGTTCCCCAAATATCCAGGCAAACCGCGATCACCCCCCGACAAATTTATATCATCCTGATCGAAATCAGATATTAACCGGTTTATTTATAACGGTGGCTACACCAACGGTGAAACGGATACTGCTGCTGCTTATTTGTTTGATACGCTTAAATTCGGTGAACGCTTCCAGTTAAATGGGGGGTACGTATTGATTATTACGATGCACTAACTGTAAATACGGATGCAACCACACTTGCGATTACCGCTATACCAACCATGCTTTCAGCACATGACACCCTGCTTAGCTGAAAACTCGGTGGTCTATATAAACCCATATCTTATAGCAGCGTATCTGCTTCTGCTTTAGCTGCAACAGCGGTCTGTATTGCTCGACCTTATATTTCTGGTTTAGCCGTAGCAGGTGCTTTAGGCGTCGCGTATGTAATTAAAATTTTAAAGGAAGAATTTGAGAGTAGCATGGCTTTAGCGGGAACTGTGACATTAAACCAGATCCCTTGCGATTATATTTTTCACAATTAATCAAATTAATGGAAAATATTTTCTATAAATCTGCTGTAAACGCAAAAATAGAAAATTATTTTCGGAATAAGTGGATTAATATTTAGTTATAGATTTGCAAGATCTGCGCTAAAGCTAAATCATCAGAATGCATTGGTTTTATTACAACTTTCGACTAATGTCTTCCAGTGACAGACTTGTAAATTGCTAGAATAGACACAATCTATATTCGTAGTACGTTGCCGTTATCCACGACTTAAGCAATGCATGCTACACAAGGAGTTACCTCATGATGTTGGCTGATCCAAGTAAAAAATACCGTCGCATGTATCAACGTGTAGACTTGCCAGACCGTCAATGGCCAAATAATGAAATCAATAAAGCGCCCATTTGGATGAGCACCGACCTTCGTGACGGTAACCAAGCGATTTTCGAACCAATGGATATGGAACAGAAATTTAAAATGTTCCAGATGTTGGTAAAAATTGGCTTTAAGCATATTGAAATTGGCTTCCCTTCTGCATCGCAAATTGACTTTGACTTCACCCGTAAATTGATTGAAGAAAATCATATTCCAGATGACGTTTACATCGAAGTTTTGGTTCAGGCCCGTGATCACTTGATTCAACGTACTTTTGAATCTTTAATCGGCGCAAAACGTGCGATCGTGCATATCTACAACTCAAACTCCCCGACTTTCCGTGAAAAAGTGTTGAATGTCGATGTTGCCGGTGCCAAAAAATTGGCAGTAAATGCAGCGACCAAAGTTAAAGAATATGCAGCGCAATATCCAAATACTGAATTTGTATTCCAATACAGTCCAGAATGCTTCACAGCAACTGAATTAGAAGTGGCAAAAGATGTTTGTGATGCGGTGACTGAAATCTGGGAAGCATCGCCGACCAATAAAGTCATCTTAAACTTACCTGCGACAGTAGAAGTTTCAGGTCCGAATGTGTATGCCGACCAAATTGAATGGATGCACCGCAACATTCAACGTCGTGATGGCGTAATCATTTCGGTTCACTGTCACAATGACCGGGGTTGTGGTATTGCCGCTTCAGAATTGGCGATTATGGCCGGTGCTGACCGTGTCGAAGGTTGTGTATTTGGAAATGGTGAACGTACCGGTAACGTCGATGTGGCAGCGATTGCCTTGAACATGTATACCCAGGGTGTTGCACCAAACTTAGACTTCTCCAACATCAACGAAATCATTGCGACCGTTGAAGAATGTACCGGTTTACCAGTGCATCCGCGTCATCCGTATGCGGGCGACTTGGTATTTACTGCATTCTCGGGTTCGCATCAAGATGCCATCAAGAAAGGTTTCGAATTCCAGAAAACCCAAGAAATGTGGGATATGCCTTACTTGCCAATTGACCCTAAAGATTTAGGTCGTGATTATGATGCGGTGATTCGTGTCAATTCACAGTCAGGTAAAGGCGGTATTTCTTACTTGTTAGAATCAAATTACAATGTGGTGTTGCCGCGCCGTTTACAAATTGAATTCTCGCAAGCGGTTCAGCAAGTGACGGATGAGCAAGCTAAAGAAGTTTCAGCACAAGATATTTGGGCTTTGTTCAAACAGAATTATGTTGCAACTAAAGATGGCCATTATTCTACCAAAAACTACAAATTATCTGATGAAAATGGCAATCAAGTCATTGAGCTAGATATCGACATTAATGGTGAAACCCAGCAATTACGTGGTGAAGGTAACGGTCCAATTTCTGCCATCTTGAATGCATTACAATTGCCAATTGACGTGTTGAACTATGAAGAACGCAGCATTGGCTCGGGTGCGCATGCCAAAGCCTTGGCTTTAATTGAGCTTCAAGTGAAAGGTACCGGTAAATCCGCATTCGGTGCAGGTGTTCATGACAATATTGTGACTGCCTCAATCGAAGCGATCATTGCCTGCACCAACCGTTTAATCGAGCAAGGTGTACTCAGCACAGAACAGGCTGCTGTGGCTACCGTATAAATATTAGCAATAATATTTAGCACTAAAATGACTTTAGAAGGATACCCTCAAGTGGTATCCTTTTGTTTATACATCCTAAAGATTTAAGGCGAATTATTCCTGTGTCTTTTCCAACTGACTCAGTGGGTCTCGTTACCCCACAAAAGTTCTCATTCGAAGAGCCGTTAGAGCTTGAATGTGGTCGCATTCTCCCTCGTTTCGAAATCATGGTTGAAACCTACGGTACGCTTAATGCAAATAAATCCAATGCGATTCTGATTTGCCATGCGTTGTCCGGGCATCATCATGCCGCAGGCTACCATCATGAAGATGATAAAAAACCAGGTTGGTGGGATGCCTGTATTGGTCCCGGCAAAGCGATTGATACCTCTAAATTCTTTGTTGTTGCTCTCAACAACATTGGGGGTTGCAGTGGATCTACCGGTCCAATCTCGCCTAATCCTGAAAATGAAAACCGCCCTTATGGCCCAGACTTTCCTTTGGTCACCGTTCGTGACTGGGTCAAAACCCAAGCCATGCTGTCTGACCGTTTAGAGATTGAGGTGTGGTACTCGGTAATTGGCGGTTCGCTTGGGGGTATGCAAGCCATGCAATGGTCAGTGGATTATCCCGAGCGTCTAAAAAATTGCGTGATCATTGCCAGTGCACCCAAACTGTCGGCACAGAATATTGCCTTTAATGAAGTGGCGCGTCAGTCGATTTTATCAGACCCAGATTTCCATAACGGCCGTTATTTGGAAAATGACAGCTATCCAAAACGTGGCCTCATTTTGGCACGTATGGTCGGTCACATTACTTACCTGTCTGAAGAAGCCATGAAACAGAAATTTGGCCGCGACTTAAAGTCGGGCAAGTTTATGTATGGTTTTGACGTCGAATTCCAGGTCGAAAGCTATTTACGTTATCAAGGTGAACAGTTCAGCCGTAACTTTGATGCCAATACCTATCTGATTATGACCAAAGCACTGGATTATTTCGATCCTGCACGTGAATATGAGTTGTCTTTAACCAAGGCGATGGCGAATACCCAATGCCGTTTTCTGGTGGTTTCATTCACCACGGATTGGCGTTTTACCCCGAAGCGTTCACAAGAAATTGTGGATGCGCTGATCACCAATCATAAGCCTGTCAGCTATGTCGATATTGATGCAGAACAAGGCCATGACTCGTTCCTGTTCCCTATTCCGCTTTACGTTAAATCATTACGGGCATTTTTAGGTGGTGTAGAACACCTTGCAGCAACACCTAAGGAGAGTGTGTAATGCGTATCGATCATCAATTGGCAGAGACCTGGATTAAACCTGATTCAAGCGTACTCGATTTAGGTTGTGGCGATGGTGAACTGCTGGCTCATATGGGTAAAAAGCACAACATTCGTGCCTATGGATTGGAAATTGATCAGGAAAAGATTGCAATTGCGGTCAGTCGAGGGTTAAATATCATCCAACAAGACTTGAATCTCGGTTTAAGCCGCTTTGCAGACCAGTCATTTGACTATGTTGTGATGGCACAGGCTTTGCAGGCAGTTGATGCACCAGACGTATTATTGCGTGATATGGTGCGTGTGGGGAAACAAGCGATCATTACCTTTCCAAACTTTGCGCATTGGAAGACGCGTTCTTTGTTGGCTTTAAAAGGAATGATGCCTGTTTCCAATGCTTTACCGTATATGTGGTATAACACACCTAATATCCACTTATGTACTTTCCGTGATTTTGAAGCACTTTGTGCTGAAAATGATATCCGGATTATTAATCGACTCGCCGTGAATGGGGATCAACAAGGTAGTTTACTCAGTAAACATGTCCCGAATCTGTTTGGTGAAGTCGCTATTTATCGAGTGAGCGCACTATGAAAAAAATATTATTAAGCACACTATTGTTTGGTTTTTTTAGCATTCAAGCCCATGCGGATTATGTTGCACCAGCACCATCTATTTCCAGCCAAGCTGCACAATATTCTGTCATGGATATTAATAGCCTGATTAAGTCGGCAAAATCTGGTCAAGCCGCTGCGCAGTTTTATTTGGCGACCAAATATCAACTCGGCAAAGATATTCAAAAAGATGTACAGCAAGCTTTTGCATGGTACAAAGCCGCTGCGGACCAAGGTCTGACTGCTGCCCAATTGAATGTCGGTCGCATGCTGGCTGATGGTATGGGCACCAAAAAAGACGAAACTTCGGCGCGTAAATACTTTGAAAAAGCTGCAAGTCATGGTGACAACCGTGCCAGCTTTAATCTTGCCATGATGGAAGAGCAAAAGAAAAATTACGTGGGTGCCTATCAGTGGTATGAACTGTCTACCCGTGACGGCATGCTCGACAATAAAGTTATTTCATTGTCTGAAGGCAAGAAAACAGCTTTGGCTGCCAATTTAACTCAAGAGCAAATTCGTATGGCACGTGACCGTGCCGACAAATGGATTCAGGCTCAGTAATTTAGAAAATGTTTACCTGATTCTAAACAGCACCTTCGGGTGCTTTTTTATTGGCTAAATTATTTTGATAAGTTTGCTAAAATACGCACAATTATTTTCAAATAAAGATCGAAATCATGGCATCTACAGATTGGTTATCCCAAGGCACACTGGTACTTGCAAGCAACAACAAAGGCAAAATTGCCGAATTTGAAAAACTGTTTGCTGAACTGAATCTACCTGTCGAAGTGGTTGCTCAAGGCAAACTCAACATTGAAGATGCAGTCGAAGACGGCTTAAGCTTTGTCGAAAATGCAATTATTAAAGCCCGTCATGCAGCCAAAATTTCAGGCAAACCGGCCATTGCCGATGATTCCGGGATTTGTGTACCCATTTTAGGTGGTGCACCTGGAATCTACTCTGCACGTTATGCCGGTGAGCATGGCAATGACGCTGCCAATAATGAAAAACTGTTAGCGGACTTAAAACCATTGCGTAAAGACGGCGAAGTGATTGAAGGAATGTTTGTCTGCGTCCTAGCTCTAGTTCAACATGCAGAAGATCCGCTTCCACAAATTTTTCAGGGCATCTGGACAGGTGAAGTTCTGGAAACAGCACGTGGCGAAAATGGCTTTGGCTATGACCCTTTGTTCTGGTTGCCTCAACTTGGGATTTCCAGCGCAGAAATGTGTAAGGAAGATAAAAATAAGATCAGCCATCGTGGTCAGGCGATGAAACTGTTTAAGGCGAGTTTGGAGAAGTAATTTCTTGCTCTCAAAGAACATTCCCCTCTCTTGTGCCAGATATGGCTCAGGAGAGGAAATTTCAATTCTGGTTCATAAATCCCGCCTTATCTTGTTTACATAAAGGCAGGAAAGCCCCTCTTCAAAAAGATAAGGAAGATATTGAACAGGGAGATTCAGCTTTAAATAAAATGCAACACCACGCCATATAGCATCACCACCCCACAACTCATAATTGTTCCTGAAGCGATATATCTGGCAGAAGTGCCAGTGCCTTGATAGTGAGTTTCTAATGCCACAATATTGGCCGCGGGCGGTAAACAGAACAATAAGAACATTACCCCAATATATTGTTCAATATTCGGTATTGGAATCATCCAATACGTCAGTCCACACAATACGACACCACAAACAAGTTTTAATAGGGCAACACCACTGCTCTGCAGTAAATCTTTTTTATACACTTTGGTCTGCTGTAACCACATCCCCAATACGCACATTCCAGTAAAGCTCATTCCAGTTTTAGCCAGGCTATAAATGAGATCCAGCGATTGATGTAATTCCAAATGCTGCACACCCATTATTCGACAGATCAGCGCCACACTTAATGCCATTATGGGGGGAGATTGCATGACTTTTTTTGCAATATCAGGGATAGCTTGTTTGTCTGAACTGACGGAAGTGACTGCCCAAATATTACCAAAAATAGAACCGCCCACATATAAAGCCACCATCGGCGCACTAATTTCAGGGCCAAATAAAGCAATCGCAAAAGGAAAGCCCAGCCATGCCATATTGACATAGCTAAAACATAAAGCTCGCAATGGATCTTTAAACAATCCAAGGGAAAAATAGAACAGCAGCACCGCAACCACAAAGCTAAAGAGCATCAAACTCAAGCTGCCCGCCTGATAAAACAGCATGTTGTAAATAATTACGACGGGAATAAAAACTCGTGCCAATAGACTCGCAAACAGTGATTTTAAAGGTGTTGAAAATTGGCTTGTAGCAAGTCCCCAGCCACATAAAAAGCCAAAAAGCGGTAACAACAAAGCCACAACGTGATTCCAAGTACTCAGTATAAATATGCTAGCACCGAATCAAGCACAACAGCAGATTAAATGCCTTTTGTCTTTAAACTGCAATTTTTCAGTCACATTGCTGTCATCGCAACATGTTCAGATAGTTCTAAATAAAAAATGAGTAAAGGACATGGCAGGATTATCGATTTGGCACGTTGTAATTTTTGCAATAGTGGTGATTTTATTGTTTGGCACATCAAAACTAAAAAATTTAGGTAAAGATGTCGGTGGTGCAGTCAAAGATTTTAAAAAGTCGATCAAGGAAGATGAAGCCAGCCATGCTCAACTGAATGAGCCGCGTACCATTGATGCGAAAATTAATGCAGCGGAAACCCCTTCTGTCAAAAACTAAGAGATTGCCCTTATGCTGAACTTAGGAATGACTGAAATTCTGTGTTTTGCAATTATTGCCTTGCTGGTTTTGGGCCCTGAAAAGCTGCCAGAAGCTGCCCGCTTTACAGCAAAATGGTACGGAAAGTTCAAACGCTTTGTAAGCAATATTCAAAATGAAATTGATCGAGAATTACGTCTTTCCGAATTCCGCGAAGAAATGCAAAAAGAAATCCATCGCATTTCCGAGCTTGAGGCAAGAATGCAAAAGCAACTGGATAAATTGCAGCTTGAAAGAATAAATAAAGCAACGGAACAATCTGTTCCTATAAGCAAAGCAGCAACCAAAAAAATCTATATACCTTGTCCACAACCCGTTTTAATCCCGTTTAAGACACACTCAGTTCAATCTTCTTCGCAGATTGATCGGGTCAAAAATGAGACAAGTCCGACTCTAGTCCAATTAAAGGTTGCGGTATGAGCCAATTATCTTCTTCTGTTAAAACAGAAGCTGAACATTTAGATCAAATGCCGGTCATGCAGCATTTGATTGTATTGCGCCAATATTTATTCAAAATAGTTGGGGTCACAATTTTTCTTTTTTTCTGTCTATTGCCCTTTCGCAATTATACCTATCAGCTGTTGTCGGAACCGCTAAGACTACAGTTGCCCAGCACCTCGACCATGATTGCAACGGATGTCACGGCAACTTTTATGGCCCCCTTTAAGTTGAACTTATTTGTTGCATTTATGCTGGCAATGCCTTTTATCATCTATCAGCTCTGGTCTTTTGTGCGTCCAGCGCTATATGAAAAAGAACGTCATCTGGCCATTCCCTTATTAGTGGGCAGTATCGCTCTTTTTTATCTTGGAATTGCTTTTGCTTACTTTATTACGCTTCCGGCCATTTTACATTTTTTCATCAGTGTATCTCCCGAAAGTGTTGCGCCAATGACGGATATCAATAGCTATTTAAGCTTTTGTCTTAAACTGTTTTTAGTCTTTGGACTAACGTTTGAAATTCCGATTGTGACTTTAATTTTAATTTTAATTGGCGTGGTGAGTACGCAAAGTTTAGTAGAAAAACGGCGCTTTATTATTGTGGGCTGCTTTTTTTTAGCCATGTTTGTAACACCACCGGATGCCTTGTCTATGATCATGCTCGCCATTCCAATGTGGTTATTATTTGAAATGGGTCTGTTTCTTGGAAAAATTCTGGAAAAGCGTCAAGCTCTGAGTCAGTAATTAAAACGGCTTCCCCCCAACTCCGAATCCATAACCCAGGATTTGGAGCCAGCTCATTAAAAATAATTAATATATTGATTTTACTGTTTTTAAATATAAAAAATTTCTTCAAACTGACCAAAAAGTGTCAAAAAACTGTCATCCAGCATTTATACAATCATGCAAGATAACCAACTAAACAATAACTTAATACCTTATACGGATTTAATATGACAAGCACTTCTAACCAGCCAAGCCGTCGTGATCTTTTAAAATGGTTTAGCGGAATTCCATTTTTACCTCTTGGGGCAATGACTACAGCAGCAGTACTTACAGGCTGTAATGACAGTAATGATTCCACTGTAGTAACGCCACCTGTAAAAGCAGCCAATTTCAAAAATGCTACTTTTACCGCAATGGCAGCACCGGTGGCACTTGCCGATCGTGCAACAACCTCGGTCAGTTCTAAACTTAAAATTAATTGGGATGATGCTTCCAGTACCGAATATCAACTGGGCTATAAAAGCTTTTTTGAAACAGGGGCATCGGTGCCTAAACATGGCGGTGGACAAATTATTGCAGGTGGCTATTTTGACGCCAAAGGTCAGCCTATCATGGACATTTCCGTGCCTGGAGCTACCCGTCAGTACTTTTCTGACTGCCCAGATGGTTCGTCTTTAATCCATCTGGAAAATGCCAAAGTGGAAGGTGTCAATCATCCGGTGTTTCACGTTGTACAGTTTGAATATGCTTCTCAAAACCAGGCAGGAGTGAGTGAATATGGTAACTTGCCATCTCCTATTGCTATTTTGACTCTCGACCAAGATCAAAAAACTGGACACCTCGAACTTAAAAAATATTTTAATGTCGACACGGCCCCTGCACATGGCTTGTGGATTACCTGTGGTGCAAGTATGTCTCCATGGCATACCCATTTATCGAGTGAAGAATATGAACCCGATGCATTTAATCAAGGTATTGGTGGACCAAATATAGCCGGCTTGGCTAAGAACTTCTTTGGGGATGCAAATGCAGCTAAACCCTATAATTATGGTCATTTGCCGGAAGTAATTGTAAATACCGACGGTACAGGAAAAATCGTAAAGCATTTCTGTATGGGGCGTATATCCCACGAACTGGTACATGTGATGCCGGACAATCTTACCGTGATTATGGGTGATGACTACACCAACGGTGGCTTCTTCATGTTTGTGGCAGATAAAGAAAAGGACTTATCTGCAGGAACTCTATATGTTGCGAAATACACATCGGTGTTAACGGAAAGCTTGACGGGTCAAATCAAGTGGATTGAACTCGGCCATGCAACCAGTCAAGAAATTGAAGATTTAGTGAATGTCAGCAACATTCAACCCACTGACATTATGGAAAGCTTAACCACCAATCCGAATGATGTCAGCTATACAGAAATCACCTTGGCCAAGAAAAAACTCTGGGTCAAAATAAAACCGGGCATGGAAAAAGCAGCGGCATTCTTGGAAACCCATCGTTACGCAGCCTTAAAAGGTGGCAGTATGGCGTTCACCAAGATGGAAGGTACCACCATCAATATCAAGGATAAAGTGGCATATTCAGCTTTGGCCAACATCCAGGATTCGATGATCCAAGGCAATGCAGCATGGGTTGAAGCGCATAATGTATCTTTCAGCAAAAAGATTACAGCAGGTGGGGTATTAGCGCATGATCTTGCAGCATCACAAAGTACAGTTGCAGGTATGCCAATTCAAAGTGAATGGGTACCTTATCAATCTAAGATGCTACTGATTGGGGAAGATATTCCGGTAGATAGCTTGGGTAACACGGCAAACCCTGACAAAATTGCAAGTCCAGATAACTTAAAGTTCTCTGAGACATTCCGCACCTTGTTTATCGGTGAGGATAGCGGCAACCATCCCAATAATTTCTTGTGGGCGTATAACGTAGACAGCAAAGAAAATCCGATTCGTTTGTTATCAACGCCTGCTGGTGCAGAATCCACTGGGCTACATGCTGTAGATTCAGTCAATGGCTGGACTTACATTATGAGTAATTTCCAGCATGCCGGAGATAGCAGTAATTTGTCTGCAGAACTAAAAGCTGCAACACTGGCAAATTACAACAAAGGCTTTAGTGCAAGTGTCGGCTATATTACTGCCGATCCTGTTGCACCATCCGTGAGCAAAAAAGTGACTGATGAAAAGAAAGCATCATAAATTCAGCATATAAAAAAATGCCGGCTTCATGTCGGCATTTTTTATGAATATTTTTATTCAGGATTTTATATCGACAAAGGGACATCGAGACGAATGACCTGCCCGGCCGTTTCTCCTTGCTGAGATTTTTCTAACCACTGCCAGCTATTCTTTTTCATTGTTAAAAAATTGGAACAGCGTGTGCCATATACCGGACTTTGAATAAACGTTGATGAGAGCAATTGTTCCATCTCGGTATTTATCCCGGTTTGCGGCAGCAGCTCAGGAATGATTTTTCGCTCATCTTCCAAGATATCCCATACTGTAAATTTAATATCTGCTTCAGTCGTCGTGTTCTGCTGCAACATCGGCAAAAATTCTTGGGTAAAACGTTTACGTAAATGTTTGGTCTTTTCCCAATGTTCGGTCATCAAACCATTGGATACCACATATACACCTTGAGCTAAAACCTGAGGTGCTTCACCGCGGTTACTCATATAAACCGCCTGATCTGGATCCCCGAGCAATAAATTAAAACCGGCATAATCACACTGGCATTTTTCTAATGCTTGCGCAAAGCGGATCGGCGTTAAATCTGACTCTAAAAAAGATTGGATCAGATGACCGCGTGAAGTCGGATAGGTTTTTTTATCGGTTGCATCCCGAAAGTTGGTCACGACTGCCCATCGTCCTGATGCCGTAATTCCCATCCATGTTCCACCCGACTGTAAATCTTGGCCGGCAATAATCGGGCTATTTTGCCAAATTTTTAAACCGGCCGTCGGGCGGGCATAGAACTCATCCCGATTGGAAATCAGACATAAAGGCGTATCTTCTAAGACTTGCCAAGCTAAAGCTACAATACACATAATTTAGGCCCTTTATCTTTACACATTGAATGTACAACATTTTTCATCACATTCAGCTAAAATCTGTGCAAAACAGAATCACAAGGAACAGGAATGCTGAGCTATCCCAATATTGACCCCGTTGCCATATCGCTGGGACCGTTACAAGTCCACTGGTATGGATTGATGTATTTACTGGCATTCTTATTTGCCTGGGGACTTGCGACTTATCGTACCAAACACCGTGATGGCTGGACCCCCGATATGGTGTCTGACCTGATTTTCTATGGGGCCTTAGGTGTGGTCGTCGGGGGGCGTCTTGGTTACGTATTCTTTTATGGTTTTGAGCAATTCCTTGCCAATCCACTCTGGTTATTTCAGGTCTGGACTGGCGGCATGAGCTTCCATGGCGGCTTCTTGGGCGTAATGATTGCCATGCTGTTCTGGTGTAAAAAATACCAGAAAACCTGGTTCCAGACGCTCGACTTTATTGCACCCTGTGTACCAACAGGTTTGATGTTTGGCCGAATCGGCAACTTTATTGGCGGTGAATTGTATGGTCGCCAGGTCACCGATCCAAATTTTGCCTTGGGCATGATTTTCCCTACCGATCCTCTGCAATTGGTGCGTCACCCCTCACAGCTTTATCAAGCCTTAGCTGAAGGATTGATTCTGTTTATTGTGTTGTGGTGGTTTAGCTCAAAACCACGTCCACGTATGGCGGTTTCAGCCTTGTTCTTGATTGGCTACGGTATTGCACGCTTTGTGGTGGAATTCTTCCGCGAACCGGACAATGGACAGCTGTTTATTGGCTGGATGAGTAAAGGTCAATTCCTGACTGTGCCAATGATTTTGATCGGTCTTTGGATGATGTGGTATGCCTACCAAAAGAAAATTTATGATTGGGGTCCACAGAAAAATAGCTAAAAAAACTCCTTCTCCCTGAACTTAGGTTTAAGCATGGCTTCAAATTTAACTGTAAGAGAAGATTAGAATAAAGGGAGACAAAATGTCTCCTTTTTTTCATCTTTCTAGCCAATTCTAAGTGATTAATAAAGAAATTTAAGACAATCTATAGGCATACTGAATCTGTGCTTCACTTTAGCTCATATGCTAAAGTGCAGTCAGTCCCCGTTTATCTATCAGAACAATATGCTCGAATTTTGGTTTGATCCTAAAACCTCCCTTCTCCGTAAACTCATGATCTTTGCAGTCATTGCGATTGCTACCGGCGTACTTTACTGGATGAAACCGCTAAAACCTGATGCCATCCTGATGTTCTTGGGCACGGGTATTATTTTTCTAATTTGCCGTTATTGCAAAATACATTTTGCTGCAAAAAATCCAACCGGGTTATTATATCGTCTACTGACCTGGATTCCGATTGCCCTATTGCTGTCACTTATTTTTATGCAGATGAAAGAGGGTGAAATTTTAATTCCGGGTGCACAAGGGATTGGCTTTATGGCCTTAGCCATCTGTTTGTTTTCCCCCCTGTCTTTACTGAATAAAAACGATATTTCAGACGAGAAAAAATAATGCTGGAATTTTGGTATTCAGATCAATGTAGCCGTCAAATCAAGCTGATGGTTTGTATTGCTACATGCGTGATGATTTATCTGTGTTCGACCATGCAACAACTTTCACCCTTGTTTAGCGGCACCAGCATTACTATTGGCATGGGCCTACATGGCTTAAGAGCTTCAGGCTTAAAAATTGCAGCTGACAATCCCTATAAAAAAGGTTTTTCTATTTTAATTGTGCTGATCCCGCTTATTGCATTGATCACGTTAATTGCAGTCTTGCCTACCCAGCATAAAATCATTCTTGCTATGCAAGTAATTGGCTTTGCTACAATTGGTTTATTTATTCTATCGACATTTCCAAATCGCAGGTTTGATAAAGATTAGCAGATCATTTTTTATAAATAACAAAATAAAAAAGACCGCTAAAAGCGGTCTTTTTTCAATCATCCGGAGACGATTAAGCAGCTAATGCGTCTTTCGCTTTTTCGGCGATAGCAGCAAATGCAACTGCATCATGCATAGCGATGTCTGCAAGTACACGACGGTCGATAATCACTTGAGCTTTTTTCAAGCCAGCGATCATACGGCTGTACGATAAACCATTAAGACGCGCACCAGCATTGATACGTGCAATCCACAAAGCGCGGAATTGACGTTTCTTCTGACGACGGTCGCGATAAGCATATTGACCTGCTTTAATTACTGCCTGGAACGCTACGCGATATACGCGTGAACGAGCGCCGTAGTAACCTTTAGCACGAGCAAGAATTCTTTTATGACGGCGATGAGCCTGGACACCACGTTTTACACGAGCCATTTATAAATCTCCTTAAAGGTATGGGCACATACGGCGAACTGAAGCAACGTCACTTACGTGAACCATTACACAGCCGCGCAATTGACGAATACGCTTAGCAGATTTTTTGGTCAAAATGTGGCGTTTGAACGCTTGTTTACGCTTGATACCGTTAGCTGTCGCTTTAAAGCGTTTAGCAGCACCACGGCGAGTTTTCATCTTAGGCATAACAACCTCTTTTGAACACCTGTTCGGAACGTCTGCACCATTGCAAAAACGACCTGCAGGTAAGGGAGCGGGTATTCTAAAGCATCTTTGCTTAAAACAAAAGCACATATCCTTAAAATACCCAACCAATCGTCTGCCGCTGTTAGTTTTATTTCCAATATAAAATGTGGGATTTTTTATTAATAACTTCCCGGTTCAGTCTTATAATTATCACAACACAAGAATACTGGATCAACATGACTCCCGCACCGGATGCTTTTGCGGCACTACGCTATCGTGATTTCTCAATTGTCACGGTGAATCAGTTCTGTCTTACTCTCGCTATTTTAATTCAAGAAATTATTGTCGCGTATTCACTTTATCAAATTACCAAAGACCCTCTGATCCTAGGGTTGATTGGTTTAGCCGAGGCGATTCCGTTTATCACCTTGTCTTTATGGGGTGGCTATTTTGCTGACCGCTTCAACAAACAGACCATTATGAAAATCTGTTTGTTTTTTGCCGTGCCTTTACCTGTGGTTTTATGGTGGTTATTTCATCGTTATGGTTTAGCTGAAATTGGGATAAATACTCTTTCTTGGGGAATTTATGCCGTAATTTTTGGCCTCGGAACAATTCGCGGTTTTTACAATCCCTCGGCGACTTCACTTAAGCCGTTTCTGATTCCACGTGAACTCTATGCCAATGGTGCAACCTGGACCACCATCGGCTGGCAAAGTGGCGTGATTATTGGACCCATGCTCGGTGGCTTCATGCTGGCATTTTTAGGTCGTGAAACCAGCTTGCTATCGGTCGCGGTATTGTTGAGTATCTGTTTTGTCCTGATTAACCTGCTGCAAAAACGTAGCTTCCCCAAAATCGAAACGAATAATCTGGTTGAAAGTCTCGGCGATGGCTTCCGCTTTATCTGGAAAACCAAAATCGTTTTGTGGGCAATTTCTCTAGATCTGGTTTCAGTCTTATTTGGGGGTGTGATTGCCCTGCTGCCAATTTTCGCTGAAGATATTTTAAAAGCCGGTCCTGAGGGGCTGGGTTATTTACGTGCCGCACCCTCCATTGGCGCACTTTTTACCATGATTGCCCTAACCAGATTTCCACCCACTCAAAATGCCTGGCGTAATATGCTGCTTGCCGTGGCTGGTTTTGGCGTGTTTACGCTGCTGTTTGCCTTCTCAAATAACATGTGGCTGTCCCTGTTTGCTTTAGCCATGACCGGGGCCTGTGACAGTATTTCAGTCGTGGTCCGTCAAACGATTCTACAAATTTATCCACCTGACAATATGCGTGGACGCGTTGCCGCAGTAAACGGCATGTTTGTCTCGTCAAGCAATGAACTGGGTGCATTTGAATCTGGCTTAGCGGCAAAATACATGGGTGCCATTATGGCAACGGTCTTTGGCGGCTGTATAACCATGGTGGTGGTTGCGATAAGTTGGGCCAAAACCCATGATTTATTTGATGTAGATATCACTCAAGGTGATGATCAAAAAGATTAATTCACTTTTAGACTTGCGAGTATTTCCAATTCAGGAAATACTTCGCACTCACAATGCTCCGCTACCGCCGCAACCTCTGGTTTGATTAAAGAACTTAATATTTATGAAGCAAATACTGTATTTTTCTCTACTCATGAGCTTACCGTTAAGCGCTACATATAGTGCTACAGCTAATACATCCAAACAACTCGCGGTGCAAAAAAGCGCAGCCCTTCCGGCGCATTTAACCACGCGCATTCAGTGGACCAAATTCCCACATCCTTCTTATAAAAATGAAGATTTAAAAGATCAAAACCGTAGTGCGATTATCCGGATCTATGCCGATGAAACCGGTACAATTAGCAAAGCCAGTATTCAGGAGAGTACCGGCTTAACTGATTTAGATGATCTGTTAATTAAAGCGGTACGTGAGGTAAGTGTAAAACCGCACGTGGAAAATAATACAGCCCTTCCGCAAATTGGCTATCAAACCTTTAGCCTGAAATTAAGCCAAGACAATGACACTGAAGTTTGCCAATACAACTTTAACTCTAAAAACTGGCAGGCTCAGCAGCAAGACAAAAAAGTTCCCTTTTCATATCGCGCTCAACCGAATTTGGATATTAACTCTGAACAACTTAACGGACATAACCGTGCAGTGAAATTCACCTTTAAAGTGAATAAACAGGGGGATGTTAAAAAAGTCAAAGTGAAAAAAGGGTCCGGTATTTACGCTTTAGACCAGCAGGTCGTTCAAGCTGTATCCAACAGCCACATTTCAGTAAAACGTACTGCCAATACCTTATGGCTGTATAAAAAGTCTAGTTTTAAAGATGAAATTAAGTTCGATTTAAATCAATGTCAGTAATTTGAATACGAGTCTAGGCAATAAAAAGAGATGCGCCATGCATCTCTTTTTTAAAACATTGAAAAAGCAGCATAGATAAATAAATACCGTCCTACTTTGGCAATACTCACTATCCCTAAAAAACGCCAGAAATTCTGTCTCAGCAAGCCTGCAATTAAAGTAATCGGATCACCAATAATCGGCACCCAGCTCAACAGCAAAGACCAATAGCCATATTTTTGATAAATCCCCTGTGCCTTTAACATTTGCTGTGCTGAAACAGGGAACCATTTCTTATCTTTATAATGTTCGATTTGAAATCCTAGCCACCAGTTCACACAGGATCCCAAAATATTTCCCAAGCTTGCAAAAAACAGCAGTCCAATAACTGAATGACTACCCCCGGCCAACAATGCCAATAAAACTCCTTCAGACTGTAAGGGTAATAAAGTCGCTGCGCCGAAAGCAGAAATAAACAGTAAAGCGTAGGACAGCATTATGCGAACAACAGTTTAAAGACCGAGTTTTTTCTTGGTAGATTGATATTCATAAACTGACCAAACAATAAATAAAATCATGACTACCCATCGTGCTAAATCATAACGATGCGCAATTACGCGAAAAATTTCTTTAGAGATGCTTGGATCATTGGCTTTTAGCGCCTCTGCCACTGACTGCATATGTACAACTTCAGCAATAAAGAGCAATAAGCAAGCTGCAATACCAAAGATGATTGCCCAATATATTTTCTTATTTGTTTCAACAATACGGGTCAAATTTAAGAAAAAGTCTTTCATAGCCATGAGGTCCAATAAAAAACCACCGCAACGGGTGGTTGATTTTTTGCGAGATTTAAGCGGTATTATTGCGTAATATTAGCACAAAAACCTTTTTCAATTTTTATCCTCAGGAATTCACTTGAATTGCCAATGCCCGCTGTACTGCCGGGCGTGCAGTTAAGCGCTCAATATATTCTTTTACGTAAGGATAATCTTCGAGTTGAATCTGCTGCCATTCATAACGCAAAATCCACGGCAGAATTGCCATATCGGCAATCGAATATTCACCCGCGACATACTTTTGACCCATCAGCTGTGTGTTTAACACGCCATATAAACGCTTACTTTCATTGATATAACGATCAATCGCATAAGGAATTTTTTCAGCTGCAAATTTACCAAAATGATGGTTCTGCCCAAGCATAGGTCCTAAACCACCCATTTGCCACATCAACCACTGTTCAACTTCAACACGTTGCTGTTCATCGGTTGGATAGTACAAGCCGGTTTTACGGCCCAAATATTGCAAAATTGCACCCGATTCAAATACGGAAATGGCTTCACCCTCCGGACCATCCTGATCGACAATAGCCGGAATTTTATTGTTTGGAGAAATACGTAAAAAGTCAGGTTGAAACTGATCGTTTTCCATAATATTGATGGGGAAAATTTGATAATCCAAGCCCATTTCTTCTAAAGCTATTGTAATTTTATGACCATTGGGCGTTCCCCAATAATAGAGATCAATCATTTTTTCCACCTTTTGTCTTTCTGGTTCTACATGACATTATTGAACAATATGGATATTTATAGCATGTTTTATTGTGCTGAACCTTAATCCTTACTGAAACTTAATAAACTGAATTAAGCGGCTTGGCCTAATATTCTCCCTCTATTATCCCATTAAGATTTTTCTCAATTTTTTTAATTAAAGTGCTTGAAAAGCTAAATTTCAGACCTATATTTTTTAAAAGTAAAGCAATGATCGCATGAAACCATAGCTTTACAGACTGTTGATGCACAGCATGACAGCCTTGAAATCTTATTTATAAAACTTTGCTGAACTCAGGAGGTTCTATCAATGAGCAATGTAAGTCTTACTCCACTGTTTCGTCGCAGTATCGGTTTTGACCGTCTCAATGATCTATTTGATTATGCGATGCAAAGTGACACCCCTAATTATCCACCTTATAATATTGAAAAGACCGGTGACAATCACTACCGCATTGTGGTTGCTACCGCAGGCTTTGTCGAAAAAGACCTGAGGATTAATCTTGAAAATCAAGTACTCACCATTTTAGGTAAACCTGCGGAAGAAAGTACCGATAGCACCATTGAATTTTTACATAAAGGAATTGCACGTCGTTCATTCAAGCTATCGCTACGCCTAGATGAACATATTGAAGTACAGCATGCCGACTATGAAAATGGTTTATTAAAAATAGACTTACAGCGCATTATTCCAGAAGAAAAATTGCCGAGACAAATTCCAATTGGACGTAAAGCCAATGAGCAAATAGATACACCTAAGAATGAACAAAAAGAGACACCTAAAACCGAATAAGTCCTACAAAGACCCGTCATTGACGGGTCTTTGTATTTTCTTCGAAACTAATATTCATAAAAAGCATGGCTATTAAATCTTAAAACCTACTAATTAAATCTAAAACATATTGCAAGATAAACCTACAAAAACAAGCTACTCTCTTTGCAAAAAAAACAGGTAAAAAAATTAATTATTTAAAATTAGCCACTATGGGTTCAACCACGATTTTTATCGCTTTTATATGCTTTGTGATTCTAATCGGTTTATTTCTTTTTGACTGGGCAGATAATAAATATATGGAAATAAGCTCTAGAGGAGCGACATAAAAAGAAGCAGAGCAATGCAAAGTGATTCAAGTTCAGGTAGCCAAATCAGAATTGGGAAATGCCAAATTGTGTGCTCAAGCGATAAAATTAGTCGGTCACTACGAAAAATATCCTGAATACCGTACACAGCAATGTATTGGCGCCTTTGGTGAGACATTATGGTGAACTTATTCAACAAATTTTATGTAGCGCTCCGAAGCCAATACTCCAATTGAGGAAGCAGTTAAAAACAGTAGCCCTCTACAACAATAAGTAAAAAACAGGCATAAAAAAGCACTGCATTTGCAGTGCTTTTTTATTAATGGATTAATACATACTTATTTTTTACGTTTCGGTCCAATGAGCATGCCCATTTGACGACCTTCCATTTTTGGTGCTTGTTCGACTGTACCGAATTCAATTACGTCTGCTTCAACTTTTTGTAATTGAGCAAGACCTAATTGTTGGTGAGCCATTTCACGACCACGGAAGCGCAAGGTAATTTTTACCTTGTTGCCTTCCTCTAGGAAACGAAGAATTGCACGTAACTTGATGTTGTAATCACCAATGTCTGTACCAGGACGCAACTTAATCTCTTTAACCTGAACTTGATGCTGTTTTTTCTTCGCATCTTTTTGCTTTTGCTTCAGATCGAATAAATGTTTGTTAAAGTCCATGATTTTACAAACAGGCGGCTCTGCATTAGCAACGATCTCAACAAGATCAAGCTCAACTTCTTCTGCAGCGCGCAACGCTTCAGCTAAAGAAACGATGCCCTTTTGCTCTCCTTCAGCACCAACGAGACGTACTTCTTTTGCACGGATCTCGTCATTCAATGCAGGACGATTGCTTTTAGCACCTTGTTGTTGGTTACGGTCAGGCTGTTTAATCTTTCTTACTCCACAATGTACCGGCCACGTTCGGCTACGGCTGCTTTCACTAGGTCAACGAAGGCATCAATTGACATAGTACCTAAATTTTTTCCTGAGCGGGTACGGACATTTACTGTACCTTCCTCTACTTCACGGTCTCCAAGAACCAGTAAGTAAGGAATACGCTCTAAAGTACGTTCACGAATCTTAAAGCCGATTTTCTCATTTCTCAAGTCAGAAATGGTACGAATTCCACTTTCTTTAAGTTTAGCGACGACTGACTCACACGCCTCGGCCTGCGAATCGGTAATATTCATGACACACGCTTGAACGGGTGCTAACCATGGTGGCATAAAGCCCGCATAGTGTTCAATAAGTATACCAATAAATCGTTCAAAACTGCCAAGAATCGCACGGTGCAACATTACAGGCTGATCACGATCATTATCTTCTGTTACATAAGATGCGTCTAGACGGCCTGGTAAATTGAAGTCACACTGAATAGTACCACATTGCCAGATCCGACCTAAGCAGTCTTTCAACGAAAATTCAATTTTCGGCCCGTAGAATGCGCCTTCGCCGGGTTGTAAATCCCATTCGAGACCCGCAGCATCCAAAGCATCTGCCAAAGATTTTTCTGCCATATCCCAAAGTGCATCTTCACCCACACGTTTTTCAGGACGAGTCGACAATTTCATTTGTATTTCTTCGAAGCCAAAATCTTTGTATACATCTAGTGTCAATTTGATAAAGTCTGCAACTTCCTGACCAATCTGTTCTTTGGTACAGAAAATGTGTGCATCATCTTGGGTAAATCCACGAACACGCATAATGCCGTGCAATGAACCTGATGGTTCGTTACGATGACATGAACCGAATTCTGCTAAACGTACCGGAAGATCACGATACGATTTTAAACCTTGGTTGAACACTTGTACGTGACAAGGACAGTTCATTGGTTTAACCGCATAGTTACGATTTTCAGAATGCGTGGTGAACATGTTGTCTGCATAGTTTGCAGCATGTCCTGATTTTTCCCACAAAGTGAAGTCGACCACTTGCGGGGTACGAATTTCTTCATAGCCATTGTCTTGCTGAACTTTACGCATGTATTGTTCAAGCACTTGGTAAATGGTCCAGCCGTTTGGATGCCAGAACACCATACCCGGCGCTTCTTCTTGCATATGGAACAAATCAAGCGCTTTGCCGATTTTGCGGTGATCGCGTTTTTCTGCTTCTTCAATCCGTTTTACATACGCTGCAAGCTGTTTTTTGTCTGCCCAAGCGGTACCGTAAATACGTTGTAACTGTTCATTCTTCGCATCACCGCGCCAGTAAGCACCCGAGATTTTAGTCAGCTTGAATGATTTTAAGAATTTGGTGTTTGGAACGTGCGGACCACGGCACATATCCAAATAATCTTGATGGTAGTACAAGCCCATTTGTGTTTCTTCAGGCATGTCTGCAATCAAGCGTAATTTGTAGTCTTCACCGCGTGCTGTGAATTCTGCAATTACTTCATCACGCGGGGTCATTTTTTTCACGACTTCATAGTCTTGATCGATGAGCTTTTTCATACGCTCTTCAATCGCTGCCATGTCGTCTAATGTGAATGGACGTGGCATCCAGATGTCATAGTAGAAACCTTCTTCAATGACCGGACCAATGACCATCTTTGCTTCTGGGAACAATTGCTTAACAGCATGACCGACCAAATGCGCGCATGAGTGACGAATAATTTCGATACCTGCTTCGTCTTTAGGCGTAATGATTTGTAGCGTTGCATCTTCAGTGATGAGATCAGACGCATCCACTAAACGATCATTCACACGACCAGCAACTGTATTTTTGGCAAGACCAGGACCAATGCTGAGCGCAACGTCCATCACAGATACGGCTTGATCAAACTGTTTTTGATCGCCATTTGGCAAAGTGATAATTGGCATAAAAAATCCTTAAGGAGTGATGCCCCGTACCCTGGGGCATATCACCGCGAGATTATGATCGAGGAAAATCCTCAAAAGATAAAAACGGTGGATAGATAAAAATCGACTCGAATTTTACACGTCTTACCCACAGGATTAAACCTTTTTACCCAGAAAATTCGCGATTTGGCTCATTTTGAATTTATTTGCCAATGCTCTACCCTTACCAGAATCGAGGATTCTTGCTTCTGATTTTATTCTCTAAAGGTATCCCGCTCTGTAAATTCTGCCTGAGCAGAAGCATAAAGTTCGGCAAATTACAGAATAACCGCTTTGCTCTGTTGCCGCCTTAAGAGCACATAATTAGCCACGACGCCATCGCGCTGTTTGAGAACCAGCATCATTTTCGGATTACTGCTACATCCATATAAAATATAGAGCTGATGTTTTAGCAGGATAAATATAATCGGCGCGCCAACTACAACCCTGCACAAACAAAACTTGATTATTATGGACAAGATAATTCAGTAATTCTCAACCGGCTAATTGGCTATAAAGTAAAAAAACTTAACACAGGTGTAGCAATCCACAGTGTACATTTTAGTTCTGATAAATTGTCCAGATCATAAGCACTCGGCTTAAGCAGCATGGAAGCAAAAGCCAGAGCACTCCAGACACTCTGCTGGCGATGCTGTATAAAATTTCATTATTCTTCCCGGGCTGATATTATTTTAACTGCTCAATTAGAGTAAAATACCTAAAAAATCAAATAGGGAAACCCAAGCGTTCAAAATGCTGCAGTATCACTAAATATTATCTTTAATATTCAATATGTTAAAAATCATAAAAACGCACTCGACTAAAGCATAAATGCAACATTGCCAAGAAGCGCATATCTTTTTAACAGGATATGAAAATAAATATACAACGGAGCTTTAAAATGGTTAACGCATACGATGAATTACCGCGTACCCCCGCAAATTTTGTAGCGTTATCACCTTTACGCTATCTTGATCGTGCAGCGTATATCTATCCAAATCAAGATGCGATTATTCACGGTAAGCGTCGTATTACCTGGCGTGAGAAATACAATCGTTGCCGTCAGTTTGCTAGCCAACTCCAAAAATTAGGCATCGGTAAAAATGATACCGTTTCTGTACTGCTGCCGAATATTCCTGCCATGATTGAAGCGCATTTTGCTGTGCCTATGGCAGGTGCTGTACTCAACACCTTAAATACGCGCCTGGATGCCAAGACACTGGCATTCATGCTTGAGCATGCTGAAACCAAAGTGTTATTGGTCGATCCTGAATTTGCTGCGCTGGCTACAGAGGCACTTGCGCTGGTGTCACAAGAGATCTATGTGATTGATGTGGCTGACGAAGAATATGAAAATGCGTCGACACCGATTGGCCAAGTTGAATATGAAGACTGGATTGCCCAAGGCGATGCAAATTTTGAATGGCATTTACCTCAAGATGAATGGGATGCCATCAGCTTAAGTTACACCTCTGGCACCACAGGCAATCCTAAGGGCGTGGTTTACCATCACCGCGGTGCCTACATTAACGCAGCCAGTAATATCATTGCTTGCGGCATGATGCCTCGTGCCACCTATTTATGGACATTACCGCTGTTCCACTGTAATGGCTGGTGCTTTGCATGGACCATGGCTGCAAACGGTGGAACAAATGTCTGCTTACGTAAGGTCGATGCTGAACTGATCTTTAAATTAATTGCTGAACATAAAGTGGACTACTTCTGCGGTGCGCCGATTGTTTTGTCCCTGCTCATCAATACTCCTGAAGAGAAGAAGACCAAACTGGATCACCGCGTCGAGGTCATGGTAGCCGGTGCTGCACCTCCAGCAGCGATCATTGAAGGTATGCGTAATATTGGCATCAATGTCACTCATGTCTACGGTCTGACAGAAACCTACGGTCCTTCTGCTCTCTGCGCAGCGCAAGCTGGCTGGAGTGATTTATCAATTCAGGAACAAGCGCAGTTGCACTCGCGTCAAGGTGTTCCATACCCACTGCAAGATGGTATGAAAGTGCTTGATCCAGAGACTATGCAAGAGGTTCCGCATGATGGTCATACCATGGGAGAAATCATGTTCCGTGGCAATATTGTGATGAAAGGTTATTTAAAGAATCCTGAAGCAACGACCGAAGCATTTGCCGGTGGCTGGTTCCATACCGGTGACCTTGCTGTGTGCCAATCAGATGGCTATGCCAAAATCACTGACCGCTCCAAAGACGTGATCATTTCCGGTGGTGAAAATATTTCATCGCTTGAAGTGGAAGAAGTGTTATATCAGCATCCTGCGGTCCTCACTGCGGCAGTGGTGGCTAAACCTGACCCACGCTGGCAGGAAGTTCCATGTGCCTTTGTGGAACTAAAAGAAGGCAAAACAGCCAGCCCTGAAGAGCTGATTGAATTCTGTAAACAGCATCTAGCACGCTTTAAAGTACCTAAAGATCTGGTGATTACCGAGATTCCTAAAACTTCGACTGGGAAACTGCAAAAATTCATCTTGCGTGATTGGGCAAAAGAACGTGCTACAGGTGAGTGTAATTAATTTCTCCTGAACCCGCTTTTTTCTCATAATCGCAGTTCCCTCTTCTTTTAGGAGAGGGTTAGAGAAAATTCATATATATTTAAAAAATATATGATTTCAAATAACTGGTTAAAAATGATTTATTTCAAAGATATGTTTCAGGATAAAGCTTTAACGCTCTTTAACTCGCCTCCAAAGGGCAAGAGAATTCTTCAAACATAAAAAAGCGACCGATTAGGTCGCTTTTTTATTTCTATCATGGAAAAAAATCAGTTATCTGAAATTAAGGCCACTTGCTGAATATAGTTAAACAATTTCAACTTGGACGCAGCGACTTGTTCTTCAGGCAACTGTTTGCTGATGTCACGCTGAATACGCAAGATATGCTGACGAATTGGGTGATGTTCAGCAGCATTATGCGCTTTCATGAATTCTTTGATTGCCGGATCACCCTGTGCAATCATTCGGTCAACCCAGCGCTGCAATTGTGCGGTTTTTTTCGCACCTTGTTGCGGGGTTAAATAAGATAAAATCACTGCCTCATCTTCATTACGCAATAATTTACCAATCCGTAAAAACTGGCGACGACGTGCTTCATAGGACGTAATATTACGTACTTCTAGCAATGCATCAATTAAACGCTCTTCTACAGGGAGTTTCTGAATTTGTTTAACATTCAGTTCAGAGAGTTGTTCACCTAAAGCAGCCATACGCTGAACTGCTTTTTTTTGTTCGGTTTTGCTTGCACGTCCTTCTAAAGTTTCAAAGTCATCTTCAGTAAAACGCTGTTGCGGTCGACGTGCCACGATTAATCTGCCTCGTAAAATTTTGCTGCAAATAGCGCCTGAATTTCAGATAAAGCTTGTTCTTCATCTGCACCTTCAAGCACTAAACGTAAAGTTGTGCCTTTGCCTGCACCGAGCATGAGCAAGGACATAATATTTTTTGCATCAACTAATTTATCACCTTTACCAATTTGAATCGATGAACGAAATTTGGTGGTAACCTCGATTAGCTTTCCAGATGCACGCGCATGTAAACCTAGTTTATTAATTACGTCAACAGTTGTGTCAATCATGACCAGTGCTTCATTTCCCTGTGTAAGACCTGAATAGACCATTTTGCCTCAAGAGCTTTTTTGAGTCTATCCACTATATATACTGAACGGTGCTGCCCTCCGGTACACCCAATCGACACTGTCATATAGTGACGGTGCCCCTCTGCAAAGGCAGGCAACCATTTATCTAAAAAATGATAAATATCTTCGAACATTTCGTTGGTTTGTTCACTTTGCAGTAAAAATTGCTGTACAGGTAAATCCAAACCTGAATATTTGCGCAATTCCAGCTCCCAATGCGGATTAGGCAAATGACGGACGTCAAACACATAATCGGCATCCAATGGAATACCGTGCTTATAACCAAAAGACTGCAAAATTAAAATGAGGTTATCGGATTGTCCAAGTTTAGACAACAACGTGTGCTTGAGATCATGCACACTTTTATCCGTAGTATCAATATGTACCGTTGAACGTAATTGTATCGGAAGCAATAAAGTCTTTTCTTCCTGAATACACTGATTCAAACTTTTAAAACGACTGGACAAAGGATGAGGACGACGCGAAGCGCTAAAACGGGAAATCAATTGTTGATCCTGAGTGGTCAGATAAATGATATCGACCGAACCATGGGTTTGCAGTTGTTCAAAAACATGATCAAACTCTTCTAGATCTGCACGAGTGCTGCGTACATCTACCCCTAAAGCCAATTGTTCTAAATTATTTTCATTGTCCAGTTTAGCAACAATTTCAGGCAGCAATGCCAAGGGTAAATTATCAATGCAGTAATATCCTAAATCTTCAAGTACCTGCAACGCAGATGACTTTCCTGATCCGGATTGTCCTGTAACGATTAAAATACGTTTCATGGCAAGGCTGTCCTTAACTAAGTTTTACGCAATATACTTAACTTGCAAGTTATCAATCAATCGGGTTGAACCTAATTTTGCCGCGACAAACAAAACCACATCCTGATCAAATGCTTCTATTGGTTGTAGTTCCAGAGTACGCGCTTGCACATACTCCACAATAAAACCAGCTTGTGTCAACTTTTGCTTAATATTTTCTAACACTTCCGCTAGAGTAATACCGCTTTGGAGTTCTTGTTCAGCCGCTTTTAAACTTTGATAAATGGTCGGTGCAATCTGACGATGTTCTTCACTTAAATAACCATTACGCGAGCTAAGAGCCAGACCATCTTCGGCACGGGTAATCGGCACCCCAATCACTTCCAACGGAATATTTAGATCACGTACAAATTGACGAATCACAGCCAGTTGTTGGTAATCCTTTTGTCCAAAGAAAGCAAAATTGGGTTGCACCATATTAAACAATTTAGTCACCACAACGGCTACGCCATCAAAATGACCTGGACGCTGTAAACCACATAAATCATTGGTGATTTCAGAAACACTAATATTGGTTAAACGGGGTTTATTGCCGTACATTTGCTCAACGGTGGGTGCAAAAACAATGTCACAGCCTACGTCTGCCAACAAACGGCTATCCTGCTCTAAAGTACGCGGATAATTTTCAAAATCTTCATTTGGACCAAACTGAATGGGATTGACAAAAATACTGACCACCACCACATCACATAATTTACGCGCTTCACGTACAAGGTTTAAATGACCTTCGTGTAAATTACCCATGGTGGGAACAAAACCAATAATTTTTCGCGACGATCGAGCTGGACTCAGTGAAGCAGTTAATCCCTGAATGCTAGTTTCTGTTTTCATTTTTACAGCTCGACTTGAAAAGTGTGTTCTTTGGCAGGGAAAGATCCCTCTTGTACTGCAGCATGGTAGGCTTTAAAAGCATCCAGAATTGCAGTCTCCCCTGCCTGTTCTTTCATAAAATTACGTACAAATTTGGCCACACGGCCAAAGGTCAGCCCAAGCATATCTTGCACTACAAGTACCTGACCGTCGGTATCTGCGCCTGCCCCAATCCCAATCACAGGAATATGCGGGAACAGTTCAGCAATTTCTTTACCCAATTGTGCAGGCACACATTCTAATAATAATAATGCAGCACCTGCGTCAACTACGGCGTTACAATCTGCGATCAGCTGATCCGCGGCTTCACGTGTCCGGGCTTGTAATTTATAACCGCCAAAGACATGGACCGATTGTGGGGTTAAGCCTAAGTGGACACAGACTGGAATACCATTCCGGGTCAAAACAGTGACGGTTTCGCTTAACCATGCACCGCCTTCCATTTTGACCATCTGTGCGCCAGCTTGCATAACCGTTTTTGAGCTTTGCAATGCATCATTCAGTGTCGCATAACTCATAAACGGCAAATCAGTCATAATAAAGGCATGCTGATTACCACGACGTACCGCTGCAGTATGGTAAGCCATATCTTCTACAGTAACCGGCAGAGTGGAATCACGCCCTTGAATCGACATCCCTAAAGAATCACCAATTAAAATACTGTCGACTTCGGCAATTTCCATTGCTTTTGCCATACTTGCATCATAACAAGTCAAACAGGAAAATTTGCGTCCATCCGTTTTAAATTTTCTTAAGTCGCTGAGACTAATCATCAAGATATTCCTCTAACCCATGCTTTCCACATGTCTAAATTAGATATTTGACCAAGTTTCATCATCCAGAACAGATACTGTCGGATGTTGAACCACGGGTAAATCTTTTAATCGTTGTGCTTTAATTTGTATATTTTCATCTAAATCTAACAAGGGGATGACCACAAAATCACGTTCGCACAATCCAACGTGCGGAACAGTTAAACGATCATTTTGAATGTGTTCTTGACCATAGAGCAATAAATCTAGATCCAAGGTACGCTCGCCCCAACGGCGTAAACGCACCCGGCCCGACTCTTGTTCAAAACGTTGCAACTCATCCAATAAAACCAAAGGCGCTAAATCAGTGTCTAGCTGCACCACAGCATTTAAATAATTCGGCTGATCTTGGGGACCCATGGGTGGACTTTGATATAACTTCGAGGTTTTCACACCTCCAAGCGTTGCCAGCTTTTGCACAGCTTCGAGCAAAATCTGGCGTGAATCACCCAAATTGCTACCTAAGCCAATATAGGTGACTGTGGTCATTGTGTGGGCCCAAAAACAACTTGGCTTAAATCACGTTTTACCCGTTTACGTTTTAGAATTGGATGGTCATATGCAATCTCTGAGCCACCTGCAGAAACTGTTTGAACAGGTCTGTCAGGCCGGGTTCTGCTCTTGCGTTCACGGCGACGTGGTTCAGGCTCATTAACCAGAGGTTCAATTTCTACAGAGACGGATCTAGATTCAATCACATCTTCTGTTGCCGCTTTACGACGACTTTTTGCACGTTGACGATTGTACTGACTAATGGCACGTTCTTTTTCATCGGTGCTCATCAGCTGATAAGCATCCCACCACATTCCCATACCTTGGGTGGTGCTGTCGCCAGACTTCTCGCGAAGCAACAGGAAATCGAAACCGGCACGGAAACGCGCATGGGTCGATAAAGCTTGGATTTGTTGTGGTTTTGGATTGAGCAAACGGGTTTGCATTTCCCAAACTTCACGAATAAAGGTTTCTGCAAAACGTGGAATGATGGTACGAGTGGCCTGACGTTTTAATACATCCAGGCCCGCTTGTGCACGTGCTTCTGCAGCTACTACACCTTTGCCGAGATAAAATTCACAACGCTCTAAAAAAGGTTTCCACAGCAATACTGCATAGAAAAATGCAGGGTTGATGGTTTTACCGATTTGAATACGCTGATCAGTATTGATGGCTGCGCGTTCAATAAATGTTGAAATAACCGGAGGGATATCGGCAAATAGCTGAGGCCAGATATCAAAATCAATCAGCATCGGCAGCACGCGATTTAAATGGCCCATGGTGAACAATTTCTGGGATTCATCATATAAACGATGCGGAGAAATATCACGCAGTAACTGAGTCATTTCCGGGGTGAAAATCTCTAAAATTTCAGGTGCAATAGTGAAATTTAATTTTGCTGCGAAACGTAAAGTACGCAGCATACGCACCGGATCTTCTTCAAAACGTAAAGCCGGATCACCCAATAAACGTAAAGTTTTATTTTCGATATCATCAATGGCATTACAGAAATCGAGCACGATCCCTTTACGCGGCTGGTAATACATCGCATTAATGGAAAAATCACGACGCACAAAATCTTGCTCAATCGTACCCCAATTGTTGTCGCGTAGAATCATGCCTGAAGCAGAAGTCACTGCTTTTTTAGGGGGTGCACGGAATGTCGCAACTTCGATCAGTTCTCGGCCTGAATAGACATGAGCAAGCTCAAAACGTCGTCCAATAATACGACAACGCCGTCCGAAAACTTCTTTCACTTGAGCAGGTGTTGCATCGGTGACGGCATCAAAATCTTTAGGATTAAGACCCAACATTAAGTCACGAACACTACCACCGACAAGATAAGCTTCAAAGCCTGCCTTATTTAAGGCATCGATAACATCTAATATGGAAGAAGGTAATTGAGCGGTTGATAAACCACATTTTGACGCGCGCAAAGTTTGCAAAAGACGCTGTCTCCTACGTCTGAACGTAAAATATCTAAGATGACGCTAATCATATATCTATCACAATCAAAGGGCAATTTGATTATCTCGATGCTCAAGATATTGTTTAGCCCTTGTTGCCAGATTAAGCCACAAATTATAAGGCTAATCGAGCTTTATTCTTGGCAAATAAAGCCGGTCCAATCCCCTTGACCTGCTGTATTTCCTCAATGTTTTTAAATTTACCATTTTTTTGACGGTAGGCAATAATCGCTTCAGCCTTTTTTAAACCGACCCCTGTCAGCTCTTGTAGCTGTTCCAGATTGGCGTGGTTCAAACTTATTTTTGTCTCCGTAGATGCCTGTAAAGCAGGTTTCGCCAAATAATAATTTTTGGGTGGAGATACATGAGGTATTTTTAAGCGTGCATCTTCGGCTTCCTGTTCAGCCTTCCATTTTAAGTATTTTTGATCGAATTGCTGAGCATAAGCAGCCGTTCCACTCAACATTGCGATCAAAGTACCCATATAAAAAATCGCATTCAGGAGCTGTATTATTTTTTTCATTATTAGCCTTTTATTTTAATTGTTGTTTTGCCTGTTCCCACAGCCGATCCATTTCTTCTAAAGACAGCGTCTCAATTTTTTTATGCTGTTGCTGGGCGTGATCTTCAATGAAAGCAAAACGTGTTCTAAATTTATGAATGGTGCTTAAAAGCGCCATTTCACTGGAAAGTCCCAGTTTACGTCCAACATTGATCAGTGAAAATAAACAATCACCAAATTCATCGAATATTTCGTCGGAATTTTGATTACGCATGGCCTGCTGTAATTCAGCTAACTCTTCATCCAGCTTGCCATAGGCACCTGCCACATCAGGAAAATCAAAGCCAATTTGTGCTGCATTTTTTTGAATTTCATGTGCTTGCTGAATTGCAGGCCCATGTTTGATCTCATCCAAACGCGATTGAGCTTGGCCTTGTTTTTCTTGTTGTTTAATTTTTTTCCAAAGCATAGCCACATCATCTGAACTAAGCTGTGAACATTGCTCTGCCTGAAATACATGGGGATGACGGCGAATTAACTTTTCAGTAATCGCATTCACCACATCATTAAAATCAAAAGCTCCGACTTCGCTATACATTTGTGACTGAAAAACCACTTGCAGGAGCAAATCCCCGAGTTCATCCCGGATTTCGTTGGTATTTCCATCCCTGACTGCTGCTTCCACTTCATACGCTTCTTCGATGGCGTATTTGGTCAGGCTTTGCGGTGTTTGCTGCTGATCCCAAGGACATTTTTCACGTAATTCACGCATCACTGCCAATAATTTATCCATGGTTTGATCACTCCAGTCATTTTAAAAAAATAGCATTTTTCACCCTCAATATTTGTTATGCTCAAGCTCGAATTATTAAAAAATTAGTGTCACAAAAACAAAACTGAAAGGGAAAAAACACATGCACAGTATCTTTATTAGCGGTGCAGCACAAGGAATTGGTGCTGCTATTGCTACCCTGTTTTATCAACATGGCTATAAAGTCGGAATCTATGATATCAACGAAATTCAAGCCCAGAAACTTGCCCAACAATTAGGATCACGAGCAAAAGCGGGTTCGCTCGATGTCGCTGATTATAGCCAATGGCAGCACGCCCTTGATGAATTTCAACTCTGGGCAGGTGAAGTGAATGTATTGGTTAACAATGCAGGGATTCTTTATTCAGGAGCTTTTGAACAGACCGACATCACAGCACATCACCGAACCATCGATATTAATGTGAATGGTGTTTTAAATGGCTGTCATGCCGCTTTGCCCTATTTACAGAAAGCCTCTTTTGCACGAGTGATTAATCTGTCCTCGGCTTCTGCCATTTATGGCCAACCTGATTTAGTGTCTTATTCCGCCAGTAAATTTGCGGTACGCGGCATTACCGAAGGCTTAGATATCGAATGGCAAAAATACGGTATTCGGGTTTTAGATGTCATGCCCTTATTTGTTCAAACCGCGATGGTTAAAGATATGGATGTAGGTACTATCCAAAATATGGGCGTACATTTAAGTGCAGAAGATGTGGCTCAGCAGATCTACCAATTGGTACAGCTTAAAAACAGTATATTTACCCCAACCCACCAACCTGTGGGATTAAAAACTAAAATCATGTTCAATCTATCCAAACTCAGCCCGCAGTTTGTGAATCGCCTCAGTACGATGTTTTTAGCAAAAAGAAAATGATTCAATAAAAAAGAGCCTGATCCTAAGGCTCTTTTAAAATACTCAATGCTGCTTCAAGCTTATAAAAATTATTTTTAAGATGGGAAATGTATTTTGATTTCCGGGAAAGCAAGACCCTTACATGAAGCTTCTGAACGCCATGCGACCGTTAACATGACATGACCTAAATTGAAATTTTGATAAGCAAATGTGCCAATAAAAGGATGACTGCATAATCCGCCATCATAAACAGGATGCACCCGAGTCTCTAACTCATTTAAATTCAGATGTATACCTAAGCCCGATGCTTTCAATACTGCCTCTTTAGTGGTCCAGACTTTAAACCAGTAAGCAGGGTCTTGGTCCAGTTCATTCCAGTGTTGTAATTCATTGGGGTGAAAAGCGTGCGCTGCCAAAGCTTCAAAGCGCACCTTTCGGTCTAAATCTTCTATATCCACCCCTAAATCTGACATATGGGTACTGGTGGCTAAAGCATAATTTTTTTGGCTGTGACTATGGTTAAAATAAAATTGAGGAGATTTAACTAAATACGGTTTGCCGTGTTGCGTACTCGCAAAATCTTCTTGCTGAATGATTGTGCCTAATTGCTGGGAGAGCAATTGATTCCGGTAACGATAAATGGCCTGTTTTTGCTGCTGAATTTTAGTCTTGCGATCTAACACTTTAGATAGCGGGACAATATGCTCAATTTTATCGACATCTACGCGTATCAATCTGGTCACGTGCACCCCCGATCCAAAAATATAATGACATCTTAAAACAAAAAAGCCCAAAGTAAACTTCAGGCTTTTTTTTGATCAATAGAAGATTTATTAATTTCTAAATTTCTTTTCAGCTTTCTTGAATTTCTGAACATAACGACGTTTACGTGCTGCAATGCGTTCATCCATTTGCGTCTTACGACCTTCAAATGGATTTTCAGACGTTTTAAAGTCAATACGAACCGGTGTTCCTTCAAGTTTGTATACACGACGGAATACATTTTCCAAATAACGACGATAATCCGCAGGGGTTTTATCAACTTTATTACCATGTACAATAATTGTTGGTGGATTCTGACCACCCATGTGGGCATAACGCATTTTAATACGTTTACCGCTAATCATTGGCGGTTGATGTGCTTCAGTGGCATCATTCAAAATTTGAGTTAATTTCGCAGGCGAAACTCTCAAATGTGAAGAGTCAAATGCACGATGAATGGAAGGATATAACTCGCCTACCCCGGTACCATGCAATGCTGAAATCAAATGCACTTTGGCCCATGGGATAAAGTCAAAACGACGGTCGACATCAAGCTTACATTGCTTGCGGTCGTATTCTGTCATGTTGTCCCATTTGTTGATTGCAATCACCATTGCCCGGCCCGCTTCTAAAGCATAGCCAATCAAATGTAGATCTTGTTCAACCACACCTTCACGTGCATCCAGTACCACAACCACAACATGGGCATCTTTAATCGCTTGTAGCGTTTTCACGATTGAGAATTTCTCAACCATTTCATCTACCTTGCCTTTACGACGCACACCTGCAGTATCAATCAGCGTGTATTTCCGTTCATTCCGTTCATATGGAATATAAATAGAATCACGCGTGGTACCTGGCATGTCATAAACCACAACACGCTCTTCGCCCAGTAAACGGTTGACCAAAGTCGATTTACCCACGTTTGGACGACCAATCACGGCTAAGCGTAAACCGGTGTTCTGATCATGCAACGCAGGATCTTCATCCTCAGGAATATCTTCAAGCACATCTTCAAGCATTTGAGCCACACCACGACCGTGGCTTGCTGCAACATGCATGGGTTCGCCAAAGCCAAGTTGATAAAACTCAACCACTGCAGCTTCGGCATGTACACCATCAACTTTGTTTGCAACCAAGTAAACTTTTTTCCCGAGGGTACGAAGTTCTCGTGCAATTTGTTCATCTGACGCTAGTAATCCCGCACGCGCATCAACAACAAAAACAATAATATCGGCTTCATTGATGGCTGTTTTTGATTGCTCAGCCATGTATGAATCAATACCAGCTTCACTTTCACCGATACCGCCTGTATCGACTACAATGAAGGATTTATTTTGGAATACTGCATCGCCATATTTGCGGTCACGAGTAAGACCAGCAAAGTCAGCCACGAGTGCATCACGACTCTTGGTAATCTGGTTAAATAGCGTTGATTTACCGACGTTCGGACGTCCAATTAGCGCAATTACGGGTTTCATAAATTAACGGTTCTGCCAAACGCTTAATGCGCCCTTTCTGGTGGAGACATATAGTTGTCCATCAATTACGCGTAGTGAACGTACTTCACCACTTGTTTTTGATCGACCAATGAGTTGCCCAGAAGTTGGATCTATTAAGTGTAATACACCATCGAGATCACCAACCACTAGGTCTTGTCCGAGCACAACAGGATTACTGAGCTGACGATTGAGCAAACTATCGTTTTGCCATAATTGCTCACCTGTTGTTAGTGCGTAAGCAGTAATTTTGCCATCTGCTTGTGCAACAAAAACGGTATTATTCGCTACTTCTGGACGTTGAATACTGCTTGCATCTTCACTCCACACCACTTGTTGTGAAGCCAAATCTGTAACAGTGACTTGTCCTTGAAAACTGGTTGTTACAAGAAACTGACCTGCAACAACTGGATCGCCATCAATATCATTGAGGCGCTGAATATCTGAACGGCCATCGCTTACTGCAACACGGCGCTGCATACGCGGTACACCACTGAGTATATCCAGGGCATAAACATAAGCATTTGATGAAGCAATCAATACCGTACGCGGATCGAGTGCAACCGGCGATGCCATTCCACGCAAGCTAAATTGTACATTAGGAAGGTTATATGTCCAAACTTGCTGACCGGTGGCAAGATCATGCGCATACACAGTGCCGTTATTACTGACAGTAATCACACGACCTGATTGAATCAATGGAGCAGATAAAATGGCACCCGACAACTGGGCAGTCCACTTTTGTTCACCCGTCGCCTGATCTAGAGCAAACAATTGACCTTTCTTATTTCCCACAACAACGATGCCTTCGCCCGCCTCTACACCAGAGCTTAAACCCTGTTTAGAAACCTTTTTCTCCCAGATGCGCTGCTTACCTTGATAAGCTGCCACTTCACCTTTTGGATCTAATGCAAAGATTACACCGTTATCCACATCTAAACGCAGACGCAAAGGATCTGCTTCGGATGTTGATGAAACACTTTGAGAAAATACAGGAACAAGACTTTTGGCTTGGACCAATTTAGGTAATGGATTAGGTTTAGCCTCTTCCACTTTAATTTTATTCGTTGAACAGCCAACAAGTGCGAATGTTAAAATTGTCAGCGCAAACGGTATTTTGTATTTTCTATCCATCATGACTCATCCACTTGTGTTTCTAAAATCGGTCGCTCCACATCAGGATCATCAACTAAAACACCGACACTTTCGAGTTTAATTTGTAAAATTTGACGCTCCTGCTTACGTTCAACCAGTGCATCCCATGCACTCTTGTACGATTTTTTAGCATTTTCTATATCATTTTTAGCCACATATACATCACCAAGCGCTTCATCAGCAGTGGCTTTAAAAGCGGGATCTGTCACTGCAGCCAATGTCTTTAATGCGTCATCATATTTCTTTTGCGCAAGCTGAGCATAACCCAGGCGCAGCTTAACCAACTGAACCAAGCCCGCATCATCCAGCTTAGAATTTTCAACTTTTTTCAATGCCCTTTCTGCATGCGCATAATCTGCTTTGTCATACGCCAGTTTAGCCATCAACAATTGCGTTTGAATAGCCTGGGCAGAATTGGGTGCTTCTTTTACAATTTTGTCCGCAGTTGCAGATAAGACATTAAATGCATTGGGATTGCCTTGTGCATTTTTTGCATCATCCATCAACTGTTGAACCTTGGCTGTTTCCATCTGGGATTCAGCCAGGTTTTTCTTCTGCCAATATTCCCATCCGAAAAAGGCAATCAACGCAATTAAAATCCCACTAATCATGGCAGAGCCATATTTTTTAGTGAAAGACTTCAAGCTATCAAGTTGTTCATCATCACTCAATGCGTTCATGTGATTACCTTTTCCTTATGTTTTTTAAGCTTATTTTGAAGAAAATTTTTCAATGAAAAATGGTACAATATCTGCCACAGCAACATCAGTTTGCTCCGCAGTTGCCAATTCTTTCACCGCTAATTGTTGTGCTTCCCATTCACGTTCACCGGCAATCACGGCAAAAATAGCGCCTGACTGATCCGCTTTTTTCATCTGAGATTTCATCGAACCTTGTGAACCCACTTTCAGGCGAATATTGCTCTTTGCCGCTTCCAGCTGGTCACGAATTTGTTCTGCAAGTACCAAGGCTTTCCCTTGTGATGCGGGATCTGACAACAAGAATACTTCACAATCGCGTACAGGAGTATTGTCTTCTACTTGTTCAAGTAGAAGCAGCAAACGCTCAATCCCCATAGCGAAGCCAACTGCAGGTACAGACTGATCAGCCTTCCCTTTCAATTGACCCACCAGACCATCATAACGACCACCGGCACATACCGTTCCTTGTGAACCCAAATGTGTCGTTGTCCATTCAAAGACAGTTTTGTTGTAGTAATCCAGACCACGAACCAGCTTTTGGTTAATGATAAATTCCACTCCTGCATCAGTTAAATACTGCTGCAATTGCGCAAAGTGAGCCAAAGTTTCTTCACCCATAAAGTCGTGAAGTTTGGGGGCATTTTCAAGAATTTTTTGCGTACGTGCATCTTTAGAATCGAGGATACGCAGTGGATTGGTTTCTAAACGACGTTGTGAATCTTCGTCTAAATCACCTTTGTGTGATTCTAAGAATTCCACCAATGCAGCACGATATGCAGCACGCTCATCAGACTCACCTAGAGTATTCAGTTCAAGCTGAACCTTGTCGGCAACTCCCATGCGTTTCCACAAACGTGCAGTCATCAAAATCAATTCTGCTTCCATATCCGGTGTAGCGACACCAAATGTTTCCACACCAAACTGATGAAACTGACGGTAACGACCTTTTTGTGGTTTTTCATAACGGAACATCGGTCCGACATACCACACACGAGGGGTCGCGCCGCGAAGCAGGTTATGCTCAAGCATGGCACGTACACAGCCTGCAGTCCCTTCCGGACGCAAAGTCAAAGACTCAGGTGGATTACCCTTGTCCAAGAAAGTGTACATTTCTTTTTCAACAATATCCGTCGCATCACCAATTGAACGCTTGAACAGATTGGTCTGTTCAACTATCGGCAAACGAATTTGCTGGTAACCATAAGCATCCATAAGCGATGCTAAATGTTGCTCAAGACGTCTCCATGCCGCAGTTTGCGTTGGAAGAATGTCATTAAAACCTTTGATTGCAACAATTGAACTCATGACCTACTCAAAAACTTGTGCGAATAATTTCTTTAGATTTAGCTTCTTCAATCTCTTGAACACGTTGACGAACCATAGTTTCGATTTCATCAACCAATTGATTGGTATCAATTAAATGGCTTTTCTCGCCATTACGATACACCAGTGAACGCGGACTTGCACCGACAACACCGATATCCGCTTCTTTGGCTTCCCCCGGACCATTCACTTTGCACCCGATCACGGATACATCCATCGGGGTACGGATATCTTCCAAACGCTCTTCCAGTGATTGCATCACTTTAATCACGTTGAATTCTTGGCGCGAACAGCTTGGACAGGCAATAAAGTTAATCCCGTTAGAACGAAGCCCCAATGATTTCAAGATATCAAAACCAATTTTCACTTCTTCTTCAGGCTCTGCTGCCAAGGAAATACGCATGGTATCGCCAATACCTTCCATCAACAGACCACCCAAGGCAATTGCTGACTTCACTGAACCAGTCCGGTAAACACCCGCTTCCGTCACACCCAAATGTAATGGATTATCAATTTTTGCAGACAATAAACGGTAGGCATCCATGGTTAAAAACACATTCGATGCTTTCACTGAAATTTTGAATTCCTGGAAATCCAGACGGTCTAAAATATCGATATGACGCATCGCAGATTCAAGTAATGCTTGACCTGTCGGCTCGCCATATTTTTTCTGAATATCTTTTTCCAACGAACCGGCATTCACTCCAATCCGCATCGAAATATCGTTGTGACGTGCCGCAGCAACCACTTCACGAATTTTTGCTTCCGAACCAATATTACCCGGATTGATCCGCAAGCAATCTGCGCCAGCATCGGCCACCGCCAAAGCAATTTTATAGTCGAAATGAATATCGGCAACCAAGGGTACTGTGACTTGCTTACGGATTTCACCGAATGCTGCTGCTGCTTCCATTGAAGGTACAGAAACACGCATGATGTCCGCACCGACATCGGCACAGCGCTGAATTTGTGCAACAGTAGCCGCAACATCACAAGTTTCAGTATTGGTCATACTCTGGATGCTAATCGGTGCATCACCACCTACATAGACGGAGCCAACACGGATTTTACGAGTGGGACGGCGCTTAATCGGATTTTCAATCATTAATATCGCTCTTCTCTTTACCCATTAACGTGACAAACGGAAGTCTGCTTTGCCATTCACTGTATAAGGTGACAACGCAATCTTTTCATTATTTAACGTTAAGGTTACAGCTGATGCATCATCCAGACGAATTTGAAATGGGGTTTCACCATTTAATTTCACTGTCGATGCCTGACGACCTGTTGCCAGAACTTTACCCGTTGAATCTACAATATGCACAGAGGTTGGACGACTAAAATCAAGCTCTAACTGATCACCGGATACAGCAGTTGAATTATCTAAATTCAGCACTTCCACATCAGATTTTGCTGGTGCAATTTCTTGGCTAGCATCTTGATTTGACGACATGTTTTGCATAGTCATCACGGCAGCAATTACAGCTAACAACACGACTAAAGCAATAACAATCCGTTTTAACCATTTCTTGTTACGATCACGATTCGAACCTGGCAATTTGCCCATGATTTTAATCGGTGAATTGTTTAAGGCATGATTTGGCAATAATCCTGTATCATTTTGATAAATTTCATCAAAACGCTGGATGATCGCTGTTGCATCGACCTTTAAATATTTTGCATAAATACGATAGTAACCTTTAATAAAGGTCGCTTCCGGCAAAGCTTTATAATCATCTTGTTCTAAAGCTGTCAAAGTTTTCACTTGCATGTTTAAATCTTTGGCAGCGTCATTTAATTCACGCTTTTGTGCAATTCGAATTTGACGTAAGTACTCACCTGGACGCTGAACATTTCCTAATGCATTGGGTACTACGCTTGAACCATTTGATTGCTGTGAATTAGGATTTACTTCCATACGGCCTCAGTACTGTACTGTAATTGCAGATAACGTTGGTATTCTGGACTCTCCGGGAAAAGCGCACGCAATTGATTGACAAGTACCTGCATTCCCATTGTGTCACTATTTGCCCGTGCATTTCGGATACCAATCCAGAGCGCACGCGCACCTTGATTCTTTTGACCTACACCACGCACAAACTGTTCATACAACTGTGTCGCAGCAGCGGTCTGCTGTTTCAAATAAAAAATTTCGGACAACTCTAACATTGAAATGTAGGAATCACGATTTACTTGTAGGGCTTGTTTGAATGATTTTTCAGCATTCGTCACATCACCCAGCTTTAAATAAATTCGCCCCACATTTTCAAATGCTTTATAGCGTTGATCATAACCCAATGTCGTACCTGCAACATTGAGTTGCTCAATCGCGTCATTATAGCGCTCAATTTGATACAAATAAGTACCGTAGTTGTTACGCGCTTGCGCATTTTTTGAATCAGCAGAAATAGCACGCTTAAAATAAGCATCTGCTTTATCCATACTGATTTTACTGCCTTCTTGTTGCAGTAAAATCCCCATCATCATATTTGCAGCGGAATCTCGAGAATTCATTTCCAGCGCCTGGTCTAAAGTACGCTTTGCCGAATCCAGGTCACCCGATTTAATATATTCTGCAGCCAATTGAGTGCGAACTTTAATTGCTTTTTCTGGATCTTTCTTCACCATTGTTGTCGATGTTTGACAAGCAGTGATAAAAATAGCAGACATACAAATCGTTGTAATAAAAGCTAATTTATATGCGGGCTTTCTCAATTGGCGTCCCCTTTTATTATCCTTGAGAGCGCATAATCTCATTACTTTGCGCAATTTTCTTTTTCCACTGTTCCGCACGACGAGTACGGTCAGCCACTTGACCCACCAGCTGTCCACACGCAGCATCAATATCATCACCACGTGTCTGACGAATCGTACACACAAAACCTGCATCAGACAAAGTTTTTTGGAAAGAAATAATGCGGTTACGGCTTGAACGACCGTAGGGTGCATGCGGGAATGGATTAAATGGAATTAAATTAATTTTACTTGGTAAATTTTTCAGTAGCTTAATCATCTGTTGCGCATGTTCAGGATGGTCATTCACCCCATCTAGCATCACATATTCAATGGTCACATGTTTGCGTGAACTTTCGTTACCATCTTTAGCAATATAACGCTGACATGCAGCAATCAGTTGCTCTAACGGATATTTTTTATTAATTGGAACCAGTTCATTACGCAGCTCATCGTTTGGCGCATGTAAAGAAATGGCAAGTGCCACATCAATATCTTTCACCATTTGGTCAATCTTCGGTACAACACCCGAGGTCGATAAAGTCACACGGCGTTTAGACATGCCATAAGCAAAATCATCGAGCATAATGCGCATTGAGCTAAGAACAGCGTCATAGTTGAGTAATGGTTCACCCATACCCATCATCACCACATTGGTCACTGAACGCTCACGTTCTGCAACAGGCACTTCTTCCATATAAGAATAGTTTGCCATCCACAGCTGACCGATGATTTCTGAAGGTGTTAAATCACGCTGGAAACCCTGTTTACCGGTTGAGCAGAATGAACAATCCAGCGCACAACCCACTTGTGAAGAAATACACAAGGTTTTGCGCAAACCGGTTTTATCTTCTGCCGGAATCAGCACAGTTTCAACCAGTGAACCTTCACCATCACCGACACGGAACACCCACTTACGGGTACCGTCTTTAGAATAGTTACGGTGCACCACTTCTGGCGCTCTGACTTCACAAATCTGTTCCAGTTTTTCACGAAGTTTGCCTGAAACATTGGTCATTTCAGCAAAATCAGTCACAAAGAACTGATGAATCCATTTCATCACCTGACCAGCACGGAATTTCTTCTCACCAATATCTTCGAAGAATTTTTCCAGTTGCGGACGTGACATGCCGAGTAAGTTCACTTTTTCTACAGCATTTTGCTGTATCGGAGTGGATGGAGATGGTTGCTGTGCATCAGAAATTGCAGAGACAGCGACGACTTCAGTACTCATGTGTAATTACCTAAACCATGTCTAAAGATGAAAGGAGAAGCTCAATAATCGAGCAAAATTTTATTCAAAGAATAAAAAAACCAGATAAGTATAATAACACTTATCTGGTTTGAATACTTCGAATTAACGAGTACGTGGGCAGATCTCAGTTTGAGCGAAGAAGTAGTTAACTTCACGATCAGCAGATGCAACTGAGTCAGAACCATGAGCAGCATTTTCGTCGATGCTTACAGCGAAATCTGCACGGATAGTACCAGGAGCAGCGTCTTTAGGGTTAGTTGCGCCCAAAATATCGCGGTGAGCAAGAACAGCATTTTCGCCTTCAAGAACAGATACTACAACAGGACCAGAAGTCATGAACGCAACTAGGTCACCGAAGAAACCACGTTCTTTATGCTCAGCGTAAAAGCCTTCAGCTTCAGCTTGAGTAAGGTGTTTCATTTTAGTCGCAACGATTTTAAGACCAGCTTTTTCGAAACGAGCAAAGATGTCACCAACGTTGTTTTTGCCAACAGCATCTGGTTTAACGATAGATAAAGTACGTTCAATAGCCATGATTGGCTCCTTATGTCAATTTGACGAGAAAATTTTGCCGCATTATACCGAGATAATCAGCAAGTATCAGCTTTTGATATGTAAAAAATAGTTTTTTTCAATTTACCGATTAACGAACTTCGTCAATCCATGCCAATTGAATCCCTTCCAATAGACCTTCAGTCGATTTTTCTGGATCATCTTTAAAGTCTGGCAATGCACAAACCCATGCATGCAAGTCGGTAAAGCGAATCCATTGTGGATCGACATCTGGATGTGCTTCAGAAAGTTCAATGGCAAGATCAATGGTGTCAGTCCAACGTAAACCCATGGGTGTTCCTAAACGTTAAATGAATGCCCTACTTTAACAAATTCCTAAAATCGTAAAATAGGGTTTCGATTTTTAAAAAGACATTTTATAACACGATATTTAAAAATGGCGCGGTAAAAATAATGCCGGTTGCGACCAATACCCCAATCAGGGCACCCACAATGACATCACTTGGGTAATGCAGTCCCAAAACCATACGGGATATAGCCACCAAAAGCGTAAAAGGCAACATCAAAACAAGTAACATCGGCTGGATATACCCCATCACCGTACTCGCCATAACAGCATGCAAGGTATGTCCGGAAGGAAAGCTGAAGTGATCTAGCGGTTGTTCTTGCAATAGAACCACCTGATGTACTTGATAAGGTCGAGGACGCGTGGTTTTCTGTTTTAAAATTTTATAAATTGCAGAACCTACAGAGCCACCAATCAAAAGATAAAGTAATTGTTCGATATAAAACGTATCTTCCAATACCCACAGACTTGCCAACATGAGGCACCAAAACAAACCGTTGCCAAGACGGCTAATGATTTTAAAAAAATAGGCAACAGTGTGTGAATGTGAAAAATGATTCAGATACATACATCCTTTTAAGTCGAGATCTAACATCGTTATTATTGCTTTTTTTAATTTCATGATGATTCTCCTTTAAGCTTCTGCTTTAAATTCAGGATGTCATTTTTATCTCTCTGGCAACGCCATACAGTGCCTGCTCGAACTGCCGTACCGGATGTTGCCATCCTACATTTAGCACTGTTTCACGGGCTTGCATTCCCATGAGTTTCAACTGTTGATTATTCGGTAGTTGATAAATTGACTGAATCAGTTTATCTATTTGCCCTAAAGGACTTAACCACCCAGTTTCACCGTTTTTTACATGCAAATGTGCACTGGCATAATCATAAGCAATGACTGGTAAACCACTTGCCATTGCCTCCAACACCACATTACCAAAGGTTTCCACTTGACTGGCAAATACAAAAACATTGGCACTTGCATAGGCTTGCGCTAAATTCAGACCGGTTAAATTTCCGGTAAAAATAACATCATGACTTTGACATAACATTTCCAGACGACTCCGATCTGGCCCATTACCTACAATCACCAGTTTTACATCTTGCTGAGTTACTTGCTTCATAGCGATAAAGGCATTTACCAGAACATCTATTTCTTTCTCAGGAGACAGTCGTCCTACATAGAGCATCACCAGGGTCTCTGAAGTCGCTTTCCACTGTTGACGCAAAGCACTCAAACTATGTTCTGGAGAAAAACAAGCAACATCTACACCACGTCCAACAATAGCCAAAGGACAACGCACACCAAACTTTCTTAAAATATATTCTGTATCTTTACCGGGAATACATGTCAGTTGTGTATTGTTATGAAACCAACGTAAATAGCGCTGAATGGGCTTAACCAAAAAAGCTAAATCGAAAAAGCGACTAAATTCTTGAAAAGGTGAATGGAAGCCACTTGAAACAGACATACCTTTGCTTTTTGCAGCTTGCAAAACACTCAAACCCAAAGGCCCTTCGGTAACAATATGCACAACATCCGGTACAAATTCATCCAGCGCATGTGATACTTTTAAAAATTGTGGCCAACCAAATTGAAGGCTTGGATACTTAGGAATAGACTGTGCTTTGACCAGACATTCTTGATTGGGTAAAAAATCACAACATGCGTGTTGTTGCTCTGGCCGAATCAGTAAAATTTTATGACCTTGTTTTTGTAAACCTTTGCATAATTGTAGTAAAGATAGGGCTACCCCATTAATTTCTGGAGGCCAAGTTTCAGTAACAATGGCTATTTTTAGGCGTGGACGAACCAGTTCTTTTAAAACTTGAACATCATCAAACGAAATATCCTGCTTTCTTTGCTTAAAATAAAATTGAAAGCTTTCTGGAAAATTTTGGTGTTTTAGCAGCCTGGTCGCATACAAATTTGTCATACAACACCTGTGTCGTTATTTTAATCCTAGCTTAGGTGTTGTTTCTTTCAGTTTGATGATAATAAGACCTCAAATTTAATAATGAATATATTTCTTTATCGAATTTGTCTGCTTCCATGGAAAAAATACTCCCTGCTATAAGAAAACTTTATCAGGGCTTTATGAACATATTCCCCATACCCACCTAATATATAAGACTGACATATAAACTATCTTTATAAAGCCCTGCTGGCGTAGAGGCAGTGGGCTGTTCCGCTAATTGCACTAGTACAACAAATTTAGTTTGATCGGCTGCCGGTTGAGAGATGAGGGTATTCCATCTTGAAGATGTTGCACCCGAAATAAACATTTGTGTTCTTATTTTATGATTTCGATCACTAACCAAATAGCTATTTCCAGCAGGACTGGTTAAATTTCGAGAACTGAATTTAATCGCATAATTACTATCACATGCCACTGAAAATGATGTAGCTGCCTGACTTAAGTAAGAAGAACTCAGTTGAAGTTGTGATGCTGTGGCTTTTTCAATCTGACATCGGCCAGCATAACCAAGCTTACTAAAACACATGGCTAATATAAGTAGACCTAATTTAAATTTCATTTTATTTCTCCATTTATTTGCAATTAAGATTTATCACCTTATCCGCCGTATTTGGATTCTCAGTAACCATTAACTGTGCTGAACAGGTTTTTAAATCATTTGTTTTTATTTTCACATTATAAGTTTTAGGAATTAAGCCATACAAAGTAACCGTACCGTCTGATGAAATTGGATATACCTCCCCTCCATCATTATCAATATGTAATTCAGAACCAGCTATAAATGTTTTATTATTAATATCTAAAGGACGAACCGTAACTTGCTTCGCATGAAAAACCGGAAAATTAATAACATAGCCGCGCTGATTAAAGGCTGTAAGCTTTTTGCTTAAGTATGGAATTTTATCCTCTATCGGCAACTGATTTTGATCAAATCCAATATCATAATTTACGTAAGGAATAATATCATGAATAAATGCATAGCCTTTTTTATTGGTCTTATTTACTACCGATAAAGAGCGTAAAATATCAACATTTTCATAATCACCTACACTCACAATAGAAAAAGCATTATCGACAAGCTTTGTAAAACTTAAACTATTTTGTAACCAAACTAATCCCCCACGATAATTTAATTGTGATTCTCCTTCATTATCACCTTCTATATGATAAAAATTTAAATCACCAACATTAGTTTTTAATCGACCTTTTAGGTTATAAAAATTCTCTTCATTTCTCCGGTTTATCCCTGCTTCATATTCAAAACCAACTTGATTGGCATTACTCTTAACAAATTGTAATTTAGTATTATCATCTGTTGAATGACTAAAATAGATAGCTTTATCATCATCAAAACTATAACTAAAAGTTAATATTGCGCTCGCATCTCTCTCTTCACCAAATGAATTATAATAACCCAACCCTAATGTCGCCTTCCTACCCAAACGCCGATTAAAACCAATACTAAACGTTTTACGGTCTTCCTGTAAAAAAGCAATATTATCTTCAGGAACTATTGAACCTTTATGATAATTTTGCTCTGCATAATTAAAGAAAATATTTTGTAAGACAGGTACATTACTCATTCCGCCATAAATTAAATGCTCAAATTTAGGATAAACAGATACCCCATTTAGATCATCCCCTAAAAATTTAAAATTTCTTTCTGTATATTTTGAACTTGCCCCTAATGAAAATCGACCAAAGTCCTTACTGGCTGATAATCCATATGAATAATTAAATTGATTACTATCATGTGATGCCTGAACTATACTATCCAATACAACATAATGACTAATGGCTTGAGTCCACATTAAACCCAAGTTTTGTATTTCATCACTGTAGAGAAAATTAGAACCAAGTGTCGTTGTATTTGATAAGCCGCGCCTGTAATAGAAATTAGAAAAAAAATCACGATAATCATCACTTTTAATATTGTAATTGTAACGCAACTTACCTAATGAAATATTATATTCACTTAAATCAGGACGCAATAAACGGTTTGTGACTAATATAGGAAAACTTTGGACACTTCTATTTCCTAAAACATCTTCGACAACAATTTGTGCATTTCCGGCTTGTTGAATTTGAGCACCCGTCTGAAGATTAAATTCACCCGGACTGACCTTTTGACTATAAATGCTTACACCATTAATATATAAATCAACGGTTGATGGAAGACGAGCGCTTCCTTGTAGCGCAGGAGTATTCCAATAAATAAAATTTGGTCTTTCTGTATAATTAGTTCCCCAACTCAAACCTGCAAATCGTAATGAATTAATAAGTGGATTAAATACAGTGGTAGTATCACCTAGTGTAAGGCGTGTCATGTTACTAGGAATTTCAAAATCAATATTTGTACTTAATCGATTAAAAAAATCACCTGCTGGTGTATTTTGATAAGCAACTGAATTTCTAAAAATCCAATAATCTTTAAAAATCCCTAAATCAGCTAAACCATTATATGAATTATCAATTTCACCATCCATACGATTATTTAAATAGGTTAAATCATAATTTATAAAACCTCCTAAACTTGCTTTTTCTGGTATCGTATTCATGTCTAAAATATTTGAAGAAGATGTAAAAAGTGTAGAAGGTACTGTTAGTTTAATAGCCTGAATAGAACTATCAAATTGAGATTGAATAGAGTCACCTGAAACCAAACAAAAATTATTTCTAGATGTTAATCGCAATAATTTATTTATATTAATATTTCGGTTTGATAACTCATTGCATTCAACATAAAATTGTTCATTATATTTCAACAAAACTATATCAGTATTGTGATCTAAATCGTTGATCCATAAGTTTGCAAAGCTTTCTTCTAAGTTATTTTCACTTGCATTAACATTAAAAATGAGAAATATATTTATTAATATTAAGACCCCTTGGTTTGATTTCATAGGAAATCCCCTAAATAAAAATTATTCCATAAATTTAAGCTCTACCATTTCATTTGACTTATCCGTCTGTAATTTAACATTATAATTATTAATATCTTGTATTTTTAGCCCCTTCAGGTCATAAGAAAGACTTTTATTAGCAAGTGCATAGCCCAAGGTATCACTTTTAAAAATTTCTTTTTTATTCGAGTCAATAATTTTCAAATTGGCAATTTGAATGTGGGAATTTGCCTTATTCCATACAATTAACTTATCATTTTCAATATTGAATTTTAATTTAATATCATCTTGTTTTCCAATAAACAAAGGTAAATTAAAGTTAAGTAAAAAAGTAATCGATGACTCTTTTACAGCTTGAGGTATTTCTTCTACCAAAATTCGCCAAGTACCCTCTTGTTTACCGGCCAATATAGATTGCGTAGGACGATTAAATCCGATCCGAATTACCTGTTTTCCTTTTGGTTGCAGGATAAAACTCCTAGGATTAATAATTAATGCATCTTCTGGCTCTAATACATCTTCCCCATTCTTATTCTGATCCCATTTATATGCCTTTACTTCAAAAAATTTTTTTTCAGTTTCATTTATAGATTCAAGAGTTAAAGTCGTCGTTTTTTGCTTAGCATCATTCAATATATACATCTGAACAGGATCTATTGAAACATCTGCCTGTACACCCGATATAAATAAAATAAAAGTGGCCAAAAATATACTTATAGTTTTCATTTAATTATATCCTTATTATTTTTATAATAAAAACCTAACCCAACACTTGCGTCAGGTTAGGTTTATTTAGCTATTAATAGTAAGCTTTAATCAGGTATTTATCGTTATAAATACCTGATTTTTGTGAAGCACTTACTGCTGCATTAGTTACTTTGAGAGTAAATACGTCAGTAGCTTCACCCGCATGATTTGAATTACCTAAACCAACAGCAGCCACCTGACCTGATTTAGTAGTAACAATCGTAGTAGAAACTTTTGCAGTTGGATCTGATTCATGTTTTACAAAGGTCGTATTACTAGTACCTGCATTTGCTGTTTGTAAATTCAAAACATAAGGAGTATTTGTTGTAATTGAATAGTTAGTGGTCTGAGTTCCTCCCGCAGCACTGAGAACAATTCCTTGGCCACCAGTAACAACACATTTTTTCTTAATATCGAGGGTGATTGGAATTTCTTTTTCACAACCTAAAGTATTACACTTACTCCAGTCAACAGGTGGCTTAGGATCGTAACCACCTCCACGATCTTCATCTCCTGCATACACACTTGTTGCACACACACCAAAGGCTAAGGCTGCTAAGGCTGCTTGAGTCATTTTATTCATAACTTTCTCCATTTCTTTATTTTAAAAGAATGTATTTATTTGATTTTCACGATTACGTTTGTAACTCTTCTTATTATGAGTAAGATCTCGTAACCGTTCATCTATCTTATTACTATTAATTCAAAAATTTAAAAAACGTTCTTATTCACAATATATTTTTTATTTTCTAATTATCATTATAAATATATCTAAAATCCTATTTTAATTAAGTTTTATTTTAAAAAATATTAAGATACAATTCTAATTTGTTTCTAATCATGTCTAAAATAATCAGTAAAAATATTAAAAATATATTAAACCCCATAAACATATGATTAATATATGTTTTATAAAACATCATATTCTTACGTAAAACATCAACAAAGTTACATAATTTACAAAATACTGTAATTCAATGCATGCTTCTTAATGATTTTGTGTTTTATTTATTGTTTTTATATTCATTTTCAAATAAGTCTATATTATTTTAATTTCATGTACCCATTCTTAAACACTAGACTAAAAAAAATACAAGCAACTGAAATAATTAAAAAAATCTTTCCAACAAGAAAATACTTATTATAATTTTAATTTATTGACTATCTTTATTGAATTCTAGGATTTTATAAGTAGTAAGTAACCATAATTATTTAAATTCGGTAGATGACAATTTTTTAATAATTTCTTTCCAGGAAAATCCATTATGATATTAAAAATATTTTTAATATTCACTCAATTAATAGCATTTTATTTTTTATAAGCCTCAAAGAGTAATTGAGCATTCTAAAGATTAAATTTTTAAAACCAATAAGTTTAATAAAAATGTATTTTTAATCTGCTTTATATAAAAACTTGATATTAAAGATTATCCAGCTTAAACACTTAATTTGATTTAAATCCAATCTCTATATTAAACCTGTTAAAAATTCACCCTTATTCCATCCGATTCAATAAACCATTTTTCACTTGATATAGCTGACCATCTCCAAAATCAATTTGTTGTTTTTCTCCATGTAGTTTTGGAAATCCTACAATCTTTTCAAGTTGAGGAGAGCGCTGAAACTGCTGCGTTTTTGGATTAAAGATCCAGTAAATATAACGCTTCTCCTGAATGGTTCGTTCACCTGAAATATCTGACAACACAAGGTCGTAATATCCATCAAAATTAACATCCATATAACCGAGACTTTTTGGAAATGCACTAAATCCTGTCAGAGTTTGTGCAATATTATTATTATTTTTATTCACAATATCTACTCGTTTGAGTACCGAACCATAGGGTTGGTTAATATCTTCCAGACCATAAAATTTAAAAATGAAATTAGGTTTATCTGAAACTTTTATTGCAGGCTCAAACTGAATAGATTTTCCTAAAGCATCCTCACTCTCCACAAATATCGCTTTAAGATCACCGCTATTGGCATTGAGCATCCCTGATAATTGATAAACCCTATTTGTTATATTTTCAGAGTCGGCATCGACAGATTTTAAATTCAGCTGATCCCCCTTTTGCAATCCTTTTAAGTTAATTGTCTGAGTTTCAACAAGGTCATATAGCGTGGCATGCGGATTCCAAATACCTGCATACAAGCTAAGGAAATATCTCCCCTCACTCGAACGCAACATACGTTGCATGGACACACGAACGTTATTGAGTGGCTTGTATTCTGGAGTATTCAAAGCTGTTTCAGCAGCACTCAGGCTTGAAAAAGCAAATGCAGCCATACAAAGCAATAATTTAATTTTCATTGTTCAGCACACTCAATAATGCGGACGATTGTGAGTACTGTATCACAAAAAAACCGCTCAATTGAGCGGCCTTTTTGTATCTTTAAAACAGAAAGAAAACTTAGTTTTTCTCTTTATCTACGATTTTATTCGCTTGAATCCAAGGCATCATAGAACGAAGTTTGTTACCTGTAACTTCAATACCATGCTCTGCGTTTTGACGGCGACGAGCAGTCATAGATGGGTAGTTCAACGCACCTTCTTGGATGAACATTTTTGCATATTCGCCAGACTGAATACGTTTAAGTGCATTACGCATCGCTTCACGAGACTGTTCGTTGATAACTTCAGTACCGGTTACGTATTCGCCATATTCAGCATTGTTAGATACTGAATAGTTCATGTCCGCGATCCCGCCTTCGAACATCAAGTCAACGATCAATTTAAGTTCATGCAAACATTCGAAGTATGCCATTTCTGGTGCATAACCGGCTTCAACCAAAGTTTCGAAGCCCATTTTAACCAATTCAACAGCACCACCACAAAGAACTGCTTGCTCACCAAAAAGGTCAGTTTCAGTTTCTTCACGGAATGAAGTTTCGATAATACCCGTACGACCACCACCAACGCCTGAAGCGTAAGAAAGCGCAACGTTACGAGCATTACCAGACGCATCTTGGTGAATGGCGATTAAGTCAGGCACACCTGAACCGCGTTGGTATTCAGAACGTACCGTATGACCTGGTGCTTTAGGTGCAATCATGATTACGTCTAAGTCAGCACGCGGTACAACTTGGTTATAAAGAATAGAGAAACCGTGAGCAAATGCTAAAGTCGCGCCTTGTTTGATGTTTGGCTCGATCACGTCACGGTAAAGTTGTGACTGGAATTCATCTGGAGTCAAGATCATAACTACGTCAGCTTGCGCAACTGCAGCAGGAACTTCAGCAACTTTAAGACCTGAATTCTCAGCTTTTTTCCAAGAAGTAGAGTTCGCACGTAGGCCAACAGTTACGTCAACGCCAGAGTCTTTAAGGTTAAGCGCATGTGCGTGACCTTGTGAACCATAACCGATGATCGCTACTTTTTTACCTTGGATGATAGATAAGTCAGTGTCTTTATCGTAAAAAATTTGCATTGCTGTCTCCGCTTAAATGCTTTTGTTTCCTTTTATCTAAGCCAACGATGTTATTGGTATTCATTGGCTTAGACGCTCCTCTATAAGATGAGCAGAATGTGTGAATAAAATTAAAATCTGTTAAATGGTTAAAACTTTTTCGCCGCGCGCGATACCTGATACACCTGAACGCACCACTTCAAGAATGGTGTTTTCTGCCAGCGCATCAATAAAGCCATCTAGCTTTTCAGTGGTACCCGCGATTTGAACGGTATAGGTCGTTGGTGTTACATCAACCACTTGTGCTCGGAAAATGTCTGCAGTGCGTTTGATTTCGGCACGTGCTGATCCAAGTGCCTTCACTTTAATCAACATCAGTTCGCGTTCAATATGCGCACCTTCGGACAAATCCACAACCTTTACAACTTCAACCAACTTGTTGAGCTGTTTGGTGATTTGTTCAATTTTATGATCATCACCATAAGTGGTGAGGGTCAAACGCGACATGGTTGGATCTTCAGTCGGCGCAACATTCAAGGTCTCGATGTTATAACCACGTTGTGAAAATAAACCCACCAAGCGAGAAAGCGCACCAGCTTCATTTTCAACGAGTACAGAAATTATGTGTCTCATTTTGTGCGCTCTCCTTTTCCTAACCACATATCTTTCATAGATTGACCGGCAACCAACATTGGATACACATGCTCTGAACGGTCAACCATGACATTGATAAATACGCATTTATCATTAATGGCCATTGCTTCTGCAAGCTTAGAGTCAAGCTCATCTGCATGGTCAATTTGAATACCGACGTGACCGTATGCTTCCATTAATTTGGCGAAATCTGGCAATGAATCTACATAAGAGCTTGAATGACGACCTTCGTAGTTCATGTCCTGCCATTGTTTAACCATCCCTAGAGCACGGTTATTCAAGCAGAGGATTTTCACATTTAAGCCATATTGCTTACATGTAGAAAGTTCCTGGATACACATCTGAATTGAAGCTTCACCGGTAATACATACCACTTGCTGATCAGGGAATGCGAGTTTCGCCGCCATGGCATATGGCAAGCCGACACCCATTGTTCCCAAACCGCCTGAGTTGATCCATTGACGTGGACGTTTGTATGTATAGTAGTTGGCACCAAACATCTGATGCTGACCTACGTCTGAAGTAATGATGGCTTCACTGTTGGTGATACGATCAAGGGCTTCAACTACTTGTTGTGGTTTCATTACCCCATCAACACCGGCTTCATAGCGCAAGCCATGTACTTTGCGCCACTCATTGATTTGAGACCACCACGCAGCGATCGCTTCCGGATTTGGCTTAGAAACATTCATCTGTTTCAATTGAACCAGCATCTCCTGCAGTACAGGTTCTACTGCGCCCACAATTGGAATATGCGCCATGATGGTTTTTGAAATCGTCGCTGGGTCGATATCAATATGAATGACTTTGGCATTCGGACAGAATTTTGCAGGATTATTGGTTACACGGTCATCGAATCGCGCACCGATACACAAAATCACGTCTGCATTGTGCATGGTCATGTTGGCTTCATACGTACCATGCATACCCAACATACCAATGAACTGCTCATCATCCCCCGGGAAAGCACCTAGGCCCATAAGGGTATTGGTTACCGGGAAATTTAAAAGATGTGCAAGTTCTGTCAATAATCCAGATGCATTGCCTTGAACAACACCACCACCGCTATAGATGACTGGACGTTCAGCAGCAATCAATTCTTCAATGGCTTTACGAATTTGACCTGAATGCCCACGATGTGGCGGTTGATACGAACGCATCTTCACTTTATCAGGATATTCGTAAGCAAATTTTTCTGTAGGATTGGTTACATCTTTAGGAATATCAACCACTACAGGACCTGGACGACCTGAAGAGGCAATATAAAATGCTTTTTTAATAATGCCAGGAATTTCACTGGCATGACGTACCTGGAAACTATGTTTCACGATTGGACGAGAAACGCCCACCATGTCTGTTTCTTGGAATGCATCTTCGCCAATTAAATGTGTTGCAACCTGACCAGACAAAATCACCATTGGGATTGAGTCCATATATGCCGTTGCAATAGGCGTTACTGTATTGGTTGCACCTGGGCCTGATGTGACAAGTACCACACCAGTTTTACCTGTTACACGTGAATAAGCATCTGCCATATGACCAGCAGCTTGCTCATGACGCACGAGGTAATGATTGATTTTGTCTTGTTGAAAGAGCGCATCGTAAATATGCAGTACTGCGCCGCCTGGGTATCCAAATAAATGTTCAACGCCTTCGTCCGCCAATGCGCGAACGAGCATTTCACCACCAGATAAAAGTTCCAACGTGATTCACCCTAATCTTTTCACTAACAAATGGAGGGCATTTGTAGTGGTTAATTCATTAACTGTCTGCACTGTTATAGCACACAAATTTCATAGTTTTCATAGCAATAGGAAAAAAATCTGACCTGACTGCTGTTTGAGCAATATGAGGTCTAAAACATGTTGGGATAAACATATTTTGTTGGCTTTGTTCAGCTTCTCGGCTAGAGAAGAAGTCCATTGCTAAAATGACGCTGATTCGAAGGGTGATCAAATCGACGCATATAAAACTACAGTCAGCATTTTTGTGGTTTCGACTATTAAAGTCAAGTTTAAAAATTGGCTTTTTCTTGATTATTTACAGACCGTCTGTTTTTTAAGCTTTAGGGTGAATTTCAATGTTCATTTCTTTGATGATGATTTTATGAGAAAAACCAATCACTTCATCGCCATATGCGTTTTACTAATAAAAAAATCTTATAAATTATATAAATAACTTTAATGTATTATTATATTCTAAATTAATATTTCTAAATAAAAATTAACCAATAGCTCGACCAGTTAGTCTTTATTTTCATTTTGGCCGCATGGTAAATGAGATGATAAATCCATCAAATCTAGAAAAGTTTATATTTAACAAAAGTGCCGCATAATTGGACTAATTCCACCCTGAATTCAATCTTCAATACCCTTGATCAGCTTATCTTTTTTTTCTGCAAATAAATGAAAATCATATAAAATAGAAAACGTAGAATATGACTATATTTCACACTTTACAACTGACTGATTATTATAGGGACTTGTTCATTATGTCATCATCTTTAATTAAAACTGGATTTATGGCTGCATACGTTACCTTCAGTCTAAGTTCCACCACTGGCTTTGCTAAAGAATATTACAAATGGGTCGATGCAAAAGGTTCGACCCATTACACCAGCACACCTCCTCCAAAATCGGCCAAGAAAAAAGGCAAAGTGGATACCTATGGTGCCACTCATTCCTCAACACCTAGCCAACCAGCCCCTGAAAAAATCAACAGCATAGAACAGCCGAATCAAAACACTACCATAGTGTCAGGCGAAAAAGTGATTGTTCTACCGGCGCCAACTGCATCGCCAGTTAACCAGGCCCAACGGGATAATAATACTTCAGCACCTGAAGCACGATGACCGATTTGGCTATATAAATTCAACTGCTGATCTTTATCCAAAAACTTCGATATTTTCTTATTTATCCATCACCGCAAAATTCACTTTTAGGTACATTTTGCGCTATGCTGTGCAACAAACTTTTAACCGTTGTTCTTAATTACGTTTATGACTACTCACATTGACCCTGAATATCAAGCCAGTGCGATTGAACCTTCTGTCCAACAAGACTGGGAAACTCGCAAAGCCTTTAAAGTTGCCGACACTGTAGAAGGTAAACATCGCTATATCTTATCGATGTTCCCTTACCCAAGTGGCAAGCTGCATATGGGTCATGTGCGTAACTACACCATTGGTGACGTGATCAGCCGTTTTCATCGCTTGAAAGGTGAAACTGTACTACAACCAATGGGTTGGGATGCGTTCGGTTTACCTGCAGAAAATGCAGCCATTGCCCACCAGGTTGCTCCGGCAAAATGGACGTTTGAAAATATCGCATACATGCGTGATCAATTGAAAAAGCTTGGCCTTTCAGTGGATTGGGATCGCGAATTTGCAACCTGTACTCCCGAGTATTATCACTGGGAACAGTGGTTATTTGTACAGCTCTATAAGAAAGGTTTGATTTATCGCAAGCTTTCTACTGTGAACTGGGATCCGGTTGATCAAACCGTTTTGGCCAATGAACAGGTTGAAAATGGTCGCGGCTGGCGTTCTGGTGCATTGGTTGAAAAACGTGATATTCCAATGTATTACTTCCGCATTACCGACTATGCACAAGAATTACTAGACGATTTAGATTCACTTAAAGACGGCTGGCCGCAACAAGTGTTGACCATGCAGCGTAACTGGATCGGTCGCTCTCAAGGTATGGAAATCACTTTCCCTTCAGCAAATCCAGAAATCTATGCCGATGATTTAACGGTTTATACCACACGTGGTGACACCTTGATGGGTGTGACATATGTTGCGGTTGCAGCTGAACATCCAATGGCACTGAACGCTGCTGCTCTCCAATCAGAAGCAGGCAACCCTGAATTGGCTGCATTCATTGAAGAATGCCGTATGGGTTCTGTTGCCGAAGCAGATCTTGCCACTGCCGAGAAAAAAGGCATGGCAACCGGTCTTTCTGTTAAGCATCCTGTAACAGGTGAAGCTGTTCCAGTGTGGATTGCTAACTACGTATTGATGTCATACGGTTCAGGCGCGGTGATGGCGGTTCCAGCACACGATGAACGTGACTTCGAATTTGCCAATAAATACAGTTTAACCATCAAGCAGGTGATTGATGCCAAAGGCGCAGACGATGCAGACTTTGACTCAAACCAATGGCAAGAATGGTACGGTTCTAAAGAAGGTAAACTGGTCAACTCGGGTGAGTTCGACGGTTTAGATTTCCAAAATGCTTTTGATGCCTTTATCGCAAAATTAGAACCACAAAGCCTTGCAAATACTAAAGTTCAGTTCCGTTTACGTGACTGGGGTGTATCACGTCAGCGTTATTGGGGTTGTCCAATTCCAATGATCAACTGTGAAACTTGTGGTCAGGTGCCTGTACCTGAAGAACAGCTTCCAGTGATTCTTCCAACTGACGTGGTTCCAGACGGTTCAGGTAATCCGCTGAACAAAATGCCTGAATTCTATCAAACCACTTGTCCTTGCTGTGGCGCGGATGCTCGTCGTGAAACCGATACCTTGGATACCTTTGTAGAGTCTTCTTGGTACTACGCACGTTATGCCTCTCCAGATTTTACGGGCGGTATGGTTAAACCTGAGGCTGCACAATCTTGGCTTCCTGTAAACCAGTATATCGGTGGTGTGGAACACGCAATTTTGCATTTACTGTACGCACGTTTCTTCCATAAATTAATGCGTGATGAAGGTGTGGTACAAGGCAACGAACCATTCACGAATCTTCTTACTCAAGGTATGGTTTTGGCTGACACTTTCTATCGTGAAGCAGAATCTGGTAAGAAAACCTGGTTTAACCCTGCGGACATCGAGTTAGAAAAAGACGAAAAAGGTCGTGTGCTTTCAGCGAAATATAAAGGCGACGGTCAGGAAGTTGTGGTCGGCGGTCAGGAAAAAATGTCGAAATCGAAAAATAACGGTATCGACCCGCAAGCCATTATTGATCAATACGGCGCAGATACTGCACGTGTATTCATGATGTTTGCTGCACCGCCTGATCAATCGTTAGAGTGGTCTGATGCAGGCGTTGAAGGCGCGCACCGTTTCTTGAAACGTGTTTGGCGTTTGGCTACAGGTTTCCTTGAACAAGGCAATAGCACTACCACTATTGATAAAGCAAATTTATCAAAAGATGCACAAGATTTACGCCGTAAAACGCATGAAACCATTCAAAAAGTGGGTGATGACTTAGATCGTCGTCATGCATTTAATACCGCTATTGCAGCGATGATGGAATTGTTAAATGCCAACAACAAGTTTGAAGCGAAAGATGATAATGATGCTGCGGTAGCCCGTGAATCCATCACCACCCTGCTGACTTTATTAGCGCCATTTGCGCCTCATTTAAGTCAAACCTTATTGACTGAATTTGGCATTGAGCTCACCGAAGCTTTATTCCCTGTTGTGGATGAGTCTGCGTTGAGTCGTAATACCCAAACCATCGTGGTTCAAGTAAACGGTAAACTTCGTGGTAAATTAGAAGTATCTGTCGATGCCTCTAAAGATGACATCTTGGCGCAAGCCAAAGCATTACCAGAAATTCAACAGTTCTTGACCGGTCCAACCAAAAAAGAAATTGTGATACCAAATAAATTGGTGAACTTGGTGGTTTAAATTCCTTAGGTTCCCGCTCCTCTCAGGAGAGACGTAGGGAGAGGTACTTATATTAAAAACCCCTCCTGCTAAGCTTCTCCCAGAGAGCGAAGGAACTTTTCTTAAGGATTAAACAATTCCCAAACAAAGCCCGTTGCCAGCCAACGGGCTTTGACTTTACAATCAACTCAGGAATTCATTTACCCATCTTTGGGATAAACAGAGGAATAAGCATGCATTTAGTTCAACGTGTTGCAGCAGTTGTATTGACTTTGGGTCTAAGTGCCAGCTTAGTCGGTTGTGGTTTTCATCTAAAAGGAACTAATCCAACCACGGCCCCTGTTGCGTACTCAAAAATGAGTTTAGCGCTTCCAAATAACACAGAAGAATTACACGAAAAACTTGCCATTTATTTGGGTGCAGCCGGTATTCAACTCAGCAACAATCCAGATGCTTATGTGTTACATGTACTCGATTACACGCCTCAACGTCATGAACTCAATGGTAAATTAATTGAAACATTACTTCGCTTAACCGTGACTTTCCGTATTGAAGACGCGCAAGGCAATCCTGTGACTGAACCACGTACCCTGACCGCTTCACGCAGCTATCAGTATGATGTCGCAACGGTAAACACCGATGATCAAGAACAGAAGTATCTCAATCAAGTGATTGTTGATGATATTGCACAGCAAATTGTGCGTCAGATTTCATCCAATCGTTTACCGAAAGTCGCAACAAAACCTACTACCCCAGCACAACCTTAAAGATAGAAATTAAGCTATGAAACTTGACTATCCACAAGCACTAAAACGTGTTGATGAAGCTCGCGGTGCCTGGATTATGTATGGTCAAGAGCCATTGCTTGAGCAAAACTTACTGGATGCTTTTCGAAAAAGCTGGCATACCCAGGAAATTGAACGTCAACGCTATGACATTAACAATGTCAGCGACTGGAAAACGGTCTTTAATGCTTTAAATAGCTTATCGCTTTTTTCTAATCAACTTGCCATTGAAGTGCATGGCAATATCAAGCCCGATGCCAATGGCATCAAGCAGCTGAAAAGCTATATTCAGCACAATGAACAAAACCTGTTGCTTGTGGTCATGCCCAAACAGGACAGTAGCAGCTTAAAATCAAGTTTTTTCCAAGTGGTGGATGCCAACGGTGTGACTGTTCCTCTCACAGCCAATTACCCACAAGACCGGCAAAGAATTTTAGGCATTGAGGCAGAAAAGCTCGGAATTAAACTCGCCAATGATGCATGGCAATGGCTTGAACAGCATCATGAACACAACCTGCTTGCGGCAAAAAACAGTTTAATGCGCGTCAGTGACACTTTTGCCGATGTCGATCTGATTCAGGTTGAGCATTTGTATTCATGTTTACAAGACCAGTCACGCTATACCACTTATGATTTAACTGATGCTCTACTGGCCGGAAATCTGGCGCAGGCAATTAAGATTTTCCAATATTTAATTGCCTCGGGTGAGCCGATGAGCCTGATTTTGTGGAGTATCAGCAAAGAAATGCGCTTGCTGATGCAACTGTTTGAACAGCCACAAAATGCCTTGCAACTCGGGATTTGGAAAAACAAAGTCAGTCAATATCAACAGGCTTTAAGACGACTCAATCCAAATAACTTTTTAACTTGGCCTTCGCTGCTACTGCGTATTGATGCATCTATTAAAGGTCTGGGAAAAGAAAATCCTGAACATCTGATCATGCAAGCAATTGCCAGCATATGTGGTCAAAGTTTATTTTCAAGCTAGGCTGGGTAGCTCATCCATGTTCGCAGAGACTGATCATTTTCTCCACGCTGAACAGTTTGTTTTTATCCTGTGAGTTATCTGATTTTAAGTACCATTCAAGATCACTCTGCCTCTGCTTGATATATTTTTCATCTTTATTCAAAAGCACAAAAACTAGTACCCCACAACAAAACACCTCAAAAACTTATTGAATAAAAAAGATTTTTTTTGTAAAAAATAGTTATCATTTCTGTTTACTGCAAAAATATTCACGTTTAATCCTCATTTAGCTTTTATAATCCGTTTTAATTTTCTCAATTTATACGCTCATTATGCCTAAAATAAAACCGTCCAAAATAGTTGTCGCGGTGATCTGTATTCTTGCTATTGCAGCCACAGCTTGGTTTTTCTTCAAGCCAAAAGAGCAACCGCCACAATATATTACCAGCGAAGTGAGCCGCGGCGACCTTGAAGAATCTGTGCTTGCAACAGGGGTACTTGAAGCCACCAAAATGGTTAGCGTCGGTGCACAGGTTTCCGGTCAGGTTAAAAAAATGTATGTGAAACTGGGCGACCAAGTGAAACAAGGTCAACTGATTGCACAAATTGATTCAATTCGCCAGGAAAATGATCTTAAAACTGCTGAAGCGAGTATTAAAAATCAACAAGCGCAACTGGCCGTCAAACAGGCAAACCTAGCGAAAGTTCAGGCTGAATATCATCGTCAACAGGCAATGTATGCCCAAGATGCCACTTCACGTGCCGAACTGGAATCTGCATTGGCAAGCTATAAAACCGCCCAGGCTGAGATCTTGGCAATTAATGCACAAATTGAACAATCCCGCTTAACACTGGCAACTACTAAAGAAGATTTGGGCTATACCCAAATTATTGCCCCGATGGACGGCACCATTGTGGCGATTGTGACCGAGGAAGGTCAAACCGTAAATGCCAACCAAAGCGCACCGACCATTGTTAAATTGGCAAAACTTGACTACATGACCATTAAAGCTGAAATTTCTGAAGCCGACGTGATGAAAGTAGAAAAAGGCCAAACGGTTTATTTCACCACTTTGGGGAATAACGATAAAAAACACTATGCAAAACTACGTCAAGTAGAACCTGCTCCAAATTCAATTAATACAGAAACCAATAATTCATCTACTTCATCTTCAAGTACTGCGGTGTATTACAACGCATTATTTGATGTACCGAATGAAGATGGCAAGTTGCGTATTGATATGACTGCGCAAGTTTATATTGTACTAAATGAAGTAAAAAATGCCTTAATTGTCCCTGCTGCTGCCTTACAAACTTCAAACCGCCCGCAAGGCAAACGTGGTGAGCGTAATGCAGACAAGGCCAAACAACAAAAGCCAGCAGATACTGATCAAGCTAAAACTGAACGCCCAAAACGTCTGGAACTGACTGCTGAAGAAAAATCACTGATTGAACAAGGCAAAGCCTCGATGTCGATGGTTCGCTTCGTTCAAGCAGATGGCACTGCAAAACCACAGCCTGTTTTGATCGGCTTAAATAACCGCGTAAGCGCGCAAGTGATTAAAGGCTTGAAACAAGGTGACAAAGTGGTGATTGCAGATACTTCTGATACTTCAAATGACGCTGCCAAACGTAGCAATAGTCGTGCTGGCGGTGGTGCTGGTTCAATGAGAATGTAATGATGAGTCAAGATCAACAACCTTTGCTCAAGGTCACAGATCTGACTCGTGAATTCCCCGCCGGGGAAAATACCATTCAGATCCTGAAGGGCATTAATTTAGAGATTTATGCTGGAGAACTGTTGGCCATTGTCGGCCAATCAGGTTCAGGTAAGTCAACCTTGATGAACATTCTCGGATGTTTAGATCAACCCACTGCAGGCAGCTATCAGGTTCAAGGGCGTGAAACCCGCAAATTAGAAGCAGATGAACTGGCACAACTACGCCGTGAATACTTTGGTTTTATTTTCCAGCGCTATCATTTACTGGGAGATTTAACTGCTGCAGGTAACGTCGAAGTTCCGGCAATTTATGCAGGAGTGGATGCATCTGCGCGGCAACAGCGCTCGACCCAACTGCTCACCAACTTAGGTCTAGCTGAAAAAACCCAAAACCGTCCCAGCCAGCTTTCTGGGGGTCAGCAACAACGTGTGTCGATTGCACGTGCCCTGATGAACGGTGGTGATGTGATCCTGGCCGATGAACCCACCGGTGCATTGGATAAAAACAGTGGTATTGAAGTGATGCGTATTTTACGTGAACTGAATGCCAAAGGTCATACCATCATTCTCGTGACGCATGATATGAACGTCGCCAAGAATGCCTCGCGCATTATTGAAATTAGTGACGGGAACATTATTTCGGATCGGGCCAATGTACCGGAGAGTGACGGCGAAGTGCTGGAAAAACAGCAACTCGACCGCACACCACAAAAGAAAACGCCGTCTTGGCGCTCTGCTGCCGATCGACTCGGTGAAGCATTCCGGATGGCTATCCTTGCCATGAATGCACACCGCATGCGTACCTTTCTGACCATGCTCGGAATCATTATTGGTATTGCATCGGTTGTGTCAGTCGTGGCGCTCGGCAATGGTTCACAAAAGCAGATCCTGGAAAATATCAGCAGTCTGGGTACCAATACCATTACGGTGTCTCAAGGCCGTGGCTTTGGTGACAATTCCAAAACCGCCCAAGTCAAAACTCTGGTTCCCGCCGATGCCGATGCTTTGGCTGAACAGCCGTATGTTGATGGCGTAACGCCTTCGGTTACCAGCAGTGTAACTGCACGCTTTAAAGATACTGAAGCGTCTACCACGGTCAATGGTGTGAGTGAAGACTTCTTCTATGTTAAAGGCATGACCCTGGAATCGGGACAACCCTTTGACAAAGAAGGTGTGAATGACCGTGTCCAAGATGTCGTCATTGATAACAACACCAAAAATACCTTCTTTAGTGATGGCACCAACCCTGTCGGTCAGGTCATTCTGTTGGGCAGTTTACCGAGTCGTATTGTGGGCGTGATTGAAGCGCAAAAATCGATGATGGGCAACTCGGACAGTCTAAATGTTTACCTGCCCTACTCGACCGTCATGAGCCGTATGTTGGGTCAGTCCAATGTCCGTAACATCATTGTGCGGGTCAAGGATGAATACCCAAGTGCGGCCGCTGAAAATGCCATCCTGAACCTGTTGGTACAACGCCACGGTGCGCAAGATGTCTTTACCCAAAACTCGGACAGTATCCGTGAAACCATTCAGCAAACCACGCAAACCATGACCTTGCTGGTTTCTGCCATTGCGGTGATATCACTGATTGTCGGAGGTATTGGGGTCATGAACATCATGCTGGTTTCGGTGACTGAACGAACGCAAGAAATCGGAGTACGTATGGCTGTGGGTGCACGTCAAAGTGATATCTTGCAACAGTTTCTGATTGAAGCGGTATTGGTGTGTATTTTAGGCGGTGTCTTGGGGGTACTTCTCTCTTTAGGCATTGGACAACTGATTGGGCATTTTGCTGGTGGTACTTTCCAGATGGCCTATTCAACCACCTCAATTATTGCCGCCTTTGTCTGTTCCAGCATGATTGGGATTGTCTTCGGCTTTATCCCTGCCCGTAATGCAGCACAGCTCAATCCTGTTGATGCACTTTCTCGCGAATAAGGATACCTAGAATGCAAATGAATTTTACCAAACTTATCGCTAGTCTTATTTTAACTGGATCATTGGTGGGTTGTGCTGCGGTGGTGAAAACACCGTATCAACAACCCAGTGTCAACATTCCAAACAACTTCCAAAACAGTACAGCCATGAGCCAGCAAGTGTATGCTGATGTCTATGCCGACCAATGGTGGACATTATTTGGTGATACGCAGCTGAATCAATTGGTCAAGCAAGTTTTGGCCAGCAATACCGATTTGGCAGTTGCCGGAATTAATTTGCAGCAAGCACGTTTACAGGCCGGTTTAGCTCAAGATCAACAAGGTCCACGTGTCAGCTCCAGTGTATCGGCTGGGCATACGATTGACTTAAATTCAGGTGATGACTCCTCACGTGGCTTGTCTGTAAGTGGTGGTGTGAGTTATGAACTGGATTTATTCGGAAGACTGGCGCGCCAGACTGAAGCATCTCGTTGGGAAGCTTTGGCGACCGAACAGGATTTACAAGCTACTGCCCAGAGTCTGATTGGAACGACAGCACAGCTTTATTGGCAATTGGCCTATTTGAATGAACGATTGAATGTGGTACAGCAAAACCTGGCAACGGCGCAAAAAACCTATGATCTAGTGCGAGTGCAATACCGTGCGGGCGCAGTGTCGGGACTGGATTTAACTCAGGCAGAACAATCGATTCAAAGTCAAAGAGCGACATTAAGCCAGATTGAGCAGCAAAAAGTTGAAACTCGAACCGCTCTGGCGGTATTAATGCAACAACCCGTACAGCAACTCAATATTCAGGAACCCACCCGTTTACCGCGTATTGCCTTGCCGAGCATTGCAGCAGGCTTGCCGGCAGACTTGCTGTCACGTCGTCCAGATTTGCAGGCCTCGGAATTACGTTTGCGTAAAGCTTTGGCCAACAAAGATGCCACCAAAGCCGGTTACTATCCTTCGATTAACTTGACCGGAAATTTAGGCTCTTCCAGCACATCGTTAACCAATCTATTGCAAAACCCGGCTTTAACTTTGGGTGCCAGTCTTAGCCTGCCATTCTTGCAATATAACGATATGAAGAAAGATTTGGCGATCAGTGATCTGGATTATGAAAAATCGATTATTCAATATCGTCAGACTCTGTATCAGGCTTTTGCCGATGTGGAAAATGCGTTATCGGCGCGTACCGAATTAAACAAACAGGTGGCTTTGCAAGAGCGTAATGTGCAACTGGCCGAGAAAACCGAGCGTTTAACTGAGGTGCGTTACCGCAACGGTGCAATTGCACTTAAAAACCTGTTAGATGCACAAGAAACCACACGTAATGCACGACTGGCTTTAATTCAAACCAAGCAAAGCCAATACAATGCTTATGTCACCTTAATGCAAGCTTTAGGGGGTAGTCCGATTAAGCAACTGCCTTAAGCTAAAAAGTGAAATAAAAAAAGATGCCGCTCGGGCATCTTTTTTTATGAGAAAGATTTCTGATGAAATTTTATATTAGCGGTTTTAAGCTTTTTTAACCTTAAAAGCCCGGACGGTAATATTTATAGGTCAGACCTTTTTCATTATAAACGTCATAACTTTTTTGCTTAAAGTCAGATACCCATTGCTGGCCATTAAACCCGGCAATATGTCCATACACATGTTTGCCTGTTCGATCGATAATATAAATATCACCTTCTTTAGGGGAATCGAATTTAGGATTAATTTGTCGATAACCAATTTTCGTTAAAGTATTGCCCCAGTCTGCCGCAGCAACAGGATGACTTTGAAATTTTGCCCCTGCTGACTCCAAAGCAAGCCGGATACTTTTGGCACACTTTTGTGAACTGCGATATGAGCTAATATCCTGCAAAAAATTGGTGAATTTATTAATATCAATCCGTTGTCCATTGCTTGCAATGATGTTGTTTTTCGGGCTGCTTTGAACGGACTTGGATGCTGTATTTTTTATAGAATTTTTACCAGATTGAGAACGAATTACGATATTAGTCTGAACAGGTGCATACATCTCATTCATGTGTACATTATAATCATAAGCCATTCTTTACAACTACTCCCAACCCTTAAACCACGGGCTTTTCACTCATTTCGACGGCGGAGATAGTAACTTGAAATATGTGACTTTTCATGTAATAAATGTAATTAAATATAAATGAATCTCTTATTCTTAAGTTAAGTGATTATTTTTTGTTAATTTTTATAATTGCATCAAGTTCATAAATTCAATCGATGCTGCATAGATAAGCAGCAAACGCCTATTTCCTTGCAAACGCTATTCATGACTTGTTGATATACAACCTGAGAAATTGAAAATCTAGAAGGTTGCATACTTTGCAATTTATCCTCGATGTGCTTTATTCAATATTCAATTCAGAAATACTGAAAGAAAAAAAATTAACCATTTTCTTTACTCTTATAATTTTTAACGCAAACATTAATCTCATGAAATCCCATATAGGTTCAACAGCTACCCTAATCATTAAAATTTATTTAATTTTCATGTGTTTAAATATAAAATTCAGGTTAATCCCGTTTCTTTATACTGAGTAAGCTGTGGTTTCATCACTGTAAAAAAAAGGCTAATATGTGCCACAAGAAATTCACAATATTATGAGAGAGACATGCGTCAGTATTTAGACCTTTTACAACACATCCTCGACAACGGTGGCGACAAGGGCGACCGTACCGGTACAGGGACGCGTTCAGTGTTCGGTCATCAAATGCGCTTTGATCTTTCCACAGGTTTCCCTTTATTGACCACCAAAAAAGTTCATTTTCGCTCCATCGTGATTGAACTTTTATGGTTTTTAAAAGGTGATACCAACGTCAAATATCTACAGGACAACAAAGTTTCAATTTGGGATGAATGGGCTACTGCAGAACAAACTGCACGTTTTGGTCGTCCTGAAGGTGAACTGGGTCCAGTCTATGGTCACCAGTGGCGTAACTTTGGTGCAAGCAAAAAAGAAAATGGTTTATATGAGCAAGATGGTTTTGACCAGATTCAATGGTTGATTTATGAAATTAAAACCAATCCAAACTCACGCCGTTTAATCGTATCTGGTTGGAACCCGAATGAAGCGGGAAATGTTGCCCTTCCACCTTGCCACACCTTGTTCCAGTTTTTTGTCCAAAACGGCAAACTGTCTTGTCAGTTGTATCAACGCAGTGCCGATGTATTTTTGGGCGTGCCGTTTAACATCGCCAGCTATGCCCTACTCACGCATATGATTGCGCAAGTCTGCGATCTGGATGTAGGGGATTTTGTCTGGACGGGTGGTGATACCCATTTATATGTCAACCATTTTGAACAAGCCAAACTGCAACTCAGTCGTGAGCCAATGCAACTTTGCCAGCTTAAATTAAATCCTGAAATTAAAGATATCTTCAATTTCAAATTTGAAGATATCGAAATTGTCGGCTATGAAGCCCATCCCGGGATTAAAGCACCTGTTGCGGTTTAATTTCTAAAATCCCCCCTTTAATTCCCGCCTTTTCTAAAGACGGGAAAGCGTATCTGAGTATAAAAAATCCAGGGAAAATTTTATGACCTTCCATAATCTAGAAGTTGTGCATGTTGTAGCGATGGATCAGCAGCGCTGCATTGGTAAAAATAATGACTTGCCTTGGCACATCTCTGCTGACCTCAAGCACTTTAAAGAAATCACTCAAGGCGGTGTTGTGGTCATGGGACGCAAGACTTTAGAGTCGATGGGACGCACCTTGCCGAAACGTGTCAACTGGGTGATTACCCGTGACACTGATTGGTCATTTGAAGGGACTAAAGTAGCCAATTCTATTGAAGATGCTTTGGCTCAAGCTGTTACTGATGTACAAGCTTCAGAAAAACCAGATGCGATCTTTGTAATTGGTGGTGGTGAAATCTTTAACCAGACTATGAATATTGCCGACCGTTTAGAATTGACCCATGTAGAGCTTGATGTTCAAGGTGATGCCTCTTATCCAGAAATTCCAGCCGGATTTAAAAAGGTTGCCTCTGAACAACATATTGACGACAAAACTGGGATTGCTTTTGAGTTCGCAACTTACCGAAAATAAAGACAATAATTACTGATAAAGTCAAATATGCATAATATTGGTAAAAGGGAATTTTTCGCTGCGCTAGGCATGACTTTACTCCACTCCATGTTCAGTCTGTTCGTTATTTTGTCCTCTATTTGGCTGTGTCTTGCCTTGTGGTTTCAGGAACCTTTTGGCTGGTTATTGACCCGCGTACTGATTGGTATCTGGATTGTGTTTGCTTTAAGCATTCTCGGCATTTACATCACCCAGCATTTCTTTAACCGCCATACGGATGTCCTGATTTATATTCTGGTTTTTCTACTGGGCTTATTTTGGTATTTCAACCTGGAAGCCAAACAAGATCGTGAATGGAATCCAGAAGTAGCCCAAGTGCTGTCATATGAAAAAAATGGAGACCAGATCACCTTGCACAATGTGCGTAATTTTAATTGGCATGCAGATGGAAGTTATGATGAACGTTGGGAGTCCCGCAAGTTTGATTTAAATCAGATTACCGGTGTAAATATCATTACCTCTTACTGGATGGGACCACAAATTGCACATACCTTGGTCAGCTTTGATTTTGCTAATGGCAAGCCATTGACCTTCTCGATTGAAGTTCGCAAACAAAAAAATGAAGAATTTTCGACTTATGGTGGTTTTTTTAGAAAATATGAACTCAGCCTGATTGCAGCAGATGAAAAGGATCTGATTTATACCCGCAGTAATGTCCGTCACGAACAGGTCTATTTCTTTCCGATCAATATGCCAAAAACAGAAAGACGTGCCTTGTTTGAAGAATATCTGCGTAAAGCTGATGAATTAAAGAATCAGCCGAAATGGTATAACAGCCTTACCAGTAACTGCACCACGCTGGTTTTTGATATGGGGCAAGCGATATCTAAAAGGCATTTGCCCACCGATTACCGTCTGTTTGCTTCAGGCTATTTACCCAATTATCTGTATGACTTAAATGCCCTTTCGCATGATTTGACGATAAAACAGTGGTATGAAGTTGCCTATATCAACCCACGGGTCAGTGGATTAAATAATATTTCCAGCACTCAATATTCAACCCTCATTCGCAAAGGTATCCCTAAACCCATACTACAAAAATCGCCATAATTTAAAATGTAAAAATATATAAAACATACATTTAGAACTAGTTAAGTGGCTGTTTTTTTGTTTATATAGACCCTAAGGTAAATCAAGAATGGGAATACCAATATGATATTAAAAAAATTATTTGCTGTTGGCATTATCGGTGCAACGATTGCTTTTAGCGGTTGTGAAACCACCCCAAGCGCATCTACTACGATTGAAACTGCAAATTTAGTACAATTGCAAAACCGTACCTGGATTGCAACCCATATTGGCAATACTGAAATTAAGACCACAGCAAGTGCACATAATATTCCAAGCTTGCAATTTGATGCTGCGAGCAAACGTGTCAGTGGTGCAGATGGTTGTAATCGTATTATGAGCAGCTATGAAGCGGGACGAGATACCTTGGTTCTTGGCCCAATGGCAGGCACCAAGATGGCATGTCTCGATAGCAACAATGTATCGCCACAATTTAATGAAGCACTGACTAAAGTGGCAAATTATCAAGTCTTTGGCAAAACCCTCAAGCTGCTTGATCGTCATGGCAATCTTCTGATCCAATTTACCAGTCCGGTTCAACCCCGTTAAAAAGCTTAAACACTAAAGCCTGAAATCTCAGGCTTTAGTGTTTAAAATGTGTAAATAAATACATTGTAGCTTCATAAAAAGCCCCTATATTAAAAACAATAAACAAATACAGGATAGAACCATGCAACAGGCATTATTTGGTGGTGGATGTTTTTGGTGTGTTGAAGCTATATTTTTACAGCTGAAAGGTGTAGTAAAAGTGGTCAGTGGTTATGCAGGTGGCCACACCGACAATCCAAGTTATGACGACATTTGCCGTGGCGACACCAACCACGCAGAAGTCATTTTAATTGATTATGATGAAACACAAATTAGCTTTGCTCAGCTGTTGGATGTGTTTTTTACTACGCATGATCCAACCACGTTAAACCGTCAAGGCAATGACGTTGGTACTCAATATCGTTCTGTGATTTATTACCTGAATGATGAACAGCAACAGCAGGCACAACAGGCCATTGATCATTTGAAGGCAGAAGGCCTGAATATTGTGACTGAGCTGAGTCCTGCACCCAAGTTCTACCCGGCTGAAGAATATCACCAGAATTTCTTTGCCCGAAATCCATCACAAGGCTACTGTAATTTCTCCATTCCACCGAAACTGATGAAATTACGCAGCAAGTTTCAAGATTTGCTTAAATCTGAATAACGCCACTTTTTCAGCAAACTTTAGACATAAAAAAAGCGACTCTCTCGGTCGCTTTTTTTATATTTTCACTTAGTTATCAGTCGCAAAAGCAATATCGCTGAGCCCGGCTTCGCTCGCACGGGACATCACTTGTGCAACAGTGTCATAACGTGATTCTTTATCTGCTTTCAGCACAATGGTCGGCTGACGCTGTTCCTGACCTGCTTCATTAAACTTTGTCTGTAACTCCTCAAGCGTGAGCACATTGCCATTCCAGGCAACTTTTCCATCTGCATTAATACTGATGGTGACATTTTTAGGAGGCAAATCAATAATATCTGCCGTGGTTTTTGGTAAGGTTAATGGAATTGATGGGTTAGCGACGGTTGCTGTCACCAAAAAGATGATCATCAATACCAACATAATATCGATCAGTGGAATGAGATTCATCTCATTCATGCCTACATCGTTGTCTTCGCCCAATTGAAAGCCCATTAAGCTTGACCTCCAACCAAATGATTAGAGGTTGCTTTAGCTTCAGTCACTGGAGCCGCGCTATCTTGTTGCAACATGGTATCAATTAACAGACTATGCGCCTTGTCTTGTAACTCATGCGATAAACCACGGTTTACCCGGGTACAAATGTTATAAGCCAATACTGCAGGAATGGCCACGGCCAAACCTAAACCGGTCATGATCAAGGCTTCACCCACAGGGGTCGCAACTTGTGCCAAACCGGCTTGACCACTTTTTCCGACTGCGACCAAGGCGTGGAAAATGCCCCAAACTGTTCCGAACAAACCCACAAATGGTGCAAGTGAAGCAATAGTACCGAGAACTGCTACACCTTTTTCCGCACTCGATTTTTCAGCAGAAATTTGGCGCAATAACGCTTGTTCTGTAACAGCTTTACGCTGTTCAAAACTGAGCGGGGCCAATTTCGCCTTTAATTTGCTTAACGCTTGAGAAAGTTGAGCATAAGCTTGTTGCTTCAGTTGGCGAGTCCCCATTAAACGTAAAACGAAGATTGTCCATGTCGTGATCGACATTGCCAATAACACGAAATACAGTGTTTTACTCACTGCATCGGCGTGTTGCCAATAAACTGAAAAGTTCATACTCGAACTCCTAAAAAATGTTAGCCGCGTGGATTCAATGTCAATTCAAATGGTTGGTCAGCACTAATTGGATAAGCTACGCCATTTTCTTTGTACGGTTTGAATTTGGAACTACGCACTGAGCGTAAAATTTTGTCATCTAAAGCAGGCACACCACTCGAACGCGAAATACGCGCTGAGGTAATCACCCCTTTTTCATTCGCTTCAATATGGACCACAATAGTTCGCGTCTGCCCTTGTAAATCATTGTTATTATAAGAAGGTTTTGGCGAACGACTCCATTGCACGCCTGAACCACCAATTGATACACTTTTTGGCGATGGCGGTGCAGCAGGTGCCGGTGGTGTTACTGGCGCTGGCGGAGCGGGTGGCGTTACCGGTGCCGGTTTCACAACTTTAGTTTCAGAAATCGTGGTAGTGACAGCCGGTTTAGGTGGGGCTTCAACCGGTTTTACTACAGATTTGGGTATGTCTGCTTTCTTAACTTGTTGAACCTTCTCTACCTTTTTCAGCGGTGGTGGAAGTTGTTTTTCTACAATTTCAACTTTTTTCACTTCTTTAGGCTTTGGCTGCTCTTTTTTCGGTTCAGCTTTTGGCTTCGGCGGCAAAGGTTTTGGCGGTTCTTGAATTTTAACAAAACGAACTTTTAAAGGCTGTTTTTCAATCGGTTTGAGTTCTGGGGTTTTCATTTCTCCCACCGCCCACAATACGCCCATATGACCGATGACAACGGCTATAAGCGCTGTGATAATTTTCTTTTTCATCGGATTGGGAGTTGGCATATTTAGAGCGGGAGAGTGACTCATTAACATCAGTTACCTAATTAAAGCGATTGCAAATCCATACAGATTTACGCAATCAAGCTCATCGGTTAGTACAATTAAAGCAATGCAATAATAAATGAGAAGTGTTTTCATTTGCAACTATTAAATCGTAAGTTTTGATGAGTTTTTTGAATTGAAAACAAAAAAGGCATGCCTAAAGCACGCCTTTTGAATGAATTATTTTAACAATTATTATTGGAAAACAACCGTTTTGTTGCCATCCACAATAATACGATCTTCAAGATGCCATCTTACCGCGCGAGCCAATACGTTTCGTTCGACGTCTTGTCCAAGTTCACGCAGTTGATCGACTGTAAAATCGTGATTTACCCGTTCTACATCTTGCTCAATAATCGGCCCCTGATCAAGATCCGCAGTCACATAATGCGCTGTAGCACCGATCAGTTTCACACCTTTTTCATAAGCTTGCTTATAAGGGTTTGCACCGACAAATGCAGGCAAGAATGAGTGGTGGATATTAATTACTTTCATTTCCCATTTTTTGACAAATTCTTCATCTAGAATTTGCATATAACGTGCAAGAACTAACAAATCATTACCTTGCATTAATTCATCAATTTTTGCATAGGCTTCACGTTTGTTTTCTTTATTGACCGGCACGACCTCAAATGGAATGCCGAAGTTCTCCACCGACTCACGTAAATCTTCATGATTGGACACTACTTTGGTTATTTCACAAGGTAAACCACCACGTGCATGACGCCACAACAACTCAAGCAAGGCATGATCGACTTTAGACACCAAAATACCGACTTTTTTAACATCGCTCACCAAAGCCAAACGCCAATTCATGGTATAGCGCTCGGCAACATTAGTCGCAAAAGTTTGAGTCAAATTTTCTTTACGGCTTTGCAAGTTGTCCAATTCAAACTCAACACGCATGAAATAACGCCCGCCCTGAGCTTGAGTTGCGTATTGATCAAGTGCGGTAATATTTGCTCCCTGATGATACAAAAAGCTCGATACAGCTTGCACGATTCCTGTTTTATCCTCGCAAGTAATCAGTAAGCGTGCTGTGTTGGCAGTGGTCATATTCATGTTGGTTTATATCACTAATCAGTTAAATTGAAAAACAAGCCGAGCATTCTAACGCTTTTTTAAGGCTTTCTAAATAGGCTAGGTCGCATCGTGATTTTTACTTGAAGACAGACTCTCAAAAAGTTCTGAAGGCCCCAGCGTTTCAAGCAAGTGTTCATAGGTTTGACGACTTTCACCACGCAAATATGCCCCTTCTAGGAATACCATTTGACGTAATGCCTGCCAGACCCATTTCTCTTCTAAAGTATTTGAGTCGGTAATATGACCCGACATATATAAGAAGTTGGTCCAGTTGGTCAACACAATCCACAAGTTAATAATCAGGGCCTCAATTTCCGAGTCCGTCATGTGCATTAACCCTGCATTCACAAAGGCTTTATAAATTTTCTGCCCTTGCTGCATCACCTGACCGGCAAAACGTGGATACATTTTCCGAAAATCATCATTATTTTCAACCAAATGATAAACATCACGATGCAAAAAGCGATAAGCCCAAAGCTGGCTGCTCAGTACTTGAAAATAACGAATCTTATCATTGGCATCAAGCAAGCGATCATCCGGCAATGCAAGCATTTCCAGAGTTTCTTTTTGATACTGCTCCATCAACTCTTTGATAATTTCGTTTTTATTCCGAAAGTGGTAATACAAATTACCCGGGCTCATATTCAATTCAGCTGCAATATGATTGGTTGTAACTGAACGCTCACCGCGCTCATTAAACAACTGTAAGCTGAGCTGTAAAATACGTTCTTTGGTTTTTACCGTTTTGGCGTGAGACATCCTAAAGTAACCATTCATTCAATAGGTTAGCTAGCTAACACATAAAGTAACTTGACTATTTAGAGCTTTTACTCTAAAAAATAAATTAATCGCTTTTATTTAATGGTAGCAGGTCATGAATAGTCAAACAAAAACAACTTCAATGACACCACATTCTTTCGATATTCCGCACTTACACGATGTGCTGGAACAGCAAAAACATGCCTATCAACGCCATCCTTTACCAACAGCAAAGGAACGTATTGATCGTTTAGCACGTTTAAAGCGTATCTTAGTTAAATATCAAGATCAATTTGCCGAAGCAATTAACCAAGACTATGGTAACCGTTCTATTAGCGAAACCAAAATCGGTGAATTACTCACCTGTCTTGAACAGATTAAATATTATAGCAAGCATTTGACCCATTGGATGAAACCTTCCAAACGCCATGTCGGAATTATTCATCAACCGGCAAAAGCCTGGGTTCAATATCAACCGCTCGGTGTGGTTGGAATTATTGCTCCCTGGAACTATCCTTTATTATTGTCGGTTGGTCCACTGATTTGTGCAATTGCTGCCGGCAACAATGCCATGATTAAGATCTCCAGCGCATCGAGCAATTTTGGCCGTGCCCTTGAAAAAGCCTTGAGTGAAGCCTTTCCGATCGAATTGGTGGCAGTCATTAATGGTGGTGGTCCAATTTCTGATGCATTTAGCCATTTAGCCTTTGATAAAATCATTTTCACTGGTTCTACAGAGGTTGGTAAAACCGTGATGGCGGCTGCATCAGAAAACTTGGTGCCGGTGATTTTAGAGTTGGGCGGGAAGTCCCCGGTTCTGGTTCACCCATCTATTGATTTACAAGATGTTGCTCAACGTCTGGCTGCCGGTAAACTTTGGAATGCAGGTCAAACCTGTGTGGCACCTGACTATATGTTCCTGCCTAAAGGTAAAACGGTCGAATTCATCGAGCAGTTTAGGGCGTATGTGGAAGAGATGTATCCAAATCTTGCCTATAATCAAGATTACACCTCAATTATTAATGACAAACAGTACAATCGTCTGCAAGGTTATTTGGAAAATGCGCGTAGTCAGGGCGCTAAAATCATCGAAATCAATCCTGAACATGAAGATTTAACTGCCGTTCGAAAAATTGCGCCGACTTTATTGACCGGTGTAACCACTGAAATGCGGATTATGAAAGAAGAAATCTTCGGGCCAATCCTGCCAATTTTAGAATACGATCAAATTGACGATGTTATTGACTTTATTAATAGCCGTCCGCGTCCACTTGCTTTATACTATTTCGACTTTGATCAGGCGCGTGCTGACTATGTCGCACAGCATACTCATTCAGGGCATTTCGGGCAAAACACGGTATTAACCCATGTTGCACAAGACGATTTACCATTTGGTGGCGTAGGTGCTTCAGGCATGGGCAAATATCATGGTCCGGAAGGGTTCTTCAGTTTGTCTCATGAACGGTCGGTGATGTCGAATCCTAAGCTCTATAGCTTAAAATTCATTCTCCCACCATTTAACAAGCCGATTCATAAATTGATTTCGAAGGCCCTTCTTCGCTAACTGATCAAGGCATGAGCTATTGTACGTGTTCATGCCGGGTTTTTATTAAATTCGCTTGTCTTTTAAGCGCATTTTTGATATAAAACGCCCCTTGAATGATTTCATCCGTTTACTTTTAATGACTAGTCGCACAATTGGTGCTGTCTAGCAATGGAGTTCACCATGTCTAAGGTTTGCCAAGTTACCGGCAAGCGTCCAGTCGTTGGCAACAACGTCTCGCACGCCAATAACAAAACCAAACGCCGGTTCGAGCCGAACCTGCATCACCACCGTTTCTGGTTAGAAACCGAAAAACGTTTCGTACGTCTTCGTTTAACCACTAAAGGTATGCGTATTATCGACAAATTGGGTATTGAAAAGGTTGTTGCTGACCTTCGTGCTCAAGGTCAAAAGATCTAAGGAGTTCGAACCATGCGTGATAAAATTCGTCTAGTTTCTTCAGCTGGTACAGGTTATTTCTATACTACCACTAAGAACAAACGTACTATGCCGGAAAAAATGGAAATCAAAAAATTTGATCCAAAAATCCGTCAACACGTAATTTTTAAAGAAGCTAAAATTAAATAATTTTGCCTTCTTAAAAAAACGACCTTCTGGGTCGTTTTTTTTTGCATTTTTTTTATCCCACTTGCTACACTTTAGCTACTTTTTTGGCATTCTTTGTGCTTTTGTATTTTTACCCTTAACTAGGCTTAAGGAGTTTTTAGTGCCTCATGACGTAGATCTCATCATATTATTAGCCGTTGGCTTTGGACTGGCGCTTGTTTTTGGCTATATTGCAGCTCGTATACGCCTTCCCCCTCTGATCGGCTATCTCGTTGCCGGAATCGTGATTAGCCCGAACACCCCCGGTGTGGTCGCAGATATTCATCTTGCCAACCAACTGGCTGAACTCGGGGTAATGTTCCTGATGTTTGGTGTTGGGATGCACTTCTCCCTCAATGATTTGATGCAAGTACGTCGAATTGCTTTACCAGGTGCTGTTTTACAAATTGCTGTCGCGACCTTACTGGGAATAGGCGTTTCCATGATCTGGGGCTGGGATTTTGGCTCAGCACTGGTGTTTGGCTTAAGCCTTTCCTGTGCCAGTACTGTGGTTTTACTTAAAGCCTTAAGTGACCGTGGTCTACTGAATTCCGTCAACGGTAAAATTGCCGTGGGTTGGCTGTTGGTTGAAGATCTTGTCATGGTCTTGGTTCTGGTTCTACTCCCAGCGACGGCAGTTTTACTGGGTGGTACACCCATTGCCGGAACAGATCCAGATGCAAACATCTGGCTCACTTTAGGTGTGACTCTGCTTAAAGTTACCGGCTTTATTGCCTTTATGTTGATTGTCGGGAAACGCTTGGTTCCCTGGATCATGCAGGTTGTAGCGCGGTTGGGTTCGCGTGAACTGTTTACCTTGACCGTTGTTGCGGCTGCAGTATCCATTGCTTTTGGTGCTTATAAAATCTTTGGTGTATCGATGGCATTGGGTGCATTCTTTGCCGGGATGGTGGTCAAAGAATCGGATTTCAGTCATCGTGCAGAAGAAGAAACCTTACCATTACGTGAAATTTTTTCGATTTTATTCTTTGTTTCTGTTGGTATGCTGTTTGACCCCCGCATTTTGATTGAACAACCTTTACATGTACTTGCGGTGGTTGGCATCATCATGATTGGCAAGACCATTGCAGCGATGGCTTTGGTGCTGTTCTTCCGTTATCCGATTAATACTGCGTTAACAGTGGGAGCCAGTCTTGCACAAATTGGCGAGTTTTCTTTTATTCTGGCGACTTTGGGCCTCTCACTCAATTTACTCTCGATAGAAGGGCAAAACCTCATTCTGGCGGGTGCGCTTATTTCAATTACCCTAAATTCATTTATATTCTCTGCTGTTGAACCGGTGCAAAACTGGATTCGTGAACGCTCGCATCTGGCGCGTTTACTGGAACGAAGCGGTGATCCTCTTTCCATGCTGCCCGATGAAGTCTCCCAAGAGTATTTACGTGATCAAGTGGTGCTGGTAGGACATGGTGAAGTCGGTCGTCGTATTACCAAAGAGTTAATGGCGCAAAATATTAAGGTGGTGATTGCCGAAGAAAACCGTGAAATCGTAGAAAGACTGCGACAAAAAGGGATTGCAGCGGTTTCCGGTCATGCCACCGAACCGAGTGTATTAATTCAAGCGCATATTCAACATGCGCGGCTCTTAGTTCTGTCACCCATGGATATTTTAGACATTCATAAAATTGTGGATATTGCCAAAACACTGAATCCGCAAATTCAAGTTTTAGTCTGCGCGGAAAGCAAGGAAGAAGCTGAAGTAATTCGTCGTGATGGTATTGGCGAAGTCTATTTTGCCAAAGAGGAAATGGCGAAGAATATGACCAATCATATTCTCAATCAAATCCAGATTGCTCATCAACAAGAACCGACGCATTAATCTTGCATCGTAAAAAAACGCACTCATGAGTGCGTTTTTTTATTATGAACAGATCAGCTCAAATACTTAGGTTGATCATCTACAATCTCTGCCTGCCATTCATTGACCTGTTTTTCCATCATGGCAAACAAAGCAGCTTGCACCATATGTTGTGCAATTTCAGGCATTTGATCACCCAATAATGACTTCACTTCATCATTAAACTGAATTTTAACCAAGGGTTCTTTTTGAGAGCCTGCATTTCGCAATGCCAACTCGCCACCTTCAAGTTGAACCAATTCTAAAATAGCTTCTTGATTACCAAATAATTCTTTCAATTGTTCAATAGACATAATTCCTCCATGTTCAACATGGTGGCAAAGGCAGTTGCACTTTGCATTACATAGACTATGTATATAAGGTCGATAGCAGAAACTTCAAGAGCAGAGAAAAAAGATTAAAACTCAACCATCTCGTTACGAAAGCCATCAATCAGCTGGGTTAAATCACGATGCCAGTCACGTAAAATTTTTGTATCCGGCAACCATGCTTGAGGCGTTTGAGTCACTTTAATAATCAGGTTAGATGAGGTTTCATTTTCTGGTTCTGGTGCACTTGGCTCGGGTGCATACTGGCACATGCGATAGGCACGTTTTAGTTCCGCAATAAAACCTTGTTTTGACAATTGCTGCATCACAGCGACTTCAGGAGAGACTTGTCCCTTTTCCGCCATGTTGTCTTCAATTGACTTGAGTGTCGGCATAAAGTCATTTAAACGATAGTAACGAACCAGTTCCTGTAGAAATGCCAAGACTGCACCATGTAAATGGAATACAGCAGCTTCACGATGTGCCTGTACCTGTTGAATATTGTCAGTTTGCTCAGCTTGTTGGCATGAAAGACGTGCAAAATACAGTTTCTGATTGGTACGGTCAGCATGGAAGCGAGCAACACGGGACATAGCGATATTCCTAAATTTTGGCGTTTGTTACATACTTAAGCTTAAACTTTATTTTGATCAATTCACAATAAAAATTATGCATGATCCATTTCAATTGAATAGATTTAGGACCTAAAAATTTCATTTTTATCCCTAAAAAAAAAGGAGCTTTCGCTCCTTTGATTATTTTTTTTCAGCTTTGCCTTCAGTTTCAGGCTTATCGTCAGCCTGTTTTACACGAATACCATGACCGTGCAAACGAAGGGTATTTAAGCCTTTAATCGCTTTGATCGCTTCACGAGCATGTGGCATTTCCACAAAGGCAAAACCTTTCGATTTACCTGTCGTTGCATCAAGCACCAACTTGCATGACTCAACTGTGCCAAAGTCTTGAAATAGTTTCAACAATTCAGCTTCTGTTACTGTACGTTCTAAACTACGAACTAAAATTTTCATCTTACAACCTTAAAATAGGCAAAATCATCAAAAAGCACTCGCCTACTCGACTTTTTGAACTTCGCAATAAAAAACAAAATAACGCAATTGCTATAGTTTAATCGAGATCAATGCCAAAATCTAAATTAATCGACTGTCGTTCTATTAAAGCACTTTTCACGGTTTGCTGGCGTGGCTTGTAATGGGTTTCGGTAATACATAAATTTCGGCTTAATTCATTGAGAAAATAACTTTCAATCTTGCGCCCCTGATCATCGACCTGATCGCGCGCCCATAAATTCAAATTCTGCTTGGTCAAAATCAGTTCATTTTTGGCACGGGTTAACGCCACATACAGAACACGGCGTTCTTCTTCAACTTCATCGAAGTTACCCTGTGCGCGGGCATGTGGATATTGCCCCGCCGAGACATTCGCCACATAACAGACTTTCTGTTCAGTTCCTTTAGCGGAATGGATGGTGATAAGTGTCACCACATCATCTTGTGACTGTCTTTGGATTTCACTGATCGACACCGGATCGAGAACGTATTCTTCCAAAAATTCACTCAGTTGATCGTGTTTCGAGGCCAATTGTTTGACCAGATCAAAATCACCCAAGCGTTTTGACCAGTCCTTTTTGGCATAGTTTTCTTCAAGCTGATCTTTTAACGCGTCGATACCCAGCGATACACAAGCCTGCACCTGATCTTTCAACACCAGCATTTGTTTCATGATCAGTAAAGTATTGTCCGGAATACGGCCAAATTTTTCTAAATTTTCAAAAATGCGATCAGTTTCCGGCTCAAGTAATAGCTGTTGAGCCAGTTTACTTGCTCCAACATCCCCCACACCATTCCATAGCGTCAGAAAGCGCATCCAGGCAATATCATCCAAAGGGTTGGCAATCACACGCAGCAAACTCAGCAGATCCTTTACATGAGCAGTCTCGAGCAATTTCATGCCACCAATAAAACGGTAAGGCACATTGGCCTGAATAAATGCCGCTTCAATATGTCGCGCGGCAAAACTTGAACGCACCAAGACCATATGTTCATGCCATGCCGAACCTTCCAGTAAATGTCGCTCTTTAATATCAATCGCTATCCATTTCGCTTCATCAAATTCATTCGGGAAAATATGCATGCGTGGTTTAATGCCCTCACCCCGATAAGCTTCTAAATGCTTGTCATATTGAATGGGGCTTTGATCGAGTAACCAGTTGGATAAATCCAGAATCTCTTGTGTGGAACGGTAATTTTTTTCCAGTTTAAAAATCTGTGCATTGGGTACACGCTCTTTAAAATGGTGAATATTTTCAAAGTCAGCACCGCGGAAACCGTAAATGGACTGCGCATCATCACCGACACAGAACAGGCTGGTTTTATCTTTCAGCGGTTCAAGCAATGCCCATTGCAAGGGATTGGTATCCTGCATTTCATCTACCAGCATGTACTGACAGATAGAAGACACGTAATCGACCAAACCTTCAGATTGTGCCAGTGCTGAAGCCACCACAGCCAAGATATCATCATAATCCAGAAAGCTGCGTGCCTGTTTACGGGCTTCGTACTCTTTCATGATTTCGGCGATCTGGTCTTTATATTCCAGAAATTCTGGCATTTGCTTTTCTAGAGCCAAGCTTAATTTTTGCCGCGTATTACGTGCAAAAGAATAGAGATCACAGAGTTCTTTTGGTTTTGGCAGTGCATTGGGATTTTTCTTGTCATCTTTACCCCGAATCAGCCGGAACATCATCAACTGATCATCGCGGTCAATAATCGAGAATTGTTCCAGACCAAAAGCTTTGGGAATTCGGCGCAATAGGAACATACAAAAGGTATGAAAAGTTGATGCACGAAGCCCTTTGGCCTGTTCACCCAGTGCGAGTTCCACACGTGAAACAATTTCACTGGCTGAACGTCGGGTAAAGGTCAGAATCTGGATTTGATTGGCCGGTACACCTTGATCAATCAGATAAGCTGCACGTGCCACAATGGTTTTGGTTTTGCCACAGCCTGCGCCTGCAAGAACCAAACTGTGCTTAGATTCGGTGGTTGCGGCTTGCTTTTGTTGAGGGTTTAATTCATCAATCAGGGCGGCTAAACTCATAATCTCTAATCTACTTGGGGATAGCGGTAGTTTAGCAGAGCTGACTATACATCTGAGATGGGTCTGATTAAAAATTGAATCTAATCCTATATATTGGTCATCCCGAAAGGCGACATGGGTATCAGCTGTTGAACTGTGCAACATTAGTATTCAATTAGTTCAACATAGGATATGTGCTTCCTTTAATCCTTGAAAAGTAAGATATTACCTACGCAAAAATATTTAAATTTACCTCGACGCATCTGGTAGTGATGGTTATGAATTTAGCGCTAATGTTCGGGCAATCGCCTCACAGGTTCTTTCCAGATTTTTCTCACCATTTCTTAATGCTGTCTGTAAATCACAAGCCCCTTCTACAATTCCAAAAATTGCGGTAAAGCCTGCATCATAAAGTTCTTCTACCCCATCACCAATATGGCCGGCACAGGCAATCACGGGTTTATTCAATCGCTTCGCCACTTGTGCTACACCAAAAGGGGTTTTACCCCATTTAGTCTGAAAATCAATCCCGCCTTCACCGGTAAATACATAGTCAGCTTGGGCAATTTTCTCTGCCAATTGGGTTTGTTTAATTACGAGTTCTGCACCTGAACGAATACCTGCACCGGCAAATACCATTAAGCCAAAACCTAATCCACCTGCGGCACCTGCACCGGCAATATCTTTTGCATCTATATTTAATTGTTTGGAAACCAGTTCAGCAAAATATGAAAGGTTATGATCAAGCTGTTGCACCATTGCAGCTGTGGCCCCTTTTTGAGGTCCAAACACATGGGATGCCCCGTTTATTCCAGTCAGAGGATTATTTACATCACTGGCAATTATGATTTCAACTTGCTGTAAACGCGGATCAAAACCTGAAATATCAATCGTTTGAATTTGATCTAAATGATCACCGCAGACTTGAATAGCTTCACCGACAACATCAAGAAATTTCGTACCTAGCGCTTGTGCCATACCTGCACCTGCATCATTGGTCACACTGCCACCCAAACCTATAATGATTTTAGACACGCCTAAATCCAGTGCCACTTTAATCATCTCTCCTGTACCGAAAGTGGTCGTCAATAAAGGATTTCGCTGGGATGGATCGAGCAAATGAATGCCATTGGCTTTTGCCATTTCAATCACAGCGGTTTGACCATTATCAACTAAGCCAAAATAAGTTTTCACTTTTTCAGTGGATAAAGGCCCTGTAACTTCACAATCGATTATTTGTCCATGTAAGCAAGAAACCAAGGCCTCGACTGTTCCCTCACCCCCATCTGCCATTGGCACATGAATAAAATATGCATCTGCAAATACTTTCTCGATACCACGCTGCATTGCTTGACAAGCTTGTTCAGCAGTCATGCTTTCTTTAAAGGAGTCGGGAGCGAGAACAAAAATTTTAGGCATAATTTTCAAAAATGAAATGAATAAATCTTTTATACATTAAAAAAAGAGCGCATCTAGCGCTCTTTAGTCGAATTGGGTTTAAACATCAGCAGAACTTTTGGGCACATCGTGTTTGATATAAGAAGCTAAACTGAGATAATTAATACCCTGAAACAGAATATCTACTGCCAGAAATAAACCCAGCACCCAGAACGGCGCATCGGGTGACATTAAAATAATAATCCCCGTCACCAAGGTTAAAATACCTGAAAATAGTGTCCAACCCCATCCCCGATATGCCTTGAAGATCATGGCACTAAACACCCGAATTACACCAGCAACAATCAAAACAATGGCTAAAAGATTGGTCAGAAAAATTGCCGTTTTTACAGGAGTGCTAAATGCATAATAGCCTGCCGTCAGATAAAGCAAGCCGAACAATGCCCACCACCAACGATATCCCCCATCAAAGATTTTAAATGCTGCAATGAAATGTAGAATGCCACCGATCATCATCAGCACACCAAATAGGAAGACCACCGACAAAGTCGCAAATGGCAAGGATGCCAGTAACACAATTCCAAATAGGATAAGCAAAATGCCAAGCCCTAAATACCATTTTCGATTTTCATGCAGTTGATGTCGAACCAAATCATTTCCTACTGTTTTCATGTTTATTCTCAAGTCTTTTGTTTAGGAACAGGTTTATTTTTCAATATTTTAAAACAGATGTCTGTTATGAATATGCGACTTTTTTATCCACATCATTAAGTTGAGCTGTGGATAAATTAAGCGTTATCCACATTTTTTTATTTTTTCCAGCCCAATTCAATCGCGGTAATTTGATTAATTAAAGTCTGTTGCAAAGTATCCGGCATTTTACTTTTATCCAGTGACACAGGAATATGTCCCGCCATTAACTCTGCTTTGGCTTGAGGAAATAAAGGCTTTTGATTGGGGTACGCATAACCTATTGGATACAACGGCTGCCCTGTCGCCAAGTCATATTTATCGGTGGCACCGAAAGCATGTAGTAATTCATGTACCAGTACAATTTTGTTTTGCTCGGCCTGTTTTTTAGATGCAAATAAATTGACTGAACCAATCCGTCCTTTTTGCAAGGCAGTTGAATGCTTTAATTCTTTCGCTTTTGCAGGGTCATAATAGTTTAAAAACAAAGTCACACTCGGTGAGCCATCTTTGCTTGCATGCTGTTTCCATGCATAGAAACGGAACTTTAAACTCCATAGAATAGTATCCAGCATGCTTGCATGCTCCGGTACTTTCGGAGGTGTCTTTTTGAGTTCACGGCCCATTTGAAAATAAATGGAAATCGGTTGTCCACGATATTCTGCCGACATCTGTTTCAAGTATTCTTGTGCACTAGTCAATTCAGACAAATTTAAAGACTGAATATAGTTTTGGGTAACAGCCTGCCCATCTGCATTGATAGGATGTAGCATGACAATAATAGGCTTAGACCAATTCTGATTTTGATCACGGTAAGCATTCACTGCCACGATGAATAAAATGATGAGTAGACACAGTACCCGAATTTTTTTCCACATTACGATTAAACACTCTGCTTTTTAATTTTTCGTAAGTACATCTGACTCATTTCTATTTTTGTTTCAAACAAATTTAAAGTTTTTATTAACCCTGATAGTTTTGCTCTACCGTAGTTACGAGAATCGAAATCAGGTTTTACAGCACTAATATATTGTCCAACCATCCCCAAGCTTGCCCAACCATTTTCATCCGCATTATCTTTTACAGCTTTATAAATCAAATTTAAGGTTGCCCGATCCATTAATTCAGAACTATTTAGATTTTCCTTAATATTAGGACTTATTTTATTTTCAGGCGATTTATCTGAGGTCAATATTTTTTTCTGTGGAGGATTTAATAACTCATCATCGTCTTGTTGTTTTATATCTATATCTGCAATTAGATTTTCGACATAAATAAATTTATCGCAGGCTTTTTTAAATGCTTCTGGCGTTGATTTTTTACCAAAACCGAAAACACTTAATCCATTTTCACGAATTCTTGATGCTAAAGGTGTAAAGTCACTGTCACTTGAAACAATACAAAATCCATCCAATGCACCTGCATATAATAAATCCATAGCATCAATAATTAAGATCATATCTGTGGCATCTTTGCCTTTTGTATAAGCAAATTGCTGCACAGGCGTAATGGCATGAGGAAGTAAAACGTCTCTCCATTTTTTTAATGTGTCACTACTCCAATCACCATAAACTCTTTTTACACTTGCAATTCCATATTTGGCGACCTCTTCTAATACAGACGAGATTGCATTAATAGATGAGTTATCCGCGTCAATTAAGACAGCAAATTTTTTTGTTTGAATTTCCACGATTTCCCCAAAAGAAATATTTTTTAAATTCTTATATAAATCATTCTGACATAAAAAATGCCGACTTTCGTCAGCATCTTTTCATTTCGTAAAAATTAGGCTTCAACCCATTTTCCATCTTGGTAAACCAAACTCCACTTGGTTTGTTTACCTTCAGCATTTTCAGAACCAATATATTGTGCCTGGTTCTTACGACTGAATTTCACCAATGCTGGATTACCTTCAGGGTCTACATCTGGCGCTTGCAAAATAAACTGATATTTCGGATCAAGCTGTTCAGCTACAGAACGAAGTTCAGCGACTTTCGGTGCACGCGTTTCACGAACTTTCGGAAATTTGCTGGCTGCTAGGAATAAGCCGGCTGCACCATCACGAAGGACAAAAAAGTCATCGTGCTTGGTTGAACGTAAATGTTCCATTCTAATTGGATCGACACGCGGAGGCGCAGGCTGACCACTCTTTAACACTTTACGAGTATTGTCACAGCTGGTACAGGCAAAATAGGGTCCAAAACGACCGGTCTTGAGCTGCATTTCACCATCACATTTGTCACATGGAATGGTTGGTCCATCGTAACCTTTAATTTTGAACTCGCCTTCTTCAAGCTCAAAACCGGAACAGTCCGGGTTATTACCACAGACATGCAATTTACGACCGCCATCAATCACATAACTGTCCATTGCCGTTTCACAAATCGGGCAACGTTTTTTCGACATTAAATCGGCAGTTTCTGCTGCATCATCGTCAGACAAGGCTGCAAGTGACTCTACCGGAGTCAGGTTCAAGGTTCCCTTGCAACGCTCTTTTGGCGGCAAGTTGTAACCTGAACATCCCAAGAATACGCCCGTGGTGCCGGTACGAATCTGCATTGGACGTGAGCATTCAGGACAATGTACGGCTTCAACTTCAACAGGTTGATTACGACGCATGCCGTTTTCACCCTGTGCTGTGGTTAAGCGTTTTTTAAAGTCGCCGTAGAAATTATCCAGTAATTCCTTCCAGTTACGCTGTCCGTCAGCCACTTTATCGAGCTGACCTTCAAGATCCGCAGTAAAAGCATAATTCATCAGATTGTTAAAGTTTTCATCGAGACGATCCGTCACGATTTCACCCATCTTCTCAGCATAGAGACGACGATTGTCGAGCTTTACATAACCACGATCTTGAATGGTTGAAATAATTGCTGCATAAGTTGATGGACGACCGATACCTTTTTTCTCTAGTTCTTTTACCAATGAAGCTTCGGTAAAACGAGCCGGTGGCTTGGTGAAATGTTGAGATGGATCAAGCTTCTCAAGTTGGAGAATTTCACCCACTTTAACTGCCGGTAGTAAAATATCATCATCGGCTTTGTTGGCAGCGCGAACTTTGGTAAAACCGTCAAAAACTAAAGTACGACCTTTGGCTTTCAGCTCAACGCCATTGGCATCGACTAAAATGGTTGAAGACAGATATTCTGCCGATGTCATTTGACAAGCAACAAACTGGCGCCAAATCAGATCATACAAACGCTGTGCATCACGATCGACACCAACTAGCTGATCACCTTTTAAAGCCACATTTGAAGGTCGAATTGCTTCATGGGCTTCTTGCGCGCCTGCTTTATTACCATAAAGGTTTGGCTTGACAGGTAAGTACTTTTCACCGAACTCAAGTTCAATGTGATTACGAACCATATTGACTGCATCATTACTTAAAAAAGTTGAGTCAGTACGCATATAGGTGATGAAACCTGCTTCATACAGACGCTGCGCCATCGTCATGGTTTTCTTCACAGAGAAACCTAAACGTGTGCTTGCAGCCTGTTGCAGGGTCGAGGTGATATACGGCGCACTTGGATTAACCTTGGTCGGTTTATCTTCACGCGTAGTAACTTTATATTCAGCATTGTTCAGAATCTTTAATAAGGCATCCGTTTGTGCCTTATTTTGCAACTTTAAGGTTTTACCGCCTTGTTTGACTGCTTCTAAACGAATCTCATCGCTTGAAGATTTGGTATCTGCAAACACTTGCCAATATTCTTCAGGAATAAAAGCGCGAATCTCACGTTCACGCTCTACCACCAATTTTACCGCAACCGATTGCACACGACCTGCCGATAAACCGCGAGCAATCTTTTCCCACAGCAATGGCGAAATCATAAAGCCGACTACGCGGTCCAAGAAACGGCGTGCTTGCTGTGCATTAACCTTATCAATATCTAAGCGTGATGGCTGTTTAAAGGCTTCCTGAATGGCATTTTTGGTAATTTCGTTAAAGACCACACGTTGATAACGTGAATCATCTCCACCAATCACTTCTTTTAAATGCCAGGCAATCGCTTCCCCTTCACGGTCCATATCCGTTGCGAGGTAGATTTCATCGACTTGTGATGCCAGTTTTTTCAGTTCAGCAACAACGTGTTCCTTACCCGGAAGCACTTCATAGTGAGCTTCCCAGTCATGTTCAGGGTCAACGCCCATCCGATTAACCAAGGCCGTTTGTGCTTTTTCAGCTTTTTGCTCATCGGTCAGTTTGGCACGTGATACAGGTTTTTTTTCTGTACTTTTAGAACCACCGGTCGGTAAGTCACGCACGTGACCGACGGATGATTTCACAATGTAATCTGAGCCGAGGTATTTATTGATTGTTTTCGCTTTTGCAGGCGACTCCACAATCACTAAGGCACGCTTTTTCGCAGCACTCGGTGATTTTGCTGTGGTGCTTTTGGATGTAGACCGAGGAGCGTTCGCCATAGTTAACCGTTAATCCTGTTTGTTGGGTATATAAATTAAAGTTCAGCCAAAGACTGTAAATAGGTTTTCATGTCATCTAACTGTGTTGCTCGCAGGTCAGATTCTTCTTCCCAATAGAGTCCTACACAGTTTGCCTGCATATCAATAGCATAAATGCCCTTTAATGCAATGGGCAAATCGTTAAACTTATCATCACCCTGCACAAGTTTTAGCTTTTGTTCTTCAACACGCGCACGCATTAAAGACAGGCGAGCTTCTGGAATCAGTATGCTGTAATAGGCCACCATACTGGCACGACTTGAGGAGGCCATGGGAATTTTTGTCCAATCGGGAGCGGCCACTAAACGTGGGTGCAGCCCCATTTTTCGTGCCTTCTCACGCATTATGCCTAATGCTTTTTCTCGCGGACTGACGCGAAGACCCAAAATTGAGCCCAAAACAAATACAATAATGAAGCCAACGACCCAAATACCGGTATTTTCCATAGTACAACCTTGTCTGTTCCTTTATTAGAGTTGCATAAGCGCAATATAAAACGCAAGTTACAACGATTAAATTAATTTAAGAACATCTCATGGCTATATAGCACTTCAGTGCCATTCCAGTAAATATATCCTTTTTCAATCAACTCCTTAAGCAATAATATCACATCCGATTTCGGAAACATCTGCTCCAGCAAATCACGTAAGGCATAAATATCTTTAGGCTTGTCCGATTTTAATTCGCGCAATTTACGCGCGACAATGACCTGAATAGGATCAATTTTAGAGAAGTTTTTAAATAAATCTTTTTGTGCATGCTGAATCGGATCGGAATGCTTCAGCTCTTTATCTGAGCAAGACTCTGTCTGTAATTGAGCAAAAATTGGAGAAATATTGTCTGCTGTTTCTAAAGGCATTGCTTGTTCTAAATTAAGTTCCGTCCATTGTTTCAACAGTTTTTTACGGAAGTTAATTTGCGCCTCATAACGTTTCACAATTTTGAGATTAATCAGTAAAGCAATCAGCTGCTGAGCCTGATCAGTTTCAACTTGCAAAATGTTACTCAGTGAATTTTTAAGTTTCTCAATCGAGTTCGGTTTGCCCTTCATTTTACTTAAAGCATCACAATATTTTTTGACCAACAATAACTCTGGTTTTTGCTTAATGGTTTCGATACTTGGAATTTTATATTTTGAATTGAATGAAGATTCTTCTGCCTGAATTTGAATCAGCTTACAGATCATGTCCGAGGATTGCATCATCTCCAGCAGAATTTCACTGCTTGGCATGGCAGAAATGACTTCAATCGTGGTGTCAGTTTCTAACAACGCAATCAGTTGCCCGACGACAACTGCATATTCAAATTCTTTTTGATCGACCTCGGCCGTTTCTAAAATGACCACTTTTCCACTACTGACCCAACTTGAAAACTCGGTTAAGTCTTCAAGTGAGTATTCAAACTTTCCTTGGCAGTTAAATAAGTAAATTACAGCGTAGTGTTGAATGATGTCTCGCAGCAATTGTGCGGTAGGCATATTCTTTTCAAGATCAAGAAGAACGACTTTATTGGACATAATCTCAATAGACAAGTAAGGGAACTTTGAGCCCGCATTAGAACGAGCCTGAATGGAAAGGTCAAATCAATTCAGCAAAAAGACCCGTGAAGATTGACTCAATAATGCGGTGGTCGATCAGCCATTGGATCAAAATTGGCAATTCCATCGGATAAATCGGCAGACTCAATGCGTTGATACAAAAACTGCATTTGTTTTTTCAAATCAGCTATTTCGGCATGCTGCAGAGACACCTGTTCATTTAATTGTTCAACTAAATCATCTAAAAATGTAATTCGCACTTGCAAATCTTCTATGGGTGCGGAAAATGACGCCTGATCATTAAGATTTTTTTGTTTAGTCATTTTAAGTCCTCATTTTGGATTTCAGGAAACAGTATGGCCTATATTACGTTAAGGGATGTCCAACTCGCGTTTGGCGGACCGTCCCTGCTCGACGGCGCGAACTTCAATTTGGAACGCGGTGAACGAGTTTGTTTGATTGGCCGTAACGGTGAAGGTAAGTCTACTTTACTTAAACTCATTGAGGGAAGTTTACTGCCAGATCGTGGTGAAGTTTCTATACAAAATGGCATCACCATTTCCATGCTGGCTCAAGATGTACCCATGGATTCCGGTAAAGTCGCTGACATCGTTGCCGACGGCGCAGGTGAAGCGGCTACTGTACTGAGAGCCTATCACGAAGCCAGTGATGCGTGCGTACTCGGTGATATGGAAGCATGCGACCGCATGGGTAACCTGCAGCACAAACTCGATCAGGTCGATGGTTGGGCTTTGGAAACCAAAGTAAATTCTATTTTGAGCAAAATGGGTTTAGACCCAGATGCCGATTTAGCCGATTTATCCGGTGGTCGTAAACGTCGTGTGCTATTGGCACGTGCGCTACTCACTCAACCCGATGTACTTTTACTCGACGAACCAACCAACCACTTGGACGTTGAAAGTATTGAATGGTTAGAAAAATTCCTGCTCGATCAAAATAATTTAACCTTATTATTTATTTCGCATGACCGTTCATTTGTCGACAGCATTGCAACACGTATTGTCGAACTCGATCGCGGTGCTTTACGCAGTTATGAAGGCAACTATTCACGTTACCTTGAGCTTAAAGCGCAGCAAATGGAAGCGGAAGAAAAGCAAAATGCTTTGTTCGATAAACGTTTGGCTGAAGAAGAAGTCTGGATTCGTCAAGGCATTAAAGCACGTCGTACCCGTAATGAAGGTCGTGTACGTGCACTAAAAGATTTGCGTGAAGAATCTAAAGCGCGTCGCTCGCAACAGGGCAAAGTCAGCATGGCAACGCAAGATGCCAACCGCTCTGGTAAATTGGTCTTTGATATTGAGCATTTAAGTGTTGCTTTCGGCGATCAAGAACCCATCATCAAAGATTTCTCTGCACTGGTACTTCGTGGCGATCGTATTGGCTTGGTCGGCGACAATGGTGTGGGTAAAACAACCCTGATCAAAGCCATTTTAGGTGAGCTTGAGCATGGCGGTACAGTAAAAACCGGTACCCAGCTGGAAGTGGCCTATTTCGACCAACTGCGCAATGCGCTGGATTTAGAGAAATCGGTTAAAGATAACATTTCTGAAGGTACGGACTTTGTTGAGGTGAACGGTGGTCGTCGTCATATCTACAGTTATCTTCAAGATTTCCTGTTCTCGCCTGAACGTGCCCGTACTCCGGTAAAAGCGTTGTCTGGCGGGGAACGTAACCGTATTCTTCTTGCCAAACTACTCCTTAAACCATCGAATTTAATTGTGATGGATGAGCCAACCAATGACTTGGATATGGTGACGCTGGAGCTCTTGGAAGAAATGCTCGGTGGTTATACCGGTACATTACTTTTGATCTCGCATGACCGTGCATTTATGGACAACGTCGTTACATCAACATGGGTGTTTGATGGTAAAGGTCACATTGATGAATACATCGGTGGTTATCAGGACTATCTAGAGCAACGCCCGGATCAAACGGCTGTCGGTCTGAAAAGTGATGCCAAGAAAGCCGTTGCTAAAGCCGAAGCAGCTGTGCCGAAAAAAGTAAAGCTCAGCTATAAGGATCAACGTGCTTTAGAGCAGTTACCGGCTGAAATGGAGGCACTTGAGAAAGAACAAGCCCACATCAATGCACAGCTTGCCGATGGTTCTTTATTTACTTCAGATGCTGATCAAGCGATGAAACTTTCTAATCGCCTTACGGAAATTGACGAGCAATTGCTTGAAAAATTAGAACGCTGGGAAGAATTAGACAATCTTAGCAAAGGCGATTAATTTAGCCGCGTTATAAAAGCACCTGTAAAGTATTTTGCAGGTGCTTTTTTATTTACAAAATAACTTCATGTTAAACTGCAGATAAATTTTGGTATAAACGGTCATTATGAGTAAAAAGCCAGACTACAAACCAGGTGAGTTTCAATGGTCTTTCCTTCTTCCTAAATATTGGGGCATTTGGATTGGAATCATATTTCTAATGATTCTGGCAATTTTACCGTGGGCCATTCAGCATCGTTTAGCCACTGTTATAGGCAATGTCGCATTCAATCAGCTCAAATCGCGTCGTAAAACAGCGATTCGGAATTTAGAGCTCTGTTTTCCAGAATGGACCAGCGAACAGGTTCAAGAAAATACCCGACAGGTTTTTATCGATCAAATGATTGGAATTTTTGAAACATTGAACGCGTGGTATTGCCCGCAGTGGTTTAAAGGTCGTGTCAGTATTGAAGGCTTAGAACATCTCCAAAAAGCACAAGCTGAGGGCAAAGGAGTTTTATTGCTAGGTACGCATTCAACATTACTCGATGCCGGTGGTTATTTGTGTGCCCAGTATTTTGAGCCAGATGTCGTCTACCGTCCGCAAAATAATCCGCTGTTAGATATGCTGATCTACCGCTGCCGCGCCACCATTTATGCCAATCAAATTGATCATGATGATATGCGTGGCTTGATTCGTCATTTAAAAAATGGCCGTGCGATTTGGTACAGTCCCGACCAAGACTATGGCCTGAAACAAGGCGTAATGGCACCTTTTTTTGGGATACCTGCCGCAACGATGACTGCACATCGCCGTTTAATTAAAATGACCAAAGCTGCTGCAATTCCGCTGTATTTCTATCGTGATGGTGATATTAAAGACCCGCGCTATCATGTATTGATTGAACCGGCTGTGGACAACCTGCCAAGTGCGGATGAAATTGAGGATGCCACTCGCGTCAACAAGATCATTGAAAATCAACTGCGCATTGCCCCAACTCAATATATGTGGTTTCACCGTCGCTTTAAAACGCGCCCTGAAGGCTATGACGAAATTTATTGATTGCTCCCACCCTTTAAAATAATGAAGATCACACCGATGAAAATTATGCAGCTTCTTCCTGAATTGAACAGCGGTGGTGTTGAACGTGGCACACTGGAAATTGCCCGTGCGCTTGTTGCAGACGGTCATGAATCTTTAGTGGTTTCAAATGGTGGACGTCTGGTTGCACAACTTGAAGCGGAAGGTTCACAACACCTCACTCTAGCGATTCATAAAAAATCTTTATCCAGTCTTTGGCAAATACGCCCTTTGCGTAAACTCATTGAGCAACATCAACCCAATATCGTGCATGTTCGTTCACGCGTACCCGCATGGCTGACTCATTTCGCCTTAAAAGGCATTCCGGCAGATAAGCGCCCACATCTCATTTCAACGGTCCATGGCTTTTATTCAACCAATCGTTATAGTGCCATTATGACGCAGGCTGAAAAAGTCATTGCCGTCTCGGACAGTGTGGTGCAATACATTACCGAGCATTATCAAAACTGTCCGCCTGAAAATATCGTGCGTATTTATCGCGGCATTTCACCGCAAGAGTTTCCTCACGGCTATCAACCGTCTGCACAATGGATCAATCAAAGCTTTAAAGATTTCCCTCAACTGGAAAACAAGTTTTTAGTGTGCCTTCCGGGGCGTATCACCCGTTTAAAAGGCCATGAAACATTAATTGAACTCATGCAGCAATTGCAAAGCCAGTATCCAAATCTGCATGCGGTCGTGGTGGGTGGTGCGGATCCGAAAAAAGCTGCTTACTTACAAGAAATGCAAGATAGTATTCAGAGCAAAGGTTTACGCGACAAAATCACTTTTGTTGGCCATCGTTCGGATATTCGTGAGTGGCTGGCGTTTAGTGATGTGGTTCTTTCTCTTTCAAATCAGGCAGAAACCTTTGGTCGTACCGTATTAGAAGCATTATCGGTGGGTACACCGGTGATTGGCTGGAACCGTGGCGGTGTGGCAGAGATTTTATCGTCTGTATATCCACAAGGTTTAATTGAGGTCGATGATCAAACTGCACTATTAAATGCTGTTAAGCATCATATTGATCAGCCTCAAAACGTTAAGCCAGTCGCGATATTCAGCTTAAAAGAAATGTGTGATCAAACCATTGCTTTGTATAAACAGGTTTTGAAATAAACCTGAGTTTCTTTATCCCAGTCGCTTTTACTCTCTTCGTTAAAGATAAAAGTGGGCTGGACAAAATATAAAATCAGATCAATCAAAAAAATAATGAATAGTCTGTTGCTGCATAAATCCACATGGGCGCATGTCTGGTCTGCTTGAACAAAACCCATTGATTGATAAAATTTTATGGCTGGATGTTGAGCAAGCAATATTTTTGATGAAAATCTTTATATTTAAATAACTTTAAATAAAATAATTTTAAATAACTTTGCTTCCGTCATTACTCGACCTACATCCAAATTTTGGAAATCGGGAGGTAGCAGTAAATATGGAAAATACCCCACAGGATGCCCATCAAATATCGCATTTCCCAGACCCATGAGTACTGCTACTGCATTCTGTCAGTCGGTAATCAGACTATATGAAAATGAGGTAATGCTACCATCAGCCGAACTAGTTTTTTGCGCTCATGAGCAATGACTTACTCGATAAATTTTTAATACTTTTGCTTCAATGAACCTGATCATACATTGAGATTTTAATCGTTATAACCTGATGAGCCTTTCCCCACCCTAAACATGACCATTAAGCAAATCACCAAAGCCCAGAAAATGGTATTGATCATACCGTGCGTCCTGACCCCAATACGCCAAAGTCGATAATTGATTAAATCATCTCGAGCATCAAACAATTCTGCCTCAATTGAGATCATCACCCTGGGTAAAATGTGATTTCAACTGACGATGATGAAAAAAGGCGACAATAAACCACCGTAATAGCCTCGCATAGATCTGTTAAGCATCACGTGATAAATCAGTAAAATTAATGATATATATTTTGAACTCTTGGAATGTAGATAAATCCATAACTGAACTTTTATTTTTAGAATATTCCATAAAATGATAACCCGAGTCCTGCATCCTGCAAAACTCGGGTATATAAGGTTGTGCTTTTCAAATCATATTTTTATTATGTTATTGCTATCCATTGCTGCATCATATCCGTGATGACTCATCAACCAGCCCTACATCGTCTTCCATAATGGGATTTTCCTTTCCCAACTCCTTGGCTGATGAGTCTAGCTTAAGTAAAAATAGGAAAAAGAACTATTCGCAATTGACCTCTATCCGTGTAAGCCATTTCGTACACTTTTCTCCTAATTACCTTGAGGTACCTGAGGATCACTTTTATAAACCTGGGCAATTTTATCGGTGACTAACTTTTCTTCCTTCTCAGCTTTTTGAATACCTTCGCAAATCGCCTCTTGGGCTTCTTGTTCATCGGCATCAGTTTGTTCCAGTTCGTCTTGAACTTGCTCAAAAACACGACCGGTTTGTAAGATTACATACACTGGGAAATGATCCGAACCGACATGCGGCAATCGTTCCATATGAACCAAAGCAAAATCGGTACTATGAAATATATGATCCAGCGACCAGCGTAATAACGGATAATCAGCATGGAAGGTATTGATATAATGCCGCCCTACACGCGGATCAAGCAGACCACTAATCCGCTGAAATAACCGTGTGGTTCTTGACCACGCCACATCATTCAAATCCCCCATCACAATACAGCTTTCATCTAAATCTTTAATCTGGTCACCCACCATTAAAAGTTCCGCATCCCGGAGGGTGGAATCTTTGGCTTCGGTTGGGCTGGGCGGTTTAGGATGCAAGCAATAGAGTTGAACTGGTTGACCGGAACGTAAAATCACTGTGGTATAAATAGAAGGAATTTCATCACTTAAAATGAATTTCACTTCAGTATCTTTCAGTTCAAGCTTACTGTAGAGATGCATCCCATACAGATTATCCAAAGGCACAGGCACGCGATAAGGATAATCTTTTTCAATCACGGAAAGTGCTTTTTGCCAGTTTAGATCCGTTTCCAATGTCAGGACCAAATCAGGTTGATGTTTCTGTATCTGCTCAATCAACAAATGGTATTTATCATTTGGCGTCAGTACATTGCTAACAATTACAGAAATTTGCTTGTCTGGATTAAGCTGATGCTGACGGACTTTTTTAACCTGCTTTTTCCAGATAAAAGTATAAGGCAGCACCATTTTTAATTGATAAGCCAGTGCTGCAATCAACCCAATAAAGACAATTTCACGCCATAGATCCCAGGGCTGATCCCAGAGCAATAACAGCACAAAAGAAATCAGTCCTAAAACTAAAATTTGCAAGCGGGGAAAATCCACCCCTCGAATCCACCATTCATCCCGCGGAATTAATGACCAAAATGTCAGCCAGATGACAAAAACCGAAATTAACTCCACCCAAATCATAAGTCTCTGCTCTTGTGTTACTTTTAGTTTTTCTATGATGAAATAACTTTATCAATTTTCTATGTAACATAAACAAGATATTTCGCTCAATAATATTGATGTTTTCATTGTGTAGTACTTGCAGTTGTGGTCGCTTTTGATACACTCAAGCCCCCTTTTATTTTTTTACGCACCGAGGCAAAGCGACATGAAAGTAGGTCTGGTCGGTTGGCGCGGGATGGTTGGTTCTGTCCTTATGCAACGTATGGTTGAAGAAAATGATTTTGCTCATTTTGAGCCATTCTATTTTTCTACCAGTAATGCCGGTGGTGAAGCGCCTGCGTTTGGCGGTAAGACGGCCCCAGCACTTATGGATGCATCAGATATTAGCAGTCTGAAGCAAATGGATGTCATTATTACCTGCCAAGGTGGTGATTATACCTCTGAAGTTTTTCCTAAATTAAAAGCGGAAAACTGGAACGGTTACTGGATTGATGCGGCCTCTACACTGCGTATGGATGATGAAGCGATCATTGTGCTTGATCCGGTCAACATGCACGTGATTAAAGATGGTTTGATCAATGGTACTAAAACATTTGTCGGCGGTAACTGTACCGTATCTTTAATGCTGATGAGTATGGGCGCGCTTTACCAAAACAATCTGGTGGAGTGGATGACTGCCATGACGTATCAGGCAGCATCAGGTGCAGGCGCACAAAACATGCGTGAGCTGATTACAGGTATGGGTTATTTATATAACAATACCAAAGACCTGTTAGATGATCCACGCTCTCCAATTCTAGACATTGACTCTAAAATTGCGGACTTGCAACGTGGTGAAGGCTTCCCTGCTGCCAACTTTGGTGTGCCTTTAGCCGGTTCTCTGATTCCATATATCGACAAGCAGTTGGATAATGGTCAGTCCAAAGAAGAGTGGAAAGCGCAAGTTGAAACCAACAAGATTCTAGGCAATCAACAAATCGTTCCGATTGATGGTCACTGCGTGCGTATTGGCGCAATGCGTTGCCACTCTCAAGCTTTAACTTTAAAGCTTAAGAAAGACGTACCTTTGGATGAGATTGAAGACATGATTCGTCAATCTAACCCGTGGGCGAAAGTGGTTCCAAATACCCGTGAAGCATCAATGACTGACCTGACTCCTGTCGCAGTTACAGGCACATTGTCTGTTCCTGTCGGTCGTTTGCGTAAGCTCAATATGGGTAAAGAATACCTGGGCGCGTTCACTGTCGGTGACCAGTTGCTTTGGGGCGCTGCAGAGCCTTTACGTCGTATGCTTCGCATCCTCATTGAATATAAAAATTCTTAATTTTTTAAATTAAGAAAACGAAAAGCCGGTCACAATTGATCGGCTTTTTTATGTATCCTTTATGTTAGTATTTTACAATTATTCAACATCTCGTTAATCTCTAACTTTCGCAGTGCGATACAAGACCGAGCTAAAAATTAAGATGACCGCATATAACAAATTAAAGATTGCCATTTTAGCCATTATCGCTTCACAACCTATTTATGCGATTACTATTGATCCTATTCAAATCCAGTCTGCACCGGGTGAATTACTCTATGCGGAAATGAATTTCCGCCAAGCTGATCCTAATGCGCAAATACAGGCCAGTTTAGCCAGTGCAGAAGACATCACTACTTTAGGCGTAGCCCATCAACCCCCTGGACATCTTAATTTTTTTACCCGTCGTGATGGTTCTGGTAAGGGCGTAATCACCATCACTTCTTCCCGTCCGCTGACTGAAGCGGAACTGAATATTATTATTAAAATTCAGGAAGGCAATGCAACGCGTTTACAACATATTAAAACACCGCTACCCCGTGGCAACACCAATACTCAGGCCGGTATTGCAAGCAACGAAAAACCTTTAGCACCTATTAGTATTGTCAGTGAAAAAGATATTGCCTTGCACTTGCCTGAAAGTACTCAATATCAGGTTGCAAAAGCACAATCAGCGGCTGCTCAATCCTTTGAAGCGCCATTAATGCTACAAAAAGCAGCGCCACCTCGCTTAAGTGCTATGGATCCTGCACCTGTGACCATCTCATCAATGAGTATGCCGTCAGCACAAGCGAATAAGACTGCATTAACTGAACTTAAAACATCTGCATCAAAAGAAATATCGACAAAGAATGAAATCAAAGACACTCCTCTTGCGTCAAATAAAACCACTGCCAGTGCAGGTTTTTCTGCAGATCCGTTAGTGAAAAAATATGCAGTCTCACCGACTCAAAAAATAGCCGAAAATAAAACAGCGAATAAACCAGCAGAACAAGCTGCTGCAAAAACCAAATCGGAAGTGCCTTCCTCTACTCCGAAGCCACCCAAACAGCAAAATGAGGCTGTGGCTGCAACTCAAACCACTCAACATGTGGTGCAATCCAATGAATCACTTTGGGCCATCGCATCACGTGTAGCAACGGAGCAAAATCGTCCAGTTGGCGAGATCATGAAACAGATCAAGGCCAACAATGAACACGCCTTTATTCAGGGGGATGTGAATCGCTTACGTCGTGGTGCGGCATTAAATTTAAATATCAACAATAGCCAAAAAGAAGAGAACAAAGTCAGTGTAGTAAACTTGGCAAAAACACCGTCCAACCAATCGGGCAAAGCAAAATACCGCCTGAATCAAGCAGAGATGAGTCTGGTTGCAGAGAAAGAACAAGATTCAGCCAGCGGTTCTGCTAAAAAGAACACAGAAAAAAATCAAACATCGAACGAGTTGTCATTAAAAGTTATGACATCCCGTGAAAAAACCGTTAAATTACAGAGAAACGTGACCCAGTTAGAATTGGCATTACGTCACAAGGATCACAGAATTCAATTATTAAATACTCGTCTTGCCCAATTGCAACAACAATTGAAAGCACAACAAGTAGAGAAAAAGCCAACACACTAAGGTGTTATACAATTTGATTTTTTTGGATGAGTTTCATTGATAAAAACTCAATCCTGCAAGGGGTAACAACATGCTGCTTTATGTGATTCCGTTTATATTATTATTAGTGATCGCAATTGTATTAAAAAAGCGTGACACCAATAAACAAGCAGAGCAAACGTCAGCATCCAAGGTAAAAGCTAAAAAAACAATCTCAACGAAAAAGTCCCCACAAAAAACCCAAGTTGTGGCAAATACGGTTGTTGAGAAGAAAAAAACTACCCCTTTATCTGCTGATGTGCGCAATAAAATTGAAGCACTGATCGTTGAGCGTAACTTTTTCTCTGCTGAAGCACAGATTAATCAGGCATTAAATAAAGACAATTCACAGCATGAGTTGTATTTACTGTTGTTGGATATTCATATCTTACAAAAAGATGAGTTTGCAATTAGCCAACTGATTAACCATCTGCGCTCATTAGAACTGGACGATATTTTAGAACAAGCGCTTGCTAAAAAAGCAGTCCATGACAATAAAGTCGAAGGTTCTAGAGATACCATTGATTTCAAACCAGAATCTTTAGTTCCAACACCTACTTATACCGCACCGACTGAACACAAAAATACCGCTGATTTTGATGCACTCATGAATACTGCTGCACCCTCTGCAACAGTCCCTCATCAATCTTTAAATCAATTGCAGCAAGAATCACTTTCCACGAAAGCACAAGCAGCAGTTGAAGAAATTCAGCCCTTGGATTTTAATACCTTTACTTTAGACACCACAATAAAAGTTGAAACACCTGCCCCGACTGTGGAAGAAATCAAACCTTTAGACTTCAGTACACTTTCTTTAGACCCGAGTCCTGCAGCAAGCACTGCCAAGCAAGAAGCGACTCCTTTAGCAGATGAAATCAAACCTTTAGATTTCTCTTTTAGTTTAGATACTCCTCTAGCAGAGCAAACAACGACAACAGCTGATACAGCTATTACTGTTGAACCTGTACTTGATGAGAAACCTGAATTTAATTTTGATTTTTCAGCGACAGAAACTGTTGCACCGACTGAAGCAAAAAATGCAGTTGAAGAAACCAGACCAAGTTTAGATTTTAATTTAGTAGTACCAACAATAACTGAGCAACCGCCTATAGAGCCAGTTTCAGCGAAAGCTTCAGGGGTAAGTTTTGATATTAGCAATATCAGCTCATCTGCATCTAAAGCAGATCAAAATGATCCCCTGGTTCAATCCTTCCCTGAACTTATAGAAGTTAATGAAATTAGCCTGAATTTAGATCTTGCACAGCAATATATTCAACTCGGTGCTTTTGAGTCGGCGCGTGAATTATTAGCAGAGCAAGAAGCTGAATATACGGCTGAACAACGCCAACAGGCCGATCAGTTACGCAATCAGATAGCTTCTTAAGATATTTCGCTCTACTATAAAGCAGTCATCATTGACTGCTTTTTTATTATGAAAAAAATAGCTTTAATTTATATGGGGGGAACATTTGGCTGCATTGGCGAGCCACTGAGTCCCATGCCTGCTGAAAATTTTATTCCCCAATTACAACGCGTTCTTCCTTTACATCTTCATATCGAATGTTTTATTGCACCCAGTATAAAAGACAGCAGTGCCTGTACTGCAACTGACTGGCTGCAACTCATTCAGATGATCCAAGGCTTACAACTTAAAAACTATCAACATTTTGTCGTGATTCACGGTACTGATACCCTCAGCTATGCCAGTGCAACACTTGCACGGTTTCTGGGACAATCCGCACATGTTGTACTCACGGGTAGTCAATATCCGTTACTGAACGTAAATGGAACGAATACCCGTGAATTTACCGATGCTATTGATAATCTTAATTTTGCCCTCGATGCGGTGGTAACCAGTTCTGTCGGTGTCTATTTGGCTTTTCATCATCAGCTTATTCACGCCCAAACAGCATTAAAAAGGCATACGACCAATTTAGATGCATTCGTTGGATTAAGTGCCAAAGAGAATCTAATCACACATCAGCAAAGCTATGTCGTGCATGAACATGATCTTGAGAAGGCACAATCATTTAACTGCTTAAGCTTAATGGCACAACCCATAGCCATAGAACAGCAAATTAAAAACTTAAAAAATTTGCCACAAGCCCCACCTCATGTTGTGATTTTACAGGGCTTTGGTACAGGCAATTTAGCGGTCAATCAAGAATTCATTGATACGCTGCATGAAATTCATATACAAGGCTGCGCCATTATTCTCACCACTCAAGTCCCTTTTGGCACGATTGATCAACGCTATGCGGTAAGTGAATGGACACAACATGCCCATATTATGATAAGTGATTGCCTTGGACATGCAGATCTTTATGCAAAAGCACTGAAAATGTATTTACAATACGACAGCATAGATCAGTGGCATGCCCACTGGCATGATTCAGTGTAAATAGAGGTAAATATGCAGCGTTTTGCGGTCGGTATCGAGTTTTCTGGGGTTGAGTATCGAGGATGGCAAACCCAGAAAACTGGCGTGCCTAGCGTTCAAGAAACCATTGAAACCGTCCTGAGTAAAATTGCCAACGAATCCATTATTTTACAGGGTGCTGGACGTACAGATGCTGGCGTACATGCCACCAATATGGTCGCACATTTTGACAGCTCTGCCATTCGTCCACTGCTGGGCTGGCTGATGGGTGCAAATAGCATGTTGCCCAAAGACATTGCCATCCAGTGGATTAAAGAGATGGATACGGACTTCCATGCCCGTTTTAAAGCGCAATCACGCCGTTACCGCTATGTCGTCTACAATTCACCCAGTCGCCCTGCACTGCTCTATAAACAAGTGACACATGTATATACCCCGCTTGATATCGACAAGATGATTGAGGCCGCGAAGAAATTTGAAGGCACACATAATTTTGAAAGCTTTCGGGCTGCATCCTGTCAATCGAAACAACCGGTGCGTCATGTCAGCCACTGCCGTTTAATCCGTCACGGCTGTTATTTAGTCTTGGATATTCAGGCAGATGGTTTTTTACACCATATGGTGCGCAACATCATGGGATGCTTGCTTGAAATTGGTCAGGGCATGTACGAGATTGAGCATATTGATCATATTTTTGCCGCTGAAGACCGTAAAGCGGCAGGCATCACAGCCCCACCCGATGGTTTGTATTTCATTCAAGCACATTATCCAGAACAGTTTGATTTACCCAAAGCCCCGCTTGGACCACACTGGTTAAATATGCCGGAATAGTTAAACTTTCTTGGAATAAAAATCCTTCTTTTAAGGGCATTTCTATCTTCCCCCTAACCCTTGCTGTAAAACGGAAAATTACTCGGACTAGAAAGCATTACAATGATAAATTCCTCCTTTTAGGAGGAATTTATCATATTAGTAATTTAACGTTGCTTGCGCTTCCGATATTCCACTGGCGTTTCATTGGTCCAGCGCTTAAAGGCACGATAGAAAGTACTCGGCTCAGAAAACCCGGTGAGATAAACAATCCGTTCCACACTTTCTGCAGTATTGGCTAATAATTTTTTTGCCAAACGACAGCGATAATCAGAAAGAATCTGCTGGAAACTGGTATTGGCTTCACTCAGCTGGGTACGCAAACGGCGCGGTGTAATATTTAAATGCGTTGCCACGGTTTCTAAGGTGGTTTCACCACTTTCTAAAGTTGAACCAATCGCGCGGCGAACCTCACCGACCAAATCATAGCGCGCGAGCTCTTGCAGCTTTTCAAGCGCCAATTGCTCATGCAACTGCAATAGCTCCGGCTCAGCTTGCCATAACTGATAATCCAAAATAGCAGGATCAAAATATAAACGGGTTTCCTTTTGACCTAAACTCACCGGACATTCGTAAACCCGGAAATACTCCTCGTCAAAAGCACCTTCGTTAAAATTAAAATCGATATAAATGGGCTGAAAACGCCCTTCTGTAATAAATTTAAAGAAGCGTAATACCCCAGTCATCGCACATTCAGAAAAATGACGATTGACCAAATTGTCCGCCCAGGCGCCCTGCACACCATTGGTGAGATAGCAACGATCATCTTCAATAATCAGTTTGGCATGAAATGCATCACTGATCAGTCGTTGATAGGCCAAGGCCCGTTTTAGCCCTTCCCCAAAGTTTTCACTAGAAATAAACAGATGTTCAATCACCTGTCCGCGATATAAAGGCAGGTGTTCACCTAAATGCAAACCAATGTCAGGATCTTTACTTACCTCCTCTGCAGCCACCCAAAACGCATATTGGGCACTGAGCGGAGTACGATCATTCGTTTCGACCTGATTTAAGGCCACACCAGCTTTCGTTAAAATTTCTTCAGTTGGCAAACCTGCACGACGAATGGCTTGGTAGCCCAATCGTAAAACAACCGATGCATCAGTTAACTGACCCACGCAAAGACCTTCCTTATATATTATTCATTTATAGTTAAAAAGATTAATTTTAGATTAACTGCGATTGACCAAACTGACAACATAACAATACGCTTTTTTGTAGAAATAATTTAAACCGACGGTTCGCTTATTTAACTGACAGATAATCGGGCAAAGCCGCATTGTGCCTTGTTTTATGCAAAAAAATTGACTATAATTTGCGCCTTTCCAATTTATTCATTCAGGTAGGCTATGGCCAATAAAGAGGAACTCATCGAGTTCGAAGGCGTTGTCACCGAAACGCTTCCTAATACTATGTTCCGTGTACGTTTAGAAAACGGCCATGAAGTGATTGCTCACATCTCTGGTAAAATGCGTAAACACTATATTCGTATTTTAACTGGCGACAGTGTTAAAGTAGAAATGACTCCTTATGATTTGACCAAGGGTCGTATTACTTATCGTGCACGCTAAGTTTTAGCGAAAGCAAAAGCCACTTTACAGTGGCTTTTTTATTGCCTTAATTTTCTATTATTCAATAAAATAAATTTGACAGAGGTCGATAAATTCATGACTATCAATTGAATTAAAATTAAATAGATACTTTTAAAAAATGATAAAACTACAGCATTTAACCCTGATTTCCAGTTTATTCCTCGCAGCATGCGCAACAGGTGGTAATCATCGTCTTGATCAGTCTCTACAACAATATATAGGTCAAACTGCAGATCAGGTTCGTAGCCAACTTGATCTAAGTAAAATGGGATTTAAAACCACGCAACAACCGACTCAGACAGCAGAATTGCTTAGCTACACCATTTTTCGTGATATGAATATTCCGATGGGCACACCTAATATTAGTCACAGTATCTCGATGGGTGCACCAATGCCGACTCCCTCAAATGGTGGATATAACATCGAGATGAAATGTCAGGTATGGTTTAATTTGAAAGATGAGATTGTTCAATCCATTCGCTATACCGGTAGAGCTTGTTAAACAGCAAGAATATCCTGTAACAAGTTTTAAATGATCAGATCAGATCTCATCATGCCGACCCATCTGTACCGTGTATCAAACTACAACAGTATTTCTGCCGAAAATTTGCATAAACTGGTTTTATTTGGTGTGAGGATAACTCATGAAATTCACACTGATTTTGGGATGCTGTACCGCTTTTGCTTTAGTTACCGGATGTACCACTACCCCTATGATCACTACTATGCAGCGTGATGCCTATTTACAGCAATTTATTGGGCAGACCAGCCAAAGTATTGAAACAAACCTAAATTTGAGCAGTATCGGTTATCAGCAAGCTTTCTCACCGACTCGAGATAATCAGACACTCACTTATACGGTGATTCGCCCTATTAGCATTCCGGCACCTATAGCACAAAATCCGGCTGATCTCGATTCGGGTGCTATCCCGATCCCGATTACGCCTAGCGCACAAAGCTATGATGTGAACTTGCAATGTAAAATTGTTTTTCGTTTAGAAAATAATATTGCCAAGTCTGTTTATTACACAGGTCGGACCTGCTAAATCAGACCTAAATATCCATAAAAAACGCAGCTCTTTGGCTGCGTTTTCTATTTAAACCAATAGCTTAATTCAATGCTGTTACCACAGCTTGGCCCATTTCAACAGTCCCGACTTTGCTCATGCCTTCAGACATAATATCTGCGGTACGCAAACCTTGATCTAATACATGACCTACTGCAGCTTCAATGGCTTGTGCCGCACTCTCTTCACGGAAAGTGTAACGAAGCATCATCGCAACAGAAAGAATCGTTGCGAGTGGGTTTGCCAGGTTTTGACCTGCGATATCGGGTGCAGAACCATGGCAAGGTTCATACATGCCCTTACCATTTTCATCTAAAGATGCAGATGGCAACATACCGATTGAACCGGTCAACATTGCCGCTTCATCCGACAAAATGTCCCCAAACAAGTTAGAGGTTACAATTACGTCAAATTGTTTAGGCGCACGTACCAATTGCATCGCCGCATTGTCAACATACATGTGTGACAAGTTAATCTCGGGATATTCCGCTTCTTTCATTGCAGTTACGGTTTGTTTCCACAGTTCAGTCACTTCAAGCACATTGGCTTTATCGACAGAACATACTTTGCCGCCGCGAAGAGTTGCAAGCTCAAATGCTACTTTGGCAATACGCTTGATTTCAGATTCTGAATAAACGTCGGTATTAAAGCCTTGTTTTTCACCGTTTTCTAATACACGAATACCACGAGGTTGACCGAAGTAGATCCCACCCGTCAATTCGCGAACGATCAGGATATCCAGGCCAGATACAATTTCCGGTTTTAAACTTGAAGCATCGGCCAATTGCGGATACAAAATTGCAGGACGCAAGTTGGCAAAAAGATTAAGTTCACTGCGTAATTTTAATAGACCACGTTCCGGACGGATTGAACGTTCAATCGTATCCCATTTAGGACCACCGACCGCACCGAGTAAAATCGCGTCTGCTTTTTTTGCCTGTTCGGATGTCTTTTCAGGATATGGCGCACCATGCGCATCAATCGCTGCACCACCTAATAAACCTTGTTCCCAAGTCAAACCTAAATTGAATTTTTCATTTACTCGTGTGAGCACTTGCTCTGCGGCTTTAACAATTTCAGGACCGATGCCGTCACCAGCTAAAATCAAAATATGTTTAGACATGAGGTTTTCCATTTTTCAATTCAGTCATTTGACTGAGGGGGATTTTAGATTTTTTTGTTCTACAAACTCGCCTAAGCCATTCAGGACATTATAGGGTTTGCAGAAACGCCGAATGGTTTTTTGTTCTTGTTGAAGCTCAACACACAGTGGATCAGGTGCAGAAGCATTCAACAAATTACCTTTATGATTGATTCGGTCACGATACATCTTAAAGGTATAAGTTTTCTGCGAAGTAAAATTATGGAATACATGCAGCGTTTCAGCGCGATCTTTTGATATCGGATAGAAGCGAATTACTATTTCATGCTGCCCTGTCGGTACAGACAAAAATAGAGGATTAGACTCATTCAACGACTTCGCTTTTAAACGAACAAGACCTTTTTGAATGGCTTCACGACTCACCCGATGACTTTGTGCATCGACAATGTGAATTTGATCCAAACGCTCAAATTCACATTGTTCTGTTCCCGAACAGAAAATCAACGCATTCAATTCTGTCGATTCTGTTTCTTTCACATTTTTAATACGTGCAGTATCAATGGTTTGGCATGCACTTAATGATGCGACCATAAAACCAAGTACAACAAGCCGAGCATTAACCTTTGCCATTGTTCGAGTCCCCCTCACCAATTAAAGCCAACGAGATATTTTTATGGACTCGATATTAGCAAGAGTTAGGCTCCGATACTACTAGGGCTGAAAATTCAAGCAATTAAGCATGAATTTCCTGAAATACCCAAGGACGCGATTGCTTGGTTTTTTCTTCATAGGCACGAATATCATCTGCTGCCTGAAGGGTTAAACCAATATCATCCAAACCATTCAACAAACAATGTTTACGAAACGGATCAACTTCAAATTTAAAGCTTTCACCCGATGGCGTACGTACTTCTTGAGCTTGCAAGTCAATGGTCAGTTGATAGCCTTCAGTTGCAGCACACTCTTTAAACAATTGATCCACAATCTGTTCAGATAAGATCACAGGCAACATGCCGTTTTTAAAGCTGTTGTTAAAGAAAATATCTGCATAACTTGGCGCAATCACAGTACGGAAACCGTATTCTTCAAGTGCCCACGGCGCATGCTCACGGCTTGAACCACAACCAAAATTGGCACGTGAAATCAAGATTGAAGCACCTTGGTAACGCGGCTGGTTTAAAGCGAAATCTGGATTTTTTGGACGTTTAGAATTATCTAAACCTAAATAACCTTCATCTAGATAGCGCAATTCATCAAACAAGTTTTCGCCAAAACCAGTACGTTTAATCGATTTTAAAAACTGTTTTGGAATAATTAAATCTGTATCGACATTGGCACGGTCTAAGGGTGCAACGATACCTTGTTCAACGGTATATTTTTTCATGTCTTTGCTCCTATTAGCCGAAATTAAAACGTACGTACATCAACAAAGTGACCGGCTATGGCTGCTGCTGCTGCCATGGCTGGGCTCACCAAATGAGTACGACCGCCATTGCCCTGACGACCTTCGAAGTTACGGTTAGAGGTTGAGGCACAGTGTTCACCCGGCTGCAACTTATCAGCATTCATGGCCAAACACATGGAGCAACCCGGTTCACGCCACTCAAAACCAGCGTCTAAGAATACTTGGTCCAAGCCTTCCGCTTCGGCTTGCTGTTTCACCAAACCGGAACCCGGAACCACCATCGCCTGTTTAATTGAACCGGCAACTTTCCGGCCTTTAATCACTTCAGCAGCAGCACGAATATCTTCAATACGTGAGTTGGTGCATGAACCAATAAATACACGGTCTAATTGGATATCTGCCAATGCCTGACCCTCATTCAAACCCATGTACTTATAAGCACGTGTCCAGTCATTACGTTGAACGTCGTCTTTGGCTTGTTCCAAAGTGGGTACAGCTTCTGAAACAGGAATCACCATTTCAGGCGATGTACCCCAAGATACTTGCGGTTCAATCGCTTCACCTTGCAACACTACGACAGTGTCAAAGTGTGCATCTTCATCCGAATGCAAGGTATTCCAGTATTCAACTGCCTGATCCCACTGCTCAGCTTTTGGTGCGTAGTTACGACCTTTGACATATTCAATCGTTTTGTCATCGACAGCGACCATACCCACACGTGCACCAGCTTCAATCGCCATGTTACACACAGTCATACGACCTTCGATCGACATGTCACGGAATACCTGACCACCGAATTCAATCGCGTGACCTGTACCACCCGCCGTACCAATTTTACCAATGATCGCCAACACCACATCTTTTGAAGTGACGCCTTGACCCAACTTTCCGTCAACACGTACCAACATGTTCTTCATTTTCTTTTGAATCAAGCATTGAGTCGCCAATACATGTTCAACTTCTGAAGTACCAATCCCGTGTGCCAAGCAACCAAATGCACCATGCGTCGCCGTATGTGAGTCACCGCATACCACTGTCATACCGGGCAAAGTCAAACCCTGTTCAGGCCCAACCACATGCGCAATCCCTTGACGGATATCATTGATTTTAAATTCGACGATATTGAACGCTTCACAGTTGTCATCCAAAGTTTGTACCTGAATACGTGAAGTTTCATCTTCAATACCTGCAATACCTCGATCACGTTCAGCTTTTGAGGTCGGTACGTTATGGTCTGGAGTGGCGACATTGGCACTTAAACGCCAAGGTTTACGACCTGCAAGCTGTAAACCTTCAAAAGCTTGGGGTGAGGTTACTTCATGCAATAAATGACGATCGATATAAAGTAAGGCTGAACCATCATCTCGTTGTTTTACTAAATGGTCATCCCACAATTTGTCATATAAAGTCTTTGCTTTTTGGGTATTGCCTGCCATGTCGACGCGCTCCATAGAACTGGGTAATGCTTTTATTAACTTCGATTATAACCACGTATTCGCATAAATCTAATTTATCATTTTTATTAGTTTGAAAACTTTTTGGAATTAGTTCTTAGTCTATATAAAGCTGCACTTTTGCAAAATTTTATCTGCATACTTTTCAAATCAAGACGCTATTTACGCATGGTTTTTGAACCCATCAAGATCGATTATCTCGTTACCGAGCAGCCTCAACTTTGCATAAAATGATCGAGTCTATGCTGCATAGGCAACTTCAATTTACCTACCCACTGAATGATTTCAAAACTTGTCAGTAGTTAACCAAGCACCTATTTCGAAGAATACTCTTTGCTCTGTGCCAGTTGCTCAATCGCCTTGATTAATTCAGCCCTGGCCTGATTACACTCAGCAGCGGCTCTGTTTTCATCACCTTCATCATCTGCAAGCTCGTAGACACCCATCCTTTTTTCGACCGCTTCCTCAAATATATCCAACAAGTATTTAATATGTTTAATGTCCATGATTTATCTCCTGCTAGAAATGCATCAGTAATTGATACTGTGCACTTATTTTTATAATTGACCCACTTTCCAATTTGTAAAACCGATTGAAAAATTCAATATATTCGTTTTTACAAATTAAATAAGACTGATTATCATTTAGCCATATCCCGAGTAAAGATTGAGGACTTAACCCATGGCTCATATTCAAAAATTCGTTGACAACAACCAACGCATGTTTAAGAAAACCTTTAGCTATTACATTATGCACATCACCATTGCCATGTTGGTAGGCTATTTCGTGACAGGAAGTATCTGGATGGCTTTAACCCTAAGCTTACTTGAACCCACCATTCAGGCCTTTGCCTTCTTTTTCCATGAAAAATTGTGGGAAGCAAAAGCAGCCAAAAATACCAAACAGCAAGAATATAATCAGTTAAACGCAAGTTAAACTATATGAGTCTTGGGCTTAGGTGTGCTCTTCTTTATTAAAATCACTCTCCTTTATAGAGTGATTTTTTATTTCTATGATTCAAATTTACATCTTTATACATTTTTATGTATATATTTTAGGATTAGATTCACTATTAATATAATAATATTTTATAATTATCTTAATATTGTATAACCAGACTATTACTATGAATCTTGCTGCTTTTGAAGCGTTTGTTAAAGTCATGGAAACCGGCTCTATTTCACTGGCTGCCGATCTGTTATTTATTACTCAACCGGCAGTGACCAAACGAATTCATAGTCTAGAAGAATATTTTGGAGTTAAATTGTTTGAATCTGCTGGTCGTGGCGTTCAAGCGACTCATGCCGCTCATTCGCTCTTACCCAAAGTTAAAAACTGGTTGAATGAACTGGGTGATATTCACCACACCTTAAGTCATGAACAAGGACAAGTTCAGGGCAAACTCAAAATTGGCACCAGTCATCACATTGGCTTGCATCATTTACCCAGCCACTTGCTTCATTATGTTCAGGAATTTCCGAATGTAACGCTAGATGTGCACTTTGTCGATTCTGAACAGGCACATGAAAAAGTGCTTGCCGGTGACCTGGAACTGGCATTTTTGACCCTTCCCCCTCAGGGCGATGCTCGTCTCAGTTATGTCACCATCTGGAATGATCCTCTGGTTTTTGTGGCAGCGCCTTTTCATCCCTTGGCCAATCAAAAAGATTTGCAACTGCAAGATCTGATTCAATATCCAAGCCTCTTGCCGGCGGCACAAACCTATACCACACAAATCACGCTGGCCGAGTTTGAAAAGCAAGGCGTTAAACCGAAAATCACCATGAGCAACAATCCGCTTGAATCCATTCGAATGCTGGTCTCGATTGGACTGGGCTGGTCGGTATTACCCAAAACGCTGGTCAATCATGATTTAAAACAACTGGATATTAACCTTGAAATGAACCGTCAATTGGGTATGGTTTGGCATCCTGGACGCACCCAGTCACGTGCAGTACAGGAACTGGTTGCCATGATGCAACACTCGATTTAAATACTAAATTGCTATTGCTGCATCCAAGCTGATGCAGCATTTTGTTACCTAAATCCTTAGAACAGACAGCTTGCTTTCGAGTACTTTTAGACAGAGCACATCAAAAATGTAGTTTCAAATCTAGAAAGAAAACTCAACGGAGTATGGCCATATGTTGATGGATTCATTATCTGTAACTTGCAAGAAAAACCTAGCTTTAAGCTCACAGCGCACTCCCGGTCTCTGGCAAACTGCCCATGTCTCCCTACTGCCTACCCCGAATCTAAATTTCCCAGATGAAGCAACTGCACGGCGTACATTACGTGAGTATTTCCTGAATACGTTTGACAGCTATGAACTGTTGTTTGAATGCCTGAAAGATCAGGAAGCTTATTCCCTCAGGCCCATTAATTTACGACATCCACTGATTTTCTATTTTGGTCATACGGCGACTTTTTTTATCAACAAGCTGCTATTAAGTAAACTGATCAGTGAACGTGTGAATCCGCAGCTAGAAAGTATTTTTGCGGTGGGTGTCGATGAAATGAGCTGGGATGACTTGAATGATGCCCATTATGAGTGGCCAAGTGTAGAACAGGTTCGCGCTTATCGGCATCGGGTTCGTTCAGAAGTACTAAACGTGATTGAACATGCACCACTCACTTTACCTTTGAACTGGAACAATCCATGGTGGTCTATCATCATGGGTATTGAACATGAACGGATTCATCTCGAAACCTCATCGGTATTGATTCGTCAGCAGCAACTGGAACATGTCCAAAATCATCCGCAATGGCGCGCCAAGATCATCACCGGTATTGCGCCGGAAAACACCTTAATTGCCGTGCCTGAAGGGCAAATCAGCTTAAATAAGGGTTTAGACCGTCACTTTTATGGCTGGGACAATGAATATGGTCAGCACCACGCTGAAGTAGCCAATTTCTCAACCTCGCAATATCTGGTGTCCAATCAGGAATTCTTAAGTTTTGTTGAAAATAACGGTTATTCAACGGACCGCTATTGGACCGCAGAAGGATGGAACTGGCTGAAATTTTCTCAAGCAACGCATCCCCACTTTTGGCGAAAAACAGATTCAGGCTGGTCACTCCGTCTGATGCTGGAAGAAATTCCGATGCCTTGGGATTGGCCAGTAGAAGTGAATTACCTTGAGGCCAAAGCTTTTTGCAACTGGAAAGCCGAGAAAACCGGTCAAAGTATACGCTTGCCTACAGAAGACGAGTGGTATCGGCTCTATGATGTGGCAGGTTTAGATCCTGATCTGCCCAGTCCGGAACATGCCAACATTGAACTGAAGTATGGAACCAGTCCTTGTCCGGTCAATCATTTTCAGCAGGGTGATTTTTTTGATATTCAAGGTAATGTCTGGCAATGGACAGAAACTCCAATTTACCCCTTTGACGGTTTTCAGGTGCATCCCATCTATGATGATTTCAGCACCCCGACCTTTGACGGCCAACATAATTTAATCAAAGGCGGCTCCTGGATTTCTGCCGGCAATGAGGCTTTGCATAGTGCACGTTATGCCTTCCGCCGACATTTTTTTCAGCATGCCGGATTCCGCTACGTCGCTGCATCACAAGAATTAAAACAGATTCACTCCCACTATGAAACTGACCAGCTAATTTCCCAGTATTTAGAATTTCAGTACGGCGCAGAATATTTTAATGTACCCAATTTTGTTCACAGCCTGATTAATATTGCACGCCCTTATTTTAAAGAGCTTGCTACACATAAGGCCCTAGATCTTGGCTGTGCCACGGGGCGGGCCAGCTTTGAACTGGCGGCTTATTTTGATCAAGTCACAGGACTGGATTTTTCTGCACGGTTTATTCAGCAAGCGGTACAGTTAGCACAAGGGGAAACACTACGTTATACCCTTCCAGTTGAAGGAGAGCTGCTTGACTATAAAGCCTGCAACTTGCAAGAATTCGGTTTGGATGCGTATGCAGATCGAGTCGATTTTTATCAGTCGGATGCCTGTAACTTAAAAGCACATTTTAGCGGCTATGATTTTATTCTTGCAGCGAATCTGATTGATCGCCTGCATCATCCAAAAGATTTTTTGGCCGAAATTCACCAGCGCTTAACCTTGGGCGGAATTTTAATGCTGAGCTCCCCCTCTACCTGGTTAGAGGAACATACTGCACGTAGTGAATGGCTGGGTGGCTTTAAAAAAGATGGAGAAAACTTTAGCACGTTAGATGGTGTTACTGAGCTGTTACAAGCGCATTTTGAAATGCTGGCTAAACCTCAGGATGTCGCCTTTGTCATTCGTGAAACAGCACGTAAATACCAGCATACCCTGTCTCAAGTCACGCTATGGAAGCGGATTAAATAAAGCATTTTCTCAAAAAAGCCAATCGATGGATTGGCTTTTTGGCTTTGATCTTTATTGAGTTACTGAATCTTCATGCAACGATTCATTTAACTGATCCACAACAATCGCCCAAGAACCATCTGATTTAAGTTTTTCTGATAATAACTGGTGTTGTGATTCCGTCCAGTAACTCGCTTGGGTAATTTTGGTCTCGGCACTGAGCTGATGGCTGGCAATGAACTGTGCAATGGCTTCATCACTTGAATCGAGTCCAAGTTGCTCAAAAAGATGAGTCATTCGTGGTCTTACATTACTCATTATCATCCCTCTACTGATTATTGGTTGTTCAAATCAGCATAGCATTATTAAAAATCTTTAAAATCGAATTAAATTGACCAGTCCTGAATTTCCCAATTTTGCTCTTTGGCCAAAACCGCTAAACGATCATCCGGATTGACCGCGATCGCATGGTCGGCATCTTCCAGCAAAAAACGGTCATTAATTGAATCAGAATACGCCCAGGATTCTGCTACATTTCGTCCTGAAAGCCATTGTTCTAAACGAACCAGTTTGCCTTTTTGGTAACACGCGGTATTGATGACTTTACCGGTATATTTACCGTCAACCACTTCTGCATTGGTGGCAATAATTTCAGTAATGCCAAACTCATGAAAAATAGGAGCCGTAATAAAATCAGAAGTGGCCGTAATACCGACCAGTGCATGCCCTGCCTGTTTATGTTTTTGAATCGCAGCGAATCCTTTGGGACGCATTTGTGGACGAATCACTTTTTTCATGAATAATTCATGTAATTCAGACAAATAATCATTGTCATGCTGGGTTAAAAATTCAAATACAAATTCGTTATAGGCAATCGGGTCAAGTTGCCCGGCTTTATAGTCTTCATAAAACTTGTCATTCATTCGACGATGTCGGATTGGATCGACTAAACCTTCGTTAACTAAAAACTCACCCCATGAATAATCTGAATCGGTGTTTAACAAGGTGTGATCGAGGTCAAATAAAGCCAATTTCATGAAAATACTCGTAAAAACTGTAATTTAAGAAAAAATTTGTAAATCTATCTCCGCTAGTCGATAGAAATTCGTTAAGATCATAGCAATTTTTAACATTTAAGCTGTGTTTTTTTTCGAGATGGATATAGAAATAACAATCCCCGAATATAAAGCCACACATTACATATGATTTAGGTAGCCAAATGATCGACTCAGAAGGTTTCCGACCGAATGTCGGGATCATTTTGGCAAACGATGTTGGACAAGTTTTATGGGCAAAACGCATTGGACACAATGCTTGGCAATTTCCACAAGGAGGTATCCAGTATGGAGAAACCCCTGAACAGGCACTTTATCGTGAGCTGAGAGAAGAAGTTGGCTTATTGCCCGAACATGTTCAAATCGTAGCGCAAACAAAAAGTTGGCTACGTTATCGTTTGCCTCAACGATATATACGCTCGGATTCAGACCCGGTGTGCATTGGTCAAAAACAAAAGTGGTTTTTACTCAAACTGACAGCGCCAGTAAAAAACATTCAGCTGGATTTGTCCGACCCACCCGAGTTTGACCAGTGGCAATGGGTAAGTTATTGGTATCCATTAGGACAGGTCGTGAATTTTAAACGCGATGTATACCGAAAAGCGATGGTGGAGCTGTGTAACCAGTTACCGTCCATATAAGCATAAAAAAATCGTATGAAAATGCAGATTTTTTAATAGCATGTTGTTATAAATAAAACAGATTTATACTTTTTTTGGAGCAAATTTAATGTCGAATATGCAACTGGACACCTTAAGACGCATTGTACAAGAAATCAATGCGTCCACCAGTTTGCATGAATCACTCGACATTATGGTCAATCAGGTGGCAAATGCCATGCATGTTGATGTCTGCTCCATTTATCTGCTGGACGAACGTAACCAGCGTTACCTGCTCATGGCCTCTAAAGGTTTAAAGGCAGAATCTGTTGGACACGTTTCACTGCATACCGGCGAAGGCTTGGTCGGTCTGGTGGGGCAACGTGAGGAAATCGTCAACCTGGACAATGCACCCAAGCACGAACGCTTTTTATTTCTACCTGAAACAGGGGAAGAAATTTACAACTCTTTTTTGGGTGTTCCGGTCATGTATCGCCGTAAAGTGATGGGTGTATTGGTCGTTCAAAATAAAGAATCGCAAGACTTTAGTGAAGCGGCAGAATCTTTTCTGGTCACCTTGTGTGCACAGCTTTCCGGGGTGATTGCTCACGCACATGCGGTCGGAAATATTGATGTGTTCCGCAAACCAAACAATCTGCCAGCATATAAAACTTTCCAGGGCGTTTCTGGTTCTGGGGGCATTGCCTTAGGGCGTGCTGTAATCCTGTATCCTCCTGCCGATTTGTCTTCTGTACCGGATCGGGAAGCCGATGATATCAGTGAAGAACTGGAACTGCTGGATCACGCGATTGGTTCTGTGCGTGAAGAAATTAAATCTCTTGATGACAAAATGCAAGAGGCTTTAATGGCAGATGAACGTGCTCTGTTTAGTGTGTTCTTACGTATGCTGGATGAAAATGCACTTCCTGCCGAAATTAAAGCCGAAATTCGAGATGGCAACTGGGCACAAGGTGCGGTTCGTATTGTGATCGACAAGCATATTGCCCTGTTTGCACAAATGGAAGATGGCTATTTACGCGAACGCGTTTCAGATCTCAAAGATCTCGGTCGACGTATTTTGGCCTCCTTACAAGAAGCCGATGCCAGTCATCGAGAATTAACCGATGAAAGCATTCTGATTGGTGAGGAAATTTCCACCGCGGCGCTGGTTGAATTGCCGGTGGATAAAATTGCCGCCATTGTCACCACTGAAGGTGCGATGAACTCTCACATGGTGATTGTAGCGCGTGCACTCGGCATTCCAACCGTGGTCGGTGTAACTGAACTGCCGGTTAACACACTTGATGATGTCGAGATGATTGTCGATGCACATCAGGGCCGGGTCTTTATCAATCCACCGCGGCGCTTGCGTACCCGCTATAAAGAAATTCAGAAAGAAGAAGAACAACTGGCCAAAGATTTAAAACAGTACGAAACCAAAGATGCGATTACCCCGGATGGGGTGTCGGTTAAACTGTTCGTTAATACCGGTTTAATGATTGATGTGGTCCGCGGGGTACAGCGGGGTGCTAAAGGTGTCGGGCTGTACCGCTCTGAAATTCCATTTATGCTGCGTGACCGCTTTCCGGGCGAAGAAGAACAGCGTGCCATTTACCGTCAGCAGCTGAGTCACTTTGCCAACAAACCGGTGGTGATGCGAACTTTAGATATTGGTGCCGATAAAGATCTGCCTTATTTCTCCATTGAAGAAGAAAACTCGGCGCTCGGCTGGCGCGGTATCCGCTTTACCCTGGATCATCCTGAAATTTTCTCATCACAAATTCGTGCCATGTTAAAAGCCAGTATTGGGCTAAATAACCTGCACATTTTGTTGCCGATGGTGACCAGTGTCAGCGAAGTTGAAGAGGCTTTGTATTTGCTTGAACGCGATTGGACAGCAGTTCAGGAAGAAGAACAGGTTAAAATTACCAAGCCAAAAATTGGTATTATGGTCGAAGTCCCCAGCGTACTTTTACAAATTGAAGAATTTTCCGAGTTAGTCGATTTCTTCTCGGTGGGTTCAAATGACTTAACCCAGTATTTACTGGCGGTTGACCGTAACAATCCACGGGTTGCCAACGTCTATTCGCATTTCCATCCGGCGGTATTACGTGCTTTAACCCGTCTGGTCAAAGAATGTCATAAATACGATAAACCGGTCAGCATTTGCGGCGAAATGGCCGGTGATCCATTGGCTGCAGTTTTATTGATGGCGATGGGATTCAATACCCTGTCGATGAGTTCGAGTAATATTTTGCGGGTACGAAAAGCGATTTGTCATGTTCCGATGACCGAGGCAGTACAACAGCTGGAACATGTATTGAAAATGGATAATCCATTAATCGTGAAAAGCTGGATGGAGTATTACTTTAAGACCCATGGTCTGGCGGATATGGTGAAATCTGCAACACGGATTGTCGGTGCTTAAAATAGGGTTATAAAATAGCAAATACCGGGCAAGAAAAAGGGAGATAGTCATTTGAGTATCTCCCTTTTTTGTGCTTGTCGTAGCCACGTTTTGCATTTTTCTTTCGGTCTACAAAGACTTGGCTTTTGTTGACCTCGTGCATGTGTTTTGCCACAAAGTTATTGATCACCACCTCTAGCTGTGGTTTTTTTTTCGCCATTTTAGTCACCTGCTGTTAGGTTTTCACATCGAGTGGATGTGAAGCATATATTGCGCTAATGGGTACAAATTTCAAGTACTTTTAAGCGTACAAAAAATTTAAATATCAAACCCAAATTGATCGTTTTTAAATCCTCCCTCTCTTGCGAAATATATTTCCATCCCAGAGGGAGCAAGAACACAATTACACCGCCAATGCCCGATCCAACAACTGTTCCACATCCACATCCTTAGGGTTAAGCATACCCACCACTTGTCCGTGAAAAGCACGATAACGGGACTGAATAAATCCGTTTGCAACAAAGTCAGGCGCATAACGTTTTAACAAAACTGCTTGCGCCAGAATCACCAGACGGCTCACCAGACCCCGCCCCATAAACTGCAAATCATCAGCTGATTGCTGGAACAACTTAAACAGATTCTGCAGTTCATTTTGCAAGGTTTCATCTTGTATTGCGGTAGAAGCTAAATCTTGAAACAGCAGTTCAATAGATTCAGGTTCACGTTGAATAGCACGTAATACATCTAGGCACATGACATTGCCGGAACCTTCCCAAATGGTATTGACTGGGGCTTCTTTAAAAATACGTGCCATGATGCCCGTGTCGACATAACCATTACCACCAAAGACCTCCATCATTTCACCCGTCAACTCAACTGCCCGTTTACAGACCCAGAACTTGGAGGCTGGGGTCATGATGCGTTTCCATGCCAAAGACAACGCATCATCTGATTCATAACAATGCGCTAAATGAAAACTCAAGTGCATTGCCGCTTCTGTTTCCAAAGCTAAATCGGCCAACACTGCACGCATCAAAGGCTGTTCGGCCAGATGTTTACCAAAAGCCTTGCGCTGACGGGTATAAGCAATACATTGCACCAAGGCCTGACGCAGCATGGCGGTACTGCCGACTGAACAGGTCAGACGGGTGTAATTGGCCATTTCAATAATGGTCGGAATGCCGCGTCCTGCTTCCCCCATCATTATGCCCCAAGCTTCTTGAAACTCTACTTCTGAACTGGAGTTACTGCGGTTGCCGACTTTTTCCTTGAGCCGCTGAATGTAAATCTTGTTTTTCGTGCCATCCTCAAACCAGCGCGGTACAAAGAAACAGGCCAAACCATCCTGCTCGGTTTTGGCAACGACCAAATGTGCATCACACATCGGTGCCGAGAAAAACCATTTATGTCCTGTTAGCAAATAGGCTTTTCCACGACCTGACTCGGCTACAGGAATAGCCATAGTTTCATTGGCACGCACATCTGAACCGCCCTGTTTTTCAGTCATGCCCATGCCTAGCCAGATTGATTTCTTCTGGGCAATCGGCAGGTCACGTTCATCGTATTCGGTGGATAATAGTTTTTTACCAATTTTGGCCCACAGTTCAGGTTCACGCTGAATGAGCGGAATACTGCCCAAAGTCATTGAGGTCGGACATAAACTGCCACATTCGACCTGCCCGCTTAAGTAAAAACGCGCTGCCCACTCTACCCATTTCGAGGATGAATTGGGATGATTGAAAGGATGGGCATGGCTATTAAACTCACGGTTGAGCCGCATCCATTGATGCCAGGCAGGATGAAATTCCACAAAATCTTTACGGCGTCCGCGCGCATCAAAAGCATGCAAAATGGGTCTGTGTTGATTGGCTAAATCGGCATATTGATAATATTCAGCTGATCCCACCACTTTACCCATCTGCGACAAGGTGGCCTGATCTTGACTGCCATAACGGTTCAAAATTTCTTTCAATACTGTGTCAGCTTCAAACACGTTGTAATCTTGCAGTTCATCAAACTGGTTGCTGATCTGATGAGTTGTCCATGTATTCATGGTCTATATTTCCTGCTTGTTGTTCTTGGCGTTTCACTTCAGTATAAAGAAAAAGTAAACATAGGATGTTCGGCTTTCTTAGATGAAAATTTCAGACATTCAAGTACGGCGTAAGCCACGCCAATCAAGGGCCAAGCTCACCCAAGAAGCCTTGCAGGAAAGTTTTGTTCGGCTTTTGCATGAGCGCGCTGCACATGACATTACCATTCGGGAAATCACCGATTTGGCCGGTGTAGGCTTGGGCACCTTCTATGAATATTTTTCCAACAAGGAAGATTTGATCGCGCTGACCATTCACCGCCAGGTAAAAAACAATGCCGCGGACTTAAAAATTTATGCACAAAGTCTGATCGAGTTATCCACATATCACGATATTTCAGATTATTTAAGCCAGATTATTCAGTTTCAAATTCAGCAGATTCAGCAACAACACGTGCTTTGGGCGCACATTTTTTTACTGGAACGACAAGTTTCTAGTCAGGAATCTTATCAAAAACATTATCAACTGATGACTGAACTCTGGGATGAACTGTTGCAACCTTTTATGCAACCAGAAAAATCCAGACAACGCAGTGCATTAAACCTGCACCGCATCATTTATGGATTCATTTCCCAAACCCTTCTTGTGAATACTCATTTCAAAGAATGGGAGGATTTAACCCAAGATATTTTAGCGGCGACCCAATCTTTTATCTGCAATCTCAACGCGACTGTCTTCTCTCATGCAATAAGCAAAAAATCAGATATTTGAATGATCGAATATTCCTTTTAACAACAGCAGATTAATCCATTTGTTTTTAGTCAGGCTGTGCTTTACAGTCTTTAAAGATCAAGCGCTTTGTTTAGCTCTACTTATTCTGTTGTTTAAATTTCTAATTTTTATAGAAAATTGAATGTATTGGCAAATGACAGATAGTCTGGAATGGCTATGCTGTAAGTGTTGATAAATAAAATGGTTTATCGCAGCTTGGAAACCGCAGTGTTTGAAATTTTATAACGCGGCCGGCTTCTCCCTTACTGCTACTTCATGGAGAAATATAATGAGCCAAGACCCTAAAAAATGTCCCGTCTCCCACCTCACCACTGCTTTTGGGGCACCGGTTACAGACAACCAAAACAGTTTGACGGCAGGTGCACGTGGTCCCCTACTTGCCCAAGATTTATGGCTAAATGAAAAACTGGCAAACTTTGTCCGTGAAGTGATTCCTGAGCGCCGCATGCATGCCAAAGGTTCAGGTGCATTTGGTACTTTTACCGTTACGCATGACATTACGTCCTATACCCGCGCGAAAATTTTCTCTCAAATTGGTAAAAAAACCGAAATGTTCGCCCGTTTTAGTACCGTGGCAGGTGAACGTGGCGCAGCCGATGCTGAACGTGACATTCGGGGTTTTTCTTTAAAATTCTACACTGAAGAAGGCAACTGGGACTTGGTGGGTAACAATACCCCGGTGTTCTTCTTGCGTGATCCACGTAAATTCCCCGACTTAAACAAAGCGGTGAAACGCGATCCAAAAACCAATTTACGCAGTGCCACCAACAACTGGGATTTCTGGACCTTGCTGCCAGAAGCATTGCATCAAGTCACCATTGTGATGTCAGACCGCGGTATTCCAAAGTCTTACCGTCACATGCATGGTTTTGGTAGCCATACTTACAGTTTCATTAATGCCGATAACGAGCGTTTCTGGGTCAAATTCCATTTCCGTACTCAACAGGGTATTCAGAACCTTACCGATGCAGAAGCGGCAGCCATCGTTGCAGCAGACCGTGAAAGCAATCAGGGTGACTTGTTTGATGCCATTGAACAGGGTAATTTTCCGAAATGGAAACTTCAAGTTCAAATCATGCCTGAAACGGATGCCGAAAAAGTGCCGTATCATCCATTTGATTTAACCAAAGTCTGGCCACATGCTGACTATCCAATGCTGGATGTAGGTGAGTTTGAGTTAAACCGCAATCCGGAAAACTTCTTCCTGGATGTCGAACAGGCGGCATTTGCACCCAGCAATCTGGTTCCGGGAATCAGTGCTTCTCCAGACCGTATGTTGCAAGCTCGCTTGTTCAACTATGCCGATGCGCAGCGTTACCGTTTAGGGGTGAACTATCAGCAGATTCCTGTAAATGCAGCACGTTGTCCAGTGCATTCCAATCATCGTGATGGTCAGGGCCGTGTTGATGCCAACTATGGCGGTTTGCCACATTACGAACCAAACAGCTTTAGCCAATGGCAGGAACAGGCTGAATTTAAAGAACCCCCTTTGAAAATTTCTGGAGATGCAGCACATTGGGACTTCCGTGCAGATGATGCGGATTACTTCAGCCAGCCACGTGCCCTGTTTAATTTAATGACAGCTGAACAACAGCAGGCATTGTTTAACAACACTGCAGGCGCGATGGGCGATGCGCTAGATTTTATTAAATACCGTCATATCCGCAACTGCTACGCCTGCGACCCTGCCTATGGCGAAGGTGTAGCGACAGCATTAGGCATGACTGTAGCGGATGCTCAAGCTGCGCGTGTAACTGATCCAGGTCAAAACAATCCGGGTTGGCTTTAATCCTTTAATTTAGGACACTAAAAAACCACCTTCGGGTGGTTTTTTTATCGGTTTAAAAAGATATATTAAACAGAACGCAAAAAAGAAGTATTCAAAATGGAGCATAAAATTGCAGCCATCAATCAGCAATATGACATTATATTATTTGATGCCGTCTGCGTGATTTGTAACGGCTGGGCCAATTTTTTAATTAAATACGATAAACATGCAAAATTTAAACTGGTTTCTGCCCAATCCGCTTTGGGTGAAGAAATCTTAAAATATTATGCTATGCCGACCGAGCATTACACCACGATAGTGGTGATTAAAGATGGGCAACTGTATACAGAATCCACTGCACTGCTTAAAGTCATGCAACATCTCGGCCTGCCATTTTCCCTGATGAATTCAGGTTATTTCATGCCGCGTTTTATTCGAGATTTTCTCTACAGACGTATAGCTTTAAATCGCTATCAACTTTTTGGAACCACCACTCACTGCCTGATTCCTTCTGCTGAAAACAGACAGCATTTTCTGGATCATGCCATTCGTGAATCATAAGCTTCTGCTGGATAAACCCCTTCGCCTTATTCAAATTACGCTGGCTGTACTTTGGATTTATCAGGGATTAATACCCAAAATACTGTTTCAGTCGAGTGCGGAAATCACCATTTGGCAGAGCATGGGCTTAGCACTACATCTGGCAAAAATCTGTGTTTCGCTATCAGGCATGATAGAGATTATGTTTGGCTGTACTTTTCTGATTTGGCAAAGAGCAGTCTTCATCCATCAGCTTAATATTCTGGGCTTGAGTGGCTTATTACTGCTGATTATCGTCACAGATCCAATACAGCTCACCACTGCATTTAATCCCGTGGTGATGAATATTGCCATGATCACCCTTTCCATACTTGCTCTGCAACTTTTAAAGCTTCGCACGCAGCAAGCTTAAACAAGATCAAACCACCAAACGCCGTCCTTCACGAATACAGACAAAAGGATTCATCAGCTTTGAGCTGTTTTTCATGGCGACCTTTAAATCGAGTTCAGGCTGTTCCCGACTTTCATCGGTCAGTTGAAAGGTTCGGTAATGAATCGCCAGCGAACATTTTGAATATAAATCCTGATGCGACTGAAAAGCTTCCTGCGGATTCATATGCATATAGCTCATCAGCTCACGTGGCTCATAGGCACCTATTGGTAACAATGAAATACGCGGTGCCCCTAAACGGTTTTGAATTTCCTTAAAATGCGGCGAATAACCGGTATCGCCAGCAAAGAAACAATGATCTTTGCCGGCAAGCACTGAAAAACCGCCCCAAAGCGCCCGATTTTTATCGCGTAAGCCTCGACCTGAAAAATGCTGCGCCGGAGTATAGATAATTTTTAAATCATGCAATAAAGAAGACTGCCACCATTCCATTTCCAGCACATGGAAACTTTTCGGTAGATACCATGAGTTACCTAGTCCGGTATAAATCGGCATGGCAAATTTGTCATGCAGCCATTCCAGGCTGGCTAAATCCATATGGTCATAATGATTATGGCTGAGCAGCACCGCATGAATGGTCGGTAACTCTTCTAAGGCAATTCCCGCAGGAATGACCCGTTTCGGACCTTTGCCCTGCTTTGGACTGACATATTCACACCACACCGGATCGGTGAGCAGGTTATACGGCCCAATCTGCAACAGTACCGTGGCATGCCCGACAAACCACACTTGCCAATCATCAATACTGGCGTCTGGACGATCTTGCGGAATCGCCCGTTTAGTGGCATGGAATTCTGCATATTCTTTATCAATATCCACATTCCAAGTCGATGACTTACGGGTGAGCAGCCATTTGATCATGTCTGTACGGCCACGCCCTTCCGGACTGGGTAGCGCATTGAAGAATCGTTCACCATCATGATGATTCGAATGCATAAATTGAAATGAAGGCTGACGCCAGGTATGTGACCAGCATTCTTTAGTCGGGAGTCGAAAGTGTAATTGTTCAGGCATTTGCTTCATGTACATTCAATTTCTTAGTGTGACTTAAACATTCAAAATCCGATATTTTGAATATTACGCCATATATATCACGTTTTTATTCCAAACGTCCTTTCATACGTTCCAACCACACCTTTTTAGTCTGCGGTTTAATAAACAATGCCACAATTTCAGGATGAATCTGTTTGATTTTCGCTTCAATTCTGTTGACGCAGGCTTCGATGTCATCAGAACTCAAGTTGTCTTCAAACTCAAGACTTAAAGATGCCAGAACTTGATGGGCGCCCATCTGTTCAGTCAGTACACCATTGGCAGAAAGTACAGCCTGGTCTTCCTGCGCAATCAGCAAGATATTATTGCGCAATTGTGGATCTGCCGATTCCCCCAGCAATAGACCTTTGGTTTCTCGCGCCAGTAAAATAGCAGATACAGCCAATACAACACCAATTAAGATTGAAGCCACACCATCTAACTCCGGGATATTTAAGGCATGCGCCAGATAAATCCCGATCAAGGCAATAAACAGACCACATAAGGCGGCAGTATCTTCAAACAGAACGGTAAAGGTTGTCGGATCTTTGCTACGGCGAAAAGCTTCAAAATAACCTTGCTGACCTTTAATTTTCCGAAATGCTTTTAAAGCCACAAACCAGGATATGCCTTCACATACAATTGCAATCGTTAAAACAATATAATTCAAAGTAGGATTCAGCATTTCTTCGGGGTGACGCACATGTTGAATCCCCTGATAGATAGACACCACCGCACCTAAAGCAAACACCATCAAGGCAACAATAAAGGCCCAGAAATACAGTTCACGTCCATAACCAAACGGATGCCTGACATTGGGGGGTTGTTGCGATTTTTTCATGCCATACAGCAATAAAATTTCATTCAGGGTATCGACGACCGAGTGAATGGCTTCACTCAGCATGGCCGAACTATTGGTAATATAGGCCGCGACAAACTTGACCAAAGCAATTGCCAGATTGCCCAATAAGGCAGCATAGACCACGACTTTATTCGAATCAGACATGCAACTTTGTCCTAAATTTATTGTTATCAAATAGATTGATTTGATTTTTCTGTTTATCCAATTTCATATTAACCAAAATATGCTGATAAATTATTTACTTTTTGTTGTTATATGCCTTAGAACACTCAACGGTTTTAGAAATTTGCCAAGAACTTTAAAGTACATAACTAAAGTACATAACTTCCCAAAACGAAAATTGAAACGAATCCATTTTCAATTTTACTTCTCGAATTCATGAGCGAAAAAAGGAAACATAAGCTTCCTTCTATACTTTGCTGGATAGATTTAAAGTTTAGAAAAATACTGCTCGCGCCATTCTTTGCAGAAATACAGCACAATGCCGAACATCACCACTGCAATGCCAATAAAAGCATTCGGGCTGATATGCTCATGATTTAAGGTGGCGCCCAGTACCAAAGCAATGAGGGGCGTCATCACATTACTCAGCGACACGGTAGAAGCGGCCAAACGGCGAATCAGCCAGAAATAACACAGCATCGCCACAATTGAAGAAAAAATCATGGTAAAGACAAAACCGATAAGGGTCTGCATACCCGGCATGTGGGTGGGCATGTGCTGCCAGATAAAGGGCAATAAGCACAACGAGGCAAGCGCTGAAATGATCAGTGAACCAGTGGCTTGGGACATTGGACTTAAGGGTGCATTGATCTGCTTGACCCAAAAAATCGAGCTGATATAGGACAGCATACTGATCAACATCAGTACCACACCCCAGGGATTGATCTTGCTGTCGGCAGAATCGGCAAAAACAAAACTTAAGCCTGAAACGGCAATCGCCATCCCCAGCCATTGCAGCCAAACCAGCTTATGGGTTTTTAAAATCACATGCCCAATCAAACCGGCAATCAGTGGTGAGAAACCGAAAATCAGCGCCATTAATCCTGAAGTCAGATAATTGGCTGCCAGATAAATAAACAACTGTGCCCCAATTAAATTCAAGCTCCCCGCCAGATAACTTTTCATTGAAACTGTGTCAAACGGTAAAGGATCACGCAAAACTTTCAGTAAAAATAAGGCAATGACAGATGCGCCGAAGTAACGAATAAGCAACACCCACATCGGGTGAACCTCCTGCACACTCCAGACAATCGCCAGTGGCGTCGTTGCCCAAATTAAGACCAGCAAGGCGTAAATACTTGCCGTGACCGGCAATGAAGATTTCATATCATTCTCAAATCTGATTGTTCTAAAGAGTAAACTTAAAACCGGCATGGATGCCGCCCGATCGTTTGGGGGGTATGGACATACCTTCAAACGATCAGAAGATTTTTGTTACCTTAGGCCATATATGGCTCATCTTTTAAAAGTAAAACATACCTAAACAAACACATTTCTAAATCACAAAGCCAATTATGGTCATGACAAAGAAGCAAAAGACATAAAAAAACAGACCTATGCACAACATAGATCTGTCCAAAAATATCTTAAGAAGACTTAGGCAATTTTGCGTAAGTCTTGTGCCAAATCTAAATGCTTTTCAGCTTCAAAAGCAGTGTTTTTGCTGATCATTTTTTTCAAATGACGCATTTCTTTGGCGGCATTGACGGTAATGCCTGCAACGATTTGACCATCGGTCACACCGTACATTACGAATGAATTGTCTGCGCCTTTGGCAGTATCCATTTCACCGCGAACCAGCCATTGAGCTGCTGCCATATCACCGACAAACTGGAAGTTGATGTCCAATTGATCTGTCCAGAACCAAGCCGGGTTGGCTTTTGGATGTTCAACACCCATCACGTGACGCGCAAAAATACCGGCTTGAAGGTTGGCATTTTCCCAAGTTTCCACACGGCGGTGATGACCACAGTCACGGATTTGAGTGGCTACGTCACCCGCTGCATAAATGTCAGCATTTGAAGTCTGGCAGTTTTCATTGACTTTAATCGCAACGTCAACCTCAAGACCCGCATCGACTGCAAGCTGGGCATTAGGCACGATGCCAATGCCGTAAACCACCGCATCAGCACGAAGTTCTTCGCCATCCGCCAAAGTGACCACCACTTCTTCGCCATCCAGTCGGCAACCCGCAATCTGGGTTGAAAGACGAACATCGACACCTTTGGCACGGTGCTGTGCAAGCAAAAATTCACTGAGGATAGGCGGCGAACAACGGCCCATCACCATTGAACCCATTTCAATCACAGTCACATCGCAGTCTTTGAAACGGGCAGATGATGCAAGCTCAAGCCCAATCACCCCACCGCCGATCAGGATGAGACGGCGACCGGCTTGAAGTACAGGAACCAGTGCTTGCGAATCTTCAAGGTTGCGCAAAGTATAAACATGTTTGCCCAGAGCATCGAAGTTGGGTAAACGACGCGCTGCACCACCGGTTGCAAGAAGCAACTTGTCATATGCAAGCACATCACCGTTTTGCAGTTCAATGCTGTGTGCTTCAGCATTAATTTTCACTGCGCCATTGCCAACAATATGATCCACATTCAAATCGGCCAGTTTTTGCGCTGACAGAATTTCAATTTTGGTGTCTTCTGGCTTCAAGATCACATCTTTAGACAGCGGCGGACGTTCATACGGCAGATGCGTTTCATCACCGACCAAAATGATTTTGCCTTCATACTTATTGGCACGAAGTTCTAAAATGGCACTCGCACCAGCTTGACCAGCACCGACAATAACGATGGTTTCGATACCATTTTGGCTCATGGGTAAATCCTTATTTCAATTCTGCAGATACGATGCCGAAGCCCGCAATCCACTCACTAATATCTTCGTAGCAGTGAGCCGTCATTTCGTACTCACCCACTTCATGCAATGCTGCAAACGCAGCCATCCAAGAACGGACTTCTTGACCGCCGCGGCCGCCTTCAACACGAATTTCATCTTCAGTCATTGCTTCAATTGCGGCAAAGTCTGCTTGCGCAAAAGTCTTTAGCAAGGCGCGGTCCCATTCAGGATTTAACGGCACGGCAACAGAAGTATCACCGGCTGCTAAACGTTGTCCAACCGCAATGATCTTGGCTTGACGTGCTTGACGCGCCTCAGGGGTTGGATTACGACCCGCAATCAGGAATTCTTCCACTTCAAGCGGTACAGCACCCATTTGCGGCGTGGGTGGATCATGCGACAAACCACCGGTCCCTAAAACAAGTACACGTTCATTTTCAAGATTCAAAGACTTGATGAACTGCCCCACGGCACGGCCCAAAGCGACCGTTCGCTTGGTCGTTGGCATAGGCGCAGCAGCACCATTAATAAAGATTGGAATGGTTGGATAACGGTCTAAATGACCGCCGCATAAAAAATGCAAGGGCTGTGTTACCCCATGGTCTGCCTGCATACGGTACGAATACGCAACATCCACGCCTTCATCCATCACACGGCGAACCAAGTTCACCGCAGTCTCTTCAGGCACATTAATTTTATTGTTGTCTTTACCGTAGTCCCAATCGCCGGCAGCGGTGGCGCGGATCCCCACGCAGAAACTTGGCATTAAGTCATAGAAGAAACCATTAAAATGGTCTGGACCAAAGGTAATGATTAAAGTCGGATCATATGCTTCCACTTCAGCTGCAAGCTTGGCAAAAGTTTCACGAACTTTTTCTTCTTTATACTTTTCTTGGGGAGAAGCAAATTCCATTAAAGGACTGTGCGATGCACAAATAAGTTTTACAGCCATGAGTAACTCCTAAACGCAAGGCAGCCAAAAGGCTGCCGAGTATATCCATTACGCTTTAAAGCAGATTACTCGTCAAAGAATCCGGCGCGCGGCTGACGTAAACCGCGAATGCCTAAGCCGCAATCTGCGTTAATTAAAACACCAGTCAAGGTCCGGTTATTTTGACGAGAAGCTAACAGCACATAAGAGCCTGTCATATCTTCAGGCTCTGGCAAGAAGTTCAGCGGCATGCCGCGGGCAATCTTCTCAGGGTCGCGCGCATCCAATAAGCCCAGATTTTCCTGACCCAAAGATGCCGCGCCTTTAATATTCACATTCATACCTGAAGGCGCAACCGCATTCACTCGTACTTTAGGCGCAAGTTCATAGGCAAGCTCTTTCATAATACCCACACCGGCATGCTTAGATGCAGTATATACAGGGCCTCCGCCAGCAGAGTACAGTGCCGAATTAGACAAAGTAAATATGATAGAACCTTCAGAAGCGATCAATGCATCAAGTGCTGCCTTGGCACCAAGAATTAAAGACTTGGTGTTAATGCCCATGATTTCATCAAAAGCTTTTTCCAGCTGTTCGCCAGAGGTATTAACGATATCTGCATAATGATCCCAGATACCGGCATTTCCCACGAAACAATCGAGCTTGCCAAAACGTTCAAGGGTTGCATTCACGGCACGGACGTTATCTGCATAGTTGGCCACATCACCTTCAATCGCAAGAACTTTACCACCGAAGTGTTCGTTCAATGCATCCACTTTAGCTTTCGAACGTTGCAGAACTGCAACTTGTGCACCTTCTTCCAAGAAACGTTCAACCAAAGCCCAGCCTAAACCTGAACCACCACCTGTAATAAGTGCAACTTCGCCTTGTAGCCAACCCATGATTACTCTCCTGCCATCTCTACGAACAATTGACCATTTTCAACAATCACAGGGAAAGTCTTGATTGGATCAGTTGCCGGTAGACATAAAGCTTCACCTGTTTTCAAGCAGAAACGTGCTGAATGCAATGGGCATTCAACCGTACCATCATCTTCAAGATAACCTTCAGACATAGAAGCATTACCATGTGAACAACGGTCATTCATGGCAAAGAACTCTCCGCCATTGTTGAATACTGCAAGCGCTTCAATACCGTTTACGCCGCAATCTACTTTTAGCGCTTCGCCTTCATCTAATTCGTCAACTTGGCAAACAAAAATCTTATTCATTAGAAGAATACACTCAGGTTATGTGAGTTATAGGTCACTTGATCTAACGTAATTTTACGGTTGAAAATCTGGAAGCCCAGATCAGTTTCAACTTTACGGATCTTGTCGTGACGCTTACCACAGTAAATTGTTACGTCTTTCTCTTTTTGCGTACGGTATAACAAATACGTGACGTACACGTCGTATTCGCCTTCAACTTCAGTCGGCTCTACAAGCACGTTGCTCACCATGTGAGTGGTGCGTGATGGAGGCTCTTCAGCCCAAGCCATACCGGTTTCAAGACGCGCAACACGGCGCTCTAAAAGATCTTTGGTGTCGTTAAATACCCAAGTCGTCGGTGGTTCAATTGAACGGCGACGATCACGGGTTTGTGCATTTGGCGTGGTACGTAGCGTGTAAGAAATGTCTTCTGCCAACATGTCCAGCCAATCGCGAAATTTCCAGTCGTCTAGCGCTTTGCCTTCACGATAGAGAAACTGACTAATTTGATGATGAAGTTCTAAACTGATCTGACTCATTTCATTAGCTCCTTCTCGTATTCGTCAGCGGCTTTCTCTACGTCTTCCCATGTTTCATGGATCAACAGGTCTGCCCAACGGCGGTATAAGCCACGTGCTGCTGTTTCAGAGAAAATGTAATTGGTGATCCCAGGGATGCCATCTTCACGTTTTTTCTCGTTGCCCAAGCCCATTTCCATAATCAGCGGATTATTACGCGCTTTATAGCCACGTAATACTTTTTGAATCTCAATCCAGTTCTCAGAGTCATCTTGCTCCAGGAAACCGGCAGGACCGAAAGCACGGGTTGCAGAACGTTCAAAAGCTTCTTTCACTTCTTGCGACGCTTCAGCATCGGCAATACAGAATGCCCATACTTCAGTTTTGTTGGGACCACGTGGGTGCCATACGCGAAGTGTAGCCGTACCGTTTAACCAAGACATGGTTGGGAACATATTGTTATGACCGGCAAGACGTAAAGCACGTGTTTCGCCTAAACGCTCTTTCACTTCGTCATACGTTTCACGGAAGTAGTTGGCAACTTCACCGTCTACCCAAACGTTTGCATCCGGTTTTTCTGTAAAGAAGAAACCTGAACCATGACCACGCGAACCATACTGGATTGCGTCTTTAGCGGTTTCCCATACTGGACGGGCGGTTTGCGCTGCACCTAATTTTTTCGATGATTCGTCATCCGGTTTTGCGCCCAACACCTGGATTGCAGATGCGTGAGAGAACAAGGCATGATATTGGTCCGATGCAAACTGTTCCGCTGCAAATTTCCAGTTACACTCGATTTCCCACTTGTGCACACCACCGATGATTTCAGTACCGCCTGGACGACGGTCTAAAACGCCATCAAGATACCAAGCGATATCACCCATGTAATCGATTAAATCTGGAGTAGTTTCATCCCAACACGCAAAGATTAAGCCTTTGTAAGACTCAACACGGTTGACTTCAACCAGGCCCCATTTTTCTTTGCATGCGCCTTGCGGGAATGCACGTTCTTCTAACGGGATATCTTTGAGTGAACCATCAATACCGTAAGACCAGCCGTGATATGGGCAAGTAAATGCACGCGTATTACCACAGTCTGCGAAGCTCACACGCATAGAGCGGTGACGGCATTGATTTAAGAATGCTTTGATTGAGCCGTCTTTTTGACGGGCCACAATAATTGGGTCTTCACCCATATAAGTATTGAAGAAATCACCCGCTTTAGGAATTTGGCTTTCATGACAAAGGAATAACCAAGTACGACCAAAAACGCGTTCAAGCTCTAATTCATATAAATCTGGATCGGTGTAGATATATGGCGAGATACGACCATTTTGTGCATCGACCAAAGCGTCGATTTCGCGCACATTAATTTTTCCACTCATGAGAAGCTCTCCTGTGACGTACTCTGTCACAAAGTAAATAGACTCAACTTTTAGTGGATAATGGTTTTATAGCGGCTTTTAGTGAAATATTTTTTTTGTTTCAATTAAGATATTTTATGGATTATTAACAGCATTATTTTCCATATTAAAATCCCCATAAATAATCCCCGACCATTTATTTTCTAAATGAAAGAATCATCTTCACCGCTTAGTTGTTTATAGATTATACTCTAGCGAAATTATAGTAAGACATTTTTTGGATTACACATTGGATTTAGTTATATGGAATTACGACACCTTCGATATTTTATCACCGTGGCAGAAGAACTAAACTTTAGTAAAGCTGCGTTAAAGCTATATACGGCCCAACCCTCTTTAAGTCAGCAAATTAAGGACCTAGAAGAAGATGTAGGCGTACAACTGCTGTATCGTACCAAACGAAAAGTTGAACTCACGGAAGAAGGTGCAGTATTTCTTGAGCAGGCACGTTTAACACTGGCTCAAGCAGAAAAAGCCATTGCCATGGCACGTCAAGTCTCGCAAGCCAAACAGCAAATGCTGCGAATTGGCTTCGTTCCAGTTGCGGAAATGAAGATTTTCCCTTATGTGCTACCGAATTTACGTGTACAAAATCCTGATTTAAAAATCGAATTGCTCAGTTTAAACAACACCGAGCAAATGAAACTATTGAAAAAGGGCGAGCTGGATGTCACTTTTACCCGCCACAACTCCAATAGTGATGAAATTGAAAGCTTATTTGTGCTACGCGAGCCATTGATCTTTCTTTTGCCGGAAAATCACCCTTTGGCGAAGTATGAGCGCATTCCGGTGAAGGCTTTAAATGGCATAGATTTTATTATTCCTGCTGCGGAACAGTCTCTGACCCTACACAATGCCATTCTGGATTTTGCCAAAGCCAATGCTATTGAATTCAATATTGTGCAAAAAGCTGACAATATCTTGTTTAATATCAACTCAATTGGTATGGGCTTAGGCTGTACGATTTTACCGGGCTATGTCGCACCCCTGACCATGAAGAATACCGTCATTCGCCCTTTAGACATTGAGCTCCCTTCCCTCGACTTGTATGTCAGTTACCACAAAAACAGTAGCTCTGTGGCTGTGCAGAAATTTATTGAATTACTGACTCGTGTGTTTTATCTGAATATCAATCGCGATTGATCAATTTTTTCCACCTTTAGCGTCCAAATTGAGCCCACTATTATTTTTTTGCTAAATAGTGGTGTCTTTTTTTGCACTATTTTGATTATTTTTCTATCACACTAGACTGAAGTCTTATAAAAATTCACTGTTTTAAAGCCTGTCTTTATGGGAAATAAGGTATAAATTCTCTTTCACTGAGTGATAAAAATATTTCATAATCAAAAAATTACAACTTAAGTCTAATAAGCCCAGTACAAGCTTTTTAAAAAATAACCTAATATAGGGAAGCTTATGCAAATCCACCCGCTGCATCGCATAAAAACAGGTGTTCGATCCCACCCTTATTTCTTTTTTACTTTTACTGCCATCGCTGTTTTCTATTATTTTTTACATTGGCTGACTCAATGGGGCTGGTCTACCTGTCTTTTAATCAGTTGGAATATCTCTATTTATAGCTATTTACTCTTAACCTTAAAAAAATTATGGGGGACAGAACATGAAAATATTTTACAGCGCGCACAGCAACAAGATACCAGTAAATGGTTAATTTTACTGCTGGTGATCCTGACTTTAATCATGTGCTTCATTGCCATCGTGATTGAAATTAATCATTTACCCCCCGATGCCTACATTCGAATAGGACACTTGATCTTATCGGTGCTCACCCTTGTTTCTGCATGGTTCTTTATGCATACCATTTTTGCCATTCATTATACCCATGACTTTTATCTGGCATTGGAAAAACATAAAGATGGTGGACTGGATTTCCCCAAGACCTCACACCCCACCTATCCAGATTTTATTTATTTTAGCTATGTAATTGGAACCTCGGCGCAAACCGCAGATGTATCCATTACGTCACGCTCCATGCGGGTATTAAATACCTTGCACCTGCTGTTGGCATATGGATTTAACACCACCATTCTGGCCATCAGTATTAATGTTGCGGCTAACTTTATTACTACTTAATGACGAGTAGCTAATTAAAGGCATAAAAAAAAGGATGACTATCGTCATCCTTTTTTTATTTCATTCAAACTGCGTGATTAAACACCACGTGCTGTTAAATAGTTTTTAATTACCGTGTTGAATTCGTCAGATTTTTCAACTTGAGACCAGTGACCACATTGGCTGAAGATGTGTGCATCAGCATGCGGAACAATGTTCAGGATATCCCATGAACGAGATACTGGAATCACCACGTCTTGTACGCCGTGAATCAAAAGTACAGGCACTTTGATTTCTTTCATTTTTTCGAAATCAAGCGGGAATTCAAAACGGTCACGGTCACGTGCGCCAACAACGTCCATGAGACGGTCAGATGCGTAATCATTTTTCGCAGAATCAAAACGTACTTTAACCAGTTCATCAGTGATCAAGTCTTTGTTGACTACAAACATAGACAGGGTTTTCTTGATCCCTTCTTCGGTAAGTACCGGATTTGCATGTGCTTTAAGTGCAGCAGTCTGTTTCGCACCGCCCGTACCCATAGACACGATACCCAAAACACGTTCAGGGTAATCCAGCGCCATCTGGAAAGCTAACCAGCCACCCAAAGAGTTACCTACGACCCAAGTTTTTTCGATACCCAAAGCATCTAAAGTACGCACTGCATGATCAACCCAAGCGCGGATACCGTAAGCAGTGCCCGGTGCAACCACACTTTGGCCATAACCGATGGTGTCAATTGCGATACAACGTGCTTGCTCACCAATTTGTGGCAAGTTTAACCACCAGTTTGCAGCCGCCGATACGCCTGTACCTGAACCGTGTAAAAATAGAATAGGTGTACCTTCACCAATTTCGTGGTAATGCGTCAACTCGCCTTCAGCGGTTTCAATCCATTTGTCTTCTAAGCCAAAGAATGGATCTGTTTGATAGTCAGGGATTTGAACAGTGCTCATATTGATTCCTCTTACAGTCTTTAGCTTGCGTGTCCCTCTATTACAAGAATTCGACGTCAAGTTGACTCATTAAAATGACTTTTTACAGCTTTATATTAACCGTTCAGCCTGAGCAAACTGATACAAATTTACGATCAAACCCTATAAAAAAACGATTATTTATGTCTTTGTTTTTATTTAATTAAAATTAAACCATAGGCCTAATTTGCTTAAGGTATTTCAAGCCAAAATATCCTGAGCGTAAAAAAAGAGCACCTGATCAACAGTCGCTCTTTTTTTGATTCAATGATTTAAAACTTATAAGTATAGGTTGTGGCTACACGATACTCTTTAAGGTCAGATTTATAATCGAAGTCAGCATCAATATACATCATCTGCAAACCTAGACCTTTCAACTGACCTTCAGGCACTGTGTAGTTCACGATTAAATTAAGCTCATCCGAATCCTGATTTTTCTTGCCATTTGCTTCAGCATCAAAGCCCATCATGTAGAACGCAGTGGCATTCAAACCTTTGACACCCAATTCAGAAAAGTCATAACCATAGCTTAAGCCGACAGATTTTTCATCAATCGCAGTGAAGGTCGCAACACCCCAGTTCACTAAATACGGTTGTGGCACCCAGCCACCCAATGTCGGGAAAGCACTGTCACCAAACATTTGCTGATAACCCAAACCGACTGTGTGCGCGCCGTAATTGACTTTTGCACCTGCAGATAATGCCTGATTATCAATTGCACCATACAGCTTGTTGCCTGAATCCGAGTTATCGAAGTAACGGATATGGCTCTCTAATTTTGCTTTTTCACCCAATGTAGTTTTGTAATTTACACCTACATAATGCTGCTGATAGATATCTGTTACATCTGCATACCAGTAGCTAGCACCCATCTGTTTATTGAATTGATGATCTACACCTGCAATCAACATGCCATCCGATGCTGCACCATTATCATATGCAGGCGGAGCAAATTTGGTTAAATCACGAAATTGATTGTCATAACGGTTATTAATACCATCAATATAAGCAAGGGTTAACTTAGTATCTTTAATCTCTTTAGACTCTAACCATGCACCGCTATAAGTCGTCAGCAACTGACGTGATGGATCGAAGACCAGTACTGGAGATACCGGCAGTAATTCACCTACTTTCAATTCAGTTTGAGAAACCTTGGCTTTTAAGGTCGCACCCACTTTACCAAAATTATCTTTTTGTCCTTTGCCCGGTCCTTGATGCGGTATAACCCAGTCAGGATTATTGTCACGGCCATTCAAACGGAACGCATGCTGAATAAGAAGATCTGCACCGAGTTGAATACCAGCGCCGATGTCCTGATAACCGGATTTTGCATCCAGGGTAATGCCTTGTGACCAGCTACCCCAGTTATTTTGTGGTACATCAGCATACTGACGATCTAAATAGAAATTTTTGAATTTTAATTGGACTTGGCTATCGTCGATAAATTCTGCATTCGTTGCAGTTGTACCTAGTGTTGCAGCAGCAACACAGATTGCTATCCATAGTGTTTGACGACGCATGGCTTATTCCTGTAATCAAATTAAGCTGCGACCATGATGCTCAACCCTACCGCTAAAAAAAATCAGACCAGAGTATTAAGCAGCAATTCATATAACTTTATTTTTCTTTTTTTTAACATTTAATTCCAAATTTTAATATGTTTTAACAATAAGTAGTTTTTGCTTACTGCTACTACTATCCATTTAAATTACTGTTAATTAAATTAATTTTAAAAAGAAATGAATTAATATTGATTTATTAAGTGTTTTTTTAGTTAAGCAGTCTCATAAGATTTTAAATCTATAAGTGGTATTTATAATAAATATCCAATCATTGAACTGAGTTAAAAAATCAATATATAAATACATAAATAGTATGACTTAATATCTAAAATGTACTAATTACCACCAATATTCTATCTAATTAAAACCTATGTATTTGATTTTTATTAAAATAATGCTTCGTCTAATAGACGTTAACCTTAAAGCATTTACACTACGCTCATAGTTGTAAATCATAATCAAGGATGAATGAAATGAGACTCAACAAAATAGCGCTAATTACATCGCTATTAATTTCTACGCAGCTCTTCGCTCAAAAACCAAATGTGGTCATTATTCTGGCAGATGATTTGGGATATTCTGATCTAGGTTCATTTGGCAGTGAAATCAAGACTCCCCATATTGACAGTCTGGCTCATCAAGGCACCCGCTTTACCAATTACCACACCCCTAGCACTTGTTCTCCCACACGTTCCGAGTTGATGTCAGGTACAGATCACCATCAAGCTGGCTTGGGTGCCATGGCGGAGACTATGCGGGCGGACGCAGGAAAATTTGATTTAACTCCTCGTCCACAATTTTTAGGTAAACCGGGTTATGAAGGTTATTTAAATACTCGCTCAATGACCTTGCCTCAAGTATTAAAAGATAATGGTTATAAAACCCTTATGGCAGGTAAATGGCATCTTGGTTATACCCCCGAGACCAATCCGGCAAGTAGAGGTTTTGATTTTTCTTATGCATTATTAAATGGTGCAGACTCACATTTCAAAACCCTGCCTGATGGTATCGAACGCAAAACCATTTACACTGAAAATGGTCAGAAAGTCGAATTACCAGATAATTTTTATTCAACAGATTTCTTTACTCAAAAAATTATTGAATATATTGGTGATAATAACAAGCCAAACCAACCTTTCTTTGCCTATGTTGCTCTGACCGCTCCCCATTGGCCGCTTCAGGTACCGACAAATTATTTGAATATTTATAAGGGCCACTATGACCAAGGCTACGATGCAATAAAACAGAAGCGTTTAGAAAAAATGCTCAAGCTCAAGCTGATTAATTCTACAAAAACAGCCAATGTGGTGAGTAAACAACTTGCTCCAATGAATTTAGATACCTGGAACAATTTAACGGCTGAACAGAAAAAAATCGAAGCACGCAAAATGGAAATTTATGCGGCACAGATTAAAAATATGGATGACAATGTCGGAAAACTGATTAAACATCTGAAAAAGATTAAGCAATACGACAATACGCTGTTTATTTTTATGTCAGATAATGGCGCAGAAGGGTTCTATCGTTCACTTCCAGGTTATGACAATAGTTATCATAATTTAGGTAAAACTAAATCTTATGAACTTATTGGTCCGCGTTGGACTGAAGTGAGCAGTGCACCATTTTCACTTTGGAAAGGAACTGCAGCTGAAGGCGGCGTCAGTGCACCTGCTATTGTTAAACTTCCAAATAGCAGCACAGCTAAAATCAGTAATAGCTTTGTGAATGTAAAAGATGTTTTCCCCACTGTTCTTGAAATTACCCAATCTTCATTAAAACCGGATTATCAGGATCCTAGCAAGTTCAACCAGCTTTCCGGTAAATCGTGGATCAGTTATCTTAAGGGTAAAACCAGTTCCGTATATGGCGAAAATTTTATCTATGCAGATGAATTGCATGGCGATGCCTATGTGCGCAACAAGAAATGGAAACTCACGCGCACCATTACCAAAAACCTGAGTGGTCCGGACTGGAAATTATATGATCTAGAAAATGATCGTACAGAAACCACTGACCTAAGTAAAAAACACCCGGAAATGGTAAAACAGCTCCAGCAAGAATATGTGAAATACACTCAACGTGTAGGTGTACAGGATTTCGCGGAGTAATACCCCATGTCAAATTTGATGAAAGGGAGTTGTCTGCTATTGCTGATGCTTGGCCTCGCAGGATGCAATGCTTCGAAATCTGAGCAATCTACAGAAATTGTCACTTTGGGCAGTGTCAGTCAATGTAAGCAATATTCAGGTTTGCCTGCACTTTGGGGAAAATCCAAAACCTCCGGTATGGTTGAAATTCCGGCAGGTGAAATTCTTTTTGGCTCAAATACGGGTTATGAAGATGAACGCCCTTTCTATCAAAACAAACTCAAAGTAAACGCTTTCTGGGCGGATCAAACAGAAGTTACTGTGGCCCAGTTTAAAAGTTTTGTAGATGCAACTGGCTATATTAGCGATGCTGAAAAACAAGGTGGCGCAGCTGTTTTCATCCAGCCTGAAACAGATAAGGTTGCCATGATGTCCTGGTGGAAATTTTTGAAAAATGTTTCATGGAAAAACATTGATGAGAAATTTCCTGCTCTGAATGAGCCGGTTCGTTATGTGACTTATAATGATGCATTGGCATATGCAACATGGCTGGGTCGTGATTTGCCTACCGAATTAGAAAATGAATACCTTGCCAAAGGGTTTAGTGATCAGGAAGATATTGGCCCAAAATCGCATGGGAAAATTACCGCCAATTACTGGCAGGGTGAATTCCCCTATGCCAACTCTAATCAAGATGGATTTAAAGGTATAGCACCTGTCGGCTGTTTTGAAGCCAATCCTTTTGGCCTACATGACATGATTGGCAATGTTTGGGAATGGACAAATTCTGTTTATAAAGGTCCTCATTCCGACATGCATATGGGCAATCCACAAATGACCCGTCACCATTCAAAACAGGTCATGACTATGACCATAAAAGGCGGTTCTTATTTATGTGCAGATAATTATTGTGCACGTTACAGGGCCGCTGCCCGACACCCGCAAGAATTTGATCTTGCCACTTCTCATGTTGGATTCAGAACCGTACTACGAAAATAAGCTTTAAATTTTAGAAGTCATGATAAAAAACAGCTGAATAATTCAGCTGTTTTAAACGATAGATCCCAAGAATAAAATCCAGTAAAGATCAATCTGGCACTCAACCCAACAAAGCAATTAGAAAAACAATTCAGGATTATTGATAAAATTATGTCGGGGTATGCAACCCTCATTTAAGGATATTAAATTATTTTGCGTCATCTCATTCAAAATTAAAAAAGCACCCATATTCGGGTGCTTTTTCTGTTTAACTTAATACTTTAATTAAGCATTAAGCTCTTTTGCTTTGGACATGGTCAAAGCGAGGTCTTCAATCATGTCTTCCTGACCGCCCACCGTACCACGGCGACCCAATTCCATCAGGATTTCACGCGCAGACACACCATATTTTGCTTCAGCACGTTTAGCAAACAACAGGAACGATGAGTAAACACCTGCATAACCCAAGGTTGCTGCATCACGGTCGGCACGAATCGGTTGCTGCATCATTGGAACAATCAGTTCTTCTGCAATATCCTGAACTTTAAACAAGTCCACACCGGTTTCCATTTGCATACGGTTGGCCACCGCAACAAACAATTCAAGTGGCGTATTACCTGCGCCTGCGCCTAAACCTGCAGACGCTAAATCGACACGTGTTGCACCGGCTTGAACTGCTGAAACAGAGTTTGCAACGCCCATACCCAAGTTATGGTGACCGTGGAAACCGATTTCGATTTCTGAAGCCAAGTTGGCACGTAAAATACCCACACGGTCAGTCACGTCATTCGGCAACATATAGCCGGCAGAATCGGTCACATAAATACAGTTTGCACCGTAAGACACCATCTTTTTCGCTTCTTCAAGAAGATGCTCAGGTGATGCCATGTGTGCCATCATCAAGAAGCCCACAGTGTCCATGCCAAGTTTGCGCGCAGCCGTAATGTGCTGTTCAGAAACGTCAGCTTCTGTAGAGTGGGTTGCAACACGAATCGTTGCCACACCTACATCATGCGCCATTTTCAAATGGTCAACCGTACCAATACCCGGAATTAACAGCGCAGATACTTTGGCTTGTTTAAGCTGTGGAATTACCGCAGTTAAATATTCTTCATCCGTCGCAGCTGCAAAACCGTAGTTTACCGAGTTGCCGCCTAAGCCGTCACCATGGGTTACTTCGATTAAAGGCACACCCGCATCATCAAGTGCAGTGGCAATTGCAACCATTTGCTCTGGTGTAGTTTGATGGCGCATCGGGTGCATACCATCACGTAACGTCATATCATTAATAATAATTTTTGACATGGTCTGCTCCTTAAGCTTCAGCTGACGCTGCTTGGTTAGCGATGAGACGTTCTGCAAACATTTCTGCAGTACGTGCAGCAGCTGCAGTCATAATATCGAGGTTACCGGCATATTTAGGTAAGTAGTCGCCCAAGCCTTCAACTTCCATAAACACGGATACACGGTTGCCATCAAATACCGGGCCATTTACAAGTTTGTAACCGGGTACGTATTTTTGAACTTCCTTGATCATGGCATGCACAGATGCTGTAATTGCAGCCTGATCCGGTGTGCCTTCAACCAGACAGTGCACCGTGTCACGCATCATGAGTGGTGGCTCAGCAGGATTGATGATGATAATGGCTTTACCTTGTTTCGCACCGCCCACCTGCTCAATTGCACCGGCAGTAGTCCGTGTAAATTCATCAATATTTTTACGTGTACCCGGACCTACAGATTTTGTAGATACCGTGGCAATAATTTCACCGTAGTTCACAGCTTGAACACGTGAAATCGCTGCCACCATAGGAATGGTTGCCTGACCGCCACATGTCACCATGTTGACGTTCGGCAATTCACCCTGTTCAAGCAAAGCTTCCAGATTCACTGGTGGTACGCAGAATGGACCAATTGCTGCAGGCGTCAAGTCAATCATTTGTACGCCAAGTTCGTTCAACTTGCGGCTGTTTTCAGCATGAACATAAGCAGACGTTGCATCAAACGCAATTTTGATATCATCAGCAAGCACGTGCGGAAGTAAACCGTCCACGCCTTCAGCAGTGGTTTTAAGGCCCATTTTCGCAGCACGCGCCAAACCTTCCGATGTCGGGTCAATCCCCACCATCCAAACTGGCTCTAACCATTCGCTACGTTGAAGTTTGTAAAGCAAGTCAGTCCCAATGTTCCCAGGACCGATCAATGCACATTTAATCTTTTTCATGAATCTGTACTCTCAAAAATTCCGTGTTTAGCTCAATGCCTATTCAGCTGCAAACGCTGCTGTCACTGAACCAAAGCCTTCTATTTCAACTTTAAATTCATCACCTGGGTGTGCAACAACCATCGGGCCTAATGCACCGGTCAAAACGATGTCACCGGCCAACAGTGGACGGCCACGACGAACCATTTCATCCGCCAACCAAACCGCAGCGTTGAGGGGATTTGCAAGGCAGGCTTTACCTACACCTTGAGATACCACTTCATCACCACGTGTCATGGTCATTTTGCAGTTCACCAAATCCAGGTTTTCAAGTTTCACAGGACGTGAACCTAAAACAAAAGCTGCTGAAGATGCGTTGTCGGCAACGGTATCAATCAAGGAAATTTTCCAGTTTTCGATACGGCTATCCACCACTTCTACCGCTGGCAAGGCATATTCAGTCGCACTGATAATGTCTGCGTAGGTATGATGTTGTTTGGTAAGGTCTTTATTGATAATTAATGCGATTTCTGCTTCAACTTTAGGCTGAATCAATAGGCCTGCCGGGATGGCTTCGCCATCACCATAAGACATGTCTGCAAACAGCATACCGAAGTCAGGCTGATCTACACCGAGTTGGGCTTGGACCACTTTTGAAGTCAAACCGATTTTGCGGCCGACTAAACGACGTCCTTCGCTTAAGGCACGTTGGGTATTTAATTCTTGAACTGCGTAGGCAATATCTACATCCGCACTTTCACCACCCAATTGTGGGCGAATCGGTGCAATCGCAGTTTTAGATAATTCAGCGCTACGTAATGCTTGGGCAACTGATTCAACAACAGCAGAATTCGACATCAATGTTTCCTTAAACTGCAAAAAATTGGACGTATACCGTTATCGATGGAAATGGAATGAACAATCAGAAAAAATCTATGTAAATGATCAAACCCATCAGCAAATGGGTGCTGCCCCATCTTGGCAAACGTGTATATGTATAAACAGTTTTAGAATCTGAAAAATACGGTTTTTATGCCAATACTTATTTTATTTTTTACAATAGCTATTACCTATAAATGCCATTCTATTTTTTGAGTGAAACAAGGCAGTTAGCGTAGATATTTCAGGATATCCGAGTAAGCAGCTCTGCAATGCAGGCCATTCATTTTAACAATCAATCAGCACTACGACTAAAAGATGAGACTATCGCTGCATTTTAAATAAAAACGGCATATTCACTGTCTAATCAACATGATATTTTTAAATAATTAAAAACAATGCCTTAAACTATTAGCACTGAAAATCAAAACACTTTTATTAACAGCCTTACTCACAACTTTATGTCATACAGCCTTTGTATGAAATTATCAAAAACAGATCAAAACCAAATATTTAATTTTAATTTATGTAAGTTATGCGAGATTAAAATTTAATGCTCAAGCGACCGCTGCCGCTTGGCAAGATGAAATGCAATGTAGCCGCGGCTACTTCAATACCGACACTTGGCGTATAACCTGGATTACACCAGAGATTTTTATGATGACTGAAGTCATTCGTCCAAATGAAATTTCACCGCCGCGTAATGATATTTATAAAATTATGAGTATTCAAAATAAAACTGTCACTATGGTCAATTACTGGACTGGTTGGGGTAACCATAAACCTGATGTGCAAAAATTCAGAATCCAATAAGTCAATTTAGAATTTAATACGTATAAAAAAGGGCGATTTTAAATCACCCTTTTCAATATCAAATATAGCTTAAACCGCCTGTTTTAAATTTACCTGATTTAAGAGTAGCTGATGCAGACTTGCGACATCCTCGGCAATGGCCAGTGGATTGTATTGTGTTAGCGTCTCAGGCGTATGTACCCCATAACTCACCCCGATACGTGGCATGGCAATGTTCTGTGCCATTTCCAGGTCATAGGATGTATCCCCCACCATAATCGCATTTTCAGCATTCACGCCGGTAATGTGCAAAATTTCTTCCAGCATTAATGGATGCGGTTTAGATCTGGTTTCACTTGCCGCACGGGTCACGGCAAAAAGCTCATGACTCTGCGTTTGAGTTAATACCCGGTCCAAACCTTTACGGCTTTTCCCGGTTGCCACTGCAAGTTTGATGCCTTCAGCTTTTAACATGTGCAACATCTCAGCCACACCGTCAAACCAGGCATCAGCTTTCGAATTTTCGACATAGTGATCTGCATAGCATTGCAAAATATCAGTGTGCAATTCAGGCACATCTGGAAACAAGACTTGCGCGACTTCAGGCAATCCTAAACCGATAATGCTTTTTGCAGCTTCTTCGGTTAAAGGTTGTTGATACGCTTTGGCAGCGAATTGTAGGCTTTGTACAATTTGTCCCACTGAATCAAATAAAGTACCATCCCAATCAAAGATCACAAGTTCTAAAGTTTTTTTCATGAATTAATCCAATATTTGATTCAATGCAAAACATAGCATTTCCGCTTAAATCTCCCTGTCCACTTTTCTACAAACAAATAAGACAAAAGAAGATGAAAAATTTCTTTAAGGAAAATTCAAGACAAATATCTGATACGCAATGACGACATAGATGTCGCCTGATGCATATCATTTTCACAGCCAAAGTTTTTTAATCGCTTTTGAGTAACGGGACCATTTATCCAACATTCCCGTTACTTGAGATAAGACTATTTATAATCTTCGTCACGATCCGTTAAAGCCGGTTCTTTATCTTTCTTCTGCGCACGCAACTGGGCCACCAGACTTTGCATATCTTCCGGCAATGGCGCTTCAATGGTTTCATAACCCGGAATTTCCAGGCGCAGTGCATGCAAGCATAAGCGACGGGCTTTCGGACCTTTATATGCAGTTTCATGACCATATTTATCATCACCGATTAAAGGATGACCAATACTTAAACCGTGCACACGAATTTGATGGGTCCGGCCTGAAAGCGGTGATGCGTATACAAGCGTTGCATGCATAAAGCGCTCAGCCACATTCCACTGCGTTTTAGACTCTTTCCCTTCTTTTGATACGCACACACGACGCTCGCCATTGGCAAGCTCATAACGGTGTAAAGGTGCATCAATCAGTTGACGATCGAGCACAACATTGCCTTTCACAATCGCAGCATAGGTTTTTTTGATCTTGTGTTCACGCAGTAAATCTTGCAAGGTTTTTAAAGTGCTGCGTTTTTTACTGATCATTACCAGGCCAGAAGTATCACGGTCAATACGATGAATCAGTTCCAGATATTTCTTACCGCTTGCTGCGCGCAGACCTTCAATCAGACCATAGGCAACACCGCTACCGCCATGTACGGCAATACCAGAAGGTTTATTGACCACCATCAGACCTTCATCTTCATAAATCACACGGCTGAGCAAGCTTTGAGCCACTTTATCCGACACCGGTACCGGCGTTTCATCTTTAGGCTCATAACGAATTGGTGCAACGCGAACTTGATCACCAATTGCCAGTTTGGTTTCCGCTTTAATACGCTTTTTATTGACCCGAACTTGTCCTTCACGCATCAAACGATAAATACGACTTTTCGGCACACCTTTAAGTCTGGAAAATAGAAAATTATCGATGCGTTGGCCTGATTGATGCTCATCAACTTCAAACCAAGTGACACTTTGCCATTCTTGCGTAGAATTCATACAGTTACTATGACCCAAAAAAATACTAAAATTGATTAAAAACTGATCACTTAGGCTATGCTTTACACAAGAAACATAAGCTTAACCCATAGGCAGATGATGCAAGGTTTGATATAGTCAGCGCACGGATACCACCGTTAGTGTGAAAAAATTTAATTCCTTCAATATTTTTGAAGCTAAAAATTAAATTTCACAATTCACATTAAACACGGAAAGGTCCCTAAAGAATATGCCGACGCCGAAGGCTTATTATATCGGCAAAAAAGCAAACTGTTGCGTTTAATTGTATTTCGGTACATAAATCAGTCTGCTCTAAAAAATATGTCGCCAACTTAAAGTTGGTTTTTAAACGTAAACTGATACACATCAGATTAATCGCAACCTGAAGTCGCATTCAGGCTACAACGTTGATGCATTGGATCTGCACATAAAGCAAAGATACGATGATAATTCCGTATCAAGACGCTCTCTATCTTAATGAAGGGATGATCTTCAAGCTACGTGACAGTGAAAGTTACTCACATCTAATGCACCGTTTGTCCGCCAGTGAAGCGCTCAGGTGACTTTAATCGTTTAAAGATTGAAGCCGTATTGCCATCATCAATACGTGAATCAAAAACCGCAGCCCAAAAAAAGGCCGGTAAAAAAGCTCAGACCACAAGCGTTTATTTGAGATCTGGGTGTTGATCCGTAATGTGTGATGTTCGCTGCGTGAATAGCGATGTTTTGCTGTGTATCACTATCAGGTGTTACACCCATGAAACGTATGTTGATTAATGCAACACATGCCGAAGAGATTCGCGTTGCACTTGTCACTGGTCAGCGTCTTTACGATTTTGATTTAGAAAATCGTACCCGTGAGCAGAAAAAATCCAATATCTATAAAGGTCACGTAACTCGCGTTGAACCTTCTTTAGAAGCTGTATTTGTTGAGTATGGTGCAGGTCGTCAAGGCTTCCTGTCTATGCGTGAAATCGCAAACACATACTACAAGGCAGACCCTCGCCAGACTTCAAACATCCGCGAATTGATCACTGAAGGCACAGAACTTCTGGTTCAAGTGGAAAAAGAAGAACGTGGCAACAAGGGTGCTGCTCTTTCTACCTTTATCTCGCTTGCCGGTCGTTATTTGGTGCTTATGCCAAACAACCCTAAAGGTGGCGGTATCAGTCGTCAAATTTCCGGTGCAGTTCGTGACGAATTGAAAGAAATGTTGTCGTCACTGAATATTCCGCGTGGCATGAGCGTGATTGTTCGTACTGCCGGTATTGGTCGTTCACAAGAAGAATTGCAACTTGACTTGCAACACTTGATGGATCTTTGGGCACAAATCCAAACTACAGCAAGTTCTGGTCCATCACCAATGCTGGTGCACCAAGAAGCGGGCGTGGTTACTCGTGCTATTCGTGACTATTTACGTGACGATGTTGCAGAAATTTTAATTGACTCTGAACAAGCCTATACCGAAGCCTATAACTTCGTGAAAGCAGTCATGCCGCGTCAGTTAGAAAAACTTAAAACCTACACTTTAAATGAGCCGTTATTTGCTCATTTTGGCATTGAAAGCCAAATTCAAACAGCCTATGAACGCGAAGTAAAACTTCCTTCTGGCGGCTCAATCGTGATCGACCAAACTGAAGCATTAGTGTCAATCGACATTAACTCGGCGAAATCGACACGTGGTCACGACGTTGAAGACACAGCTTTAAATACCAACCTTGAAGCTGCTGAAGAAATTGCCCGTCAACTGCGTTTACGTGATATCGGTGGTTTGGTGGTGATCGACTTCATCGACATGACCAAAGACCGCAACCAGCGCATGGTTGAAGCAAAACTTCGTGAAGCAACCCAAAGCGACCGTGCCCGTATCCAGTTCGGTCAATTGTCACGTTTTGGTTTAATGGAAATGAGCCGTCAACGCTTGCGTCCATCGCTAGAAGAAGCAACCGGTTATGTATGCCCACGCTGTCATGGTACCGGCATGGTGCGTGACTTACGCTCTTTATCACTTTCAATCATGCGTAAAGTGGAAGAGATTGCACTGCGTGAACGTCAAGGTGAAGTTCAGGTCGAAGTTCCGGTTGAAATCGCTGCATTCATGTTGAATGAAAAGCGTCACACTTTGGTGTATCTAGAACAAACTTCAAATGTACGTGTAACGGTGTTACCACATCCGCACTTAGAAACACCACATTATGAAATCACTTATAACGCTGAAGGCTTTGCGCCAACCAGCTACGAACGTACCGAAGCAACACGTTCAAGTGAAAAAGAGCTGGGTTACGAATCTTCTGAATGGCATTTGGAAGGTGAACAACAGGCTGCTCAAGCTGCTGCTCAAGCGCCTGCTCAGCAACAAGCCAAAAACCAAAACAACAAGCAGCAACAACGTCATCCACAACAAGTTGCTCAAGAAGTACAGCAACAACAGCCAGTTCAAGTTGCAGCTGTTGCTCAAGCTTCAGCAAGCCCATGTGCATGGTTAGAAAACCTGTTTGTACAAAAACAAGCAAAAACAGTTGATCAAGCACGTACTGCAAACAATGCTGCTGCTGCTATTGAACAAATGGTGAATGGTGGTGCTGTGAGCCGTGGTCAATTCGGTCAGGTTGCTACATCTGCACCAGTTGTAAGCGAACCGGTGGCGACTGCAAACAACAATATTTATTTAACACCAAGTGCGCCTGTAGCAGCAAAACAGGAACAGCATGAAGTTGCGGATAAGTATTCTGACCGTGAAGAAAAAGCGCAACGTCACAATAAAAAGCGTACCACAAAGCCGAAAGAGCAACGTGAACAAGTTCAGCACGACAATCAACAAAATCAAGTGCATGAAGAAATTGTTCAAGTTCCTCGTCATGAGCAGCGCCAAGAGCAACGTCAAGAACCGCGCCAAGAAGCACGTCAAGATCAACGTCACGAGCAGCGTCAAGATCAACGTCACGAGCAGCGTCAAGATCAACGTCACGAGCAGCGTCAAGATCAACGTGACAATAAGCGCCCGACACGACGTCAACACGTTGAACAACAAGCATCTGAAACTCAACCAGAGCAAAATGCTGTGCCACGCCGTGACCGCAATAGCCCACAACGTCCAAACCGCCCAAATCGCCACCGCGATCAAAGCGTATTGAACGAACAGGCTCCTGCTCCTCAGCAAGCCATTGCTGCGCCTGTAGTTAACGAACAACAGCCTAAAGTCGAAGTGATTAATACACCTCGTCAGGATGTAATTCCAACTGCCTTGGTGGTAAATGTTGATCAGGCGAAAAGTGAAATTGTTACGTTAAATGCAGCAGCTGCTGTTGTTGAAGCACCGATCGCTCAAGCTGCACCGGTTGCTGTTACAGAAACCCAAGCGCCTGTAGTTGAGAAACCAGTCGTTGCGAAGGAAGAAAAACCTGCTGCAACCCCTGAAACTCGTGAGCCACAGCAGCCACGTTCTGCTGACATACGTGCAAGTAACGATCCGCGTATGCGTCGTCGCAAAAAACGTGAACCGCAGGTAAAACAGGCTCAAGCTCCAAAATTGAACCCGTCTCAGGTTCCAACGTTGGGGCAATATACAGTGGGCAGCCTCATTCGCCATGTCTATGGTGAGGATTGTTCAGTGCTGATTGAGCAATTTGGCTTAATCCCAACCTTCAACCGTGCATTGGTGAAATTCACTGAGCAATATGCGGCGACTCTCGTGCATCAGGCAACTGAAGCCGAAGCGCCAGCACAGCCGGTTACGCGTGATGTTGCGGTAACCAAAGCAGCACATGAAGCTGAACCGGCACCAGTGCTGGCTTTAACCCCGCCTGCTGCTGTTTCTGACAACCGTGTTGCCAATGATCCGCGTGAACGTCGTCGTTTGGCAAAACTTGCTGCTGAACAGGCTTTAGTACAAGCCAAGCAAGCACATAATGAACCTGAAGCTGCAAAAGAAGTAGTTGAAACAACAGCGACTGAAGTTGCTCCGGTGACAGAACCAGAAGCTGTGATCAAAGAAGCTCCAGCCGTGACTGAAACGCCTGAAGTCGTAGCAGCTCCAGAAGTGGTTGCTGAGCCGATCAAGCAAGCAGCCCGTGTGGAAAAGGCAGTAAAGCAGCCAAAACCGGTCAAATCTGAATTACCGGTAGAAGTCGCTCAAGACGTCCAAGCACTGGCTGAGCCAAAAGCTGATCCAGACAACCCAGATGCTGATGATGATGCTGACAAACCTATCCGCCCCCGTCGTCCTCGCGGTCGCCCTCCAAAGAAAATAACGCCTGCAAATGAGTCATAATTAGCTTTAAAGCAGCGAATAAAACAAACCTAGTCATTTCGGTGACTAGGTTTTTTTTGATACTTTTGTCAAATTAGGTTGATTGCACTAGGATTAAACGATTAAAAAGACACCTGAACAGATGACCACAAACAAATAGACATATTGGATTATGAAAAATAAATAGGATTCCTATGAACCACACCACACAGAGCGATCTTATTGGTATTGCTGATATCGCAGTAAAATTACCCAAATTTATGAGCAAAGTCCCTCATCTCTTGAGTGGTCTGAAACAAGCCTATTTACGCACACCCAACACCCCAGCGGGCTTAGGCATGGCCTTTGAAAAAGCGGTCAAGCGTAATCCTCAGGGTATAGCGCTATTATTTGAAGATCAAAAATTCAGTTATCAGCAACTGAATGAATGGGCCAACCAAATCGGGCATTTTTATCTCGCCCTTGGTGCCCGTAAAGGTGATGTTATTGCCGTTATGGTGGAAAACCGCCCTGAACTGGTGGCAACTGTAGTCGCTTTAGCGAAAATTGGTGTGACTTCAGCTTTGGTCAATACATCGCAAACTGGTAAGGCACTGATGCATAGCATTAACCTGGTCAAACCGATTGCCGTCATTGTCGGTGAAGAATGCCGTCAAGCTGTGGAAGAAGTTCGTCAAGATTTAGTGCTTCTAGAAGATCGTTTTCACTGGTTGGCAGATCAAGCTACTCGAATAGATTCAGGTACAGCACCGAAAGACTGGATCAATCTGGCAGATAAAATTGACAGCTTTCCGAAATTCAACACCCCCACCACGCACAGTGTTCAAGGTAAAGATGGCTTGTTTTACATCTATACCTCGGGTACGACCGGCTTACCCAAGGCAGTCATTTTCACCAATAGTCGCTGGACGTTGGCCTATGGCACCTATGGGCATGTGTTAAACCTGAATAAAGACGACGTCATGTATGTCACTTTGCCGCTCTATCATGCAACAGGTATCGTGGTCTGCTGGTGCGGCGTGATTGCCGGCAGTGCCACACTGGCTTTACGACGAAAATATTCCACCTCTGCTTTCTGGAAAGATGTGCAAAAATTTGATGTCTCTGCGATTGGCTATGTCGGTGAATTGTGCCGTTATCTCATGGATGCCCCGGTTTCTGAACTTGAACACGGCCATCGTGTCAAAAAGATGATCGGCAATGGCATGCGCCCGAATATCTGGGATAAATTCAAGCAACGCTTTGGAGTCGAAGAAATTCTTGAACTCTATGCGTCAAGTGAAGGAAATGTCGGTTTCAGTAACGTGTTTAACTTTGACAACACGGTCGGCTTCTCCCCTACACCTTATGCCATTATTGAGTTTGACAAAGAAACCAATGCACCGGTAAAAGATGACAAAGGCCAGTGCAAGAAGGTCAAAAAAGGCGAAGTAGGTTTACTGATTGGTAAAATTACCCGTCGCTCGCCTTTTGATGGCTATACCGACCCGGAAAAAAATAAATCCGTGATTATGAAAAATGTGTTTAAACAGGGTGATGCATTCTTTAATACCGGCGATCTGGTACGTGATATTGGCTTCCGTCATGCTCAATTTATAGACCGCTTAGGTGATACTTTTCGCTGGAAAGGTGAAAATGTATCGACCAATGAAGTTGAAAATGTGGTCAGTGAATATGAAAAAATTGCTGAAGCGGTGGTTTACGGGGTAGAAATCCCCCATACCAATGGTCGTGCCGGTATGGCAGCAATTACACTGGCAGATGGTGCAGAATTAACAGCACAAGATTTAAAGCTAATGACAAGCGAGTTTAAAAAATGCTTGCCTGCATATGCTGTTCCTGTGTTCTTGCGGGTTCAAGCGCAGGTAGAAACCACCGGTACATTTAAATATCAAAAGAACAAGTTAAAAGAGCAAGCTTTTGATCCCCATAAAACAGATGAACGCTTGTTGGTTTTATTGCCAAATGCCACGGAATATTGTGATTTAACAGTAGAAATATTTAACAATATCCAAGCTTATCAATACCGTTTCTAACTCAAAACGTCTGTTTTTTGAGTAGATAAAGCAAATTTGTTGCATTTATAATCAAACATCAACAAGTTTGCTAATTTTTACTTGCGCTCATTTCATAACTTGCTACAATACGCCCATCAAAACGAAGTGGTGTTTAGAAAATACTATATTTTCTTGCACTGTACATCCAAGCACTGCTTGAATGTTGGTTTCGGGCCGTTAGCTCAGTTGGTAGAGCAGTGGACTTTTAATCCATTGGTCCCGCGTTCGAGTCGCGGACGGCCCACCACTTATTTTTTTGATTATCTTGGGCCGTTAGCTCAGTTGGTAGAGCAGTGGACTTTTAATCCATTGGTCCCGCGTTCGAGTCGCGGACGGCCCACCAAGATTCTAAAGAGCTTCTCTACAGGGAAGCTTTTTTACTTCTCAGATATTTTCTCTGAAAATATGGGCCGTTAGCTCAGTTGGTAGAGCAGTGGACTTTTAATCCATTGGTCCCGCGTTCGAGTCGCGGACGGCCCACCATATCTTTCTTAAGGCTTCTTTCTGTACTACAATAGAAACGAAACCTGCAAATATTCCGACCAAGACAAACCATACCCCTTCGGTAGATTCGCCATTCTCGAAATTTTGCTTCATCTTGTAATTCGTTTAAAACAGTGTTTTTAAATGTGTTCAGGGTTGTTAGCTCAGTTGGTAGAGCAGTAGACTCTTAATCTATTGGTCGAGGGTTCGAGCCCCTCACAACCCACCAAATTTAATTTTTATTATTTTAATAAATTTCAATTTTATTGAATAAAAAATACTCCACATTTGGAGTGTTTTTTTTGCTTAAATTTTAGGATTCGCGAGTTTTCATGAGTGTAGTTTCTTTGACTAAACAATAAGCCTGCTGTGGAAATGGATTACCCTCAGCAAAATACTGCTCGTTGAGTGCCGATGCATGCGCAATTTTATCCAGATCCATGACCAGGTTTTGGTCTTGATCGATATTATAAAAAAAGTCTACCCCACTCAATCGATGCACGATCACTTGATGATGTGTGGAATCATAAGACCAGTAATTTTGACGTTGATAACGGTTCGAAGTAAAGGTGATTTTACCTAAATGGATAATACTGCGATATGCCGTACCGTCTGCCAATAGATTAATAACTAAATCTGCACTCCCCTGTTGGCATTTTACAATAGGATCAGTACAGCTAATGGCAATCTGGTAGCGCCCTACATAAGGTTTGGCATTTTCTGGAATTTTTCTCTGAGGATCGGTGGTTGTATCTGCTACAGGTACAGGGATCTTTCCGGCAACCTCGGTCAGTTTATTGCCTTGAGTATCTACAGTAGACGAGTTGACTGCCTGATTTTCTCGTTCTATCTGTTCAGCCACCGGCTCTTCGAATGGCTGATTGCAGCCAACCAGACCCGATAAAACTGCCACCAGTATATATTTACGCTGATCTACTTTTAGAAACATTGACTTAGCCCTAAATGTTAGATTTCTTTAGTTGTAGATTCAATTATTTATTGGATAAGTAATCTGTTTGAATCTCATTCCCTTATAAAACAACTCCGATAGTAGATTGATTTTTATTGAAATAAATCAACTTTTTCAGAATAAATATATTTTATGTCGCATTGCAGAGATAAGGCATAGCCGGTTACATAACTTAACTATTTTTTATTCCGCCAGACTTTAAAAAAAAAATTACATCACCATTTCTTAATTAATAGGTGAGTTGTTTTAACATCATACCTTTTTCTAATTTTAAGGAGATCTAGATGGCCAATGTTGGTTTATATCGCTCTAACCGACAAAACATGATTGCAGGTGTAATGGGTGGTATTGCTGAACGATTTGGTTGGAATGCAAATTTACTGCGCATTATATTTGTAGTTGTTTCTCTCATGAGCGCGGCATTTCCAGGGATTTTAGTCTATTTGGTATTATGGCTCATTATGCCCAAGAAACAGTTTCAAATAGATTCTGGATCAGGCTATCAGAATCCGGTTCGTACGGTAAATCAGGACTCAAATCCATACCGTTAATGTTTTAACTTTTGATATTTTACGGTTTTATGCTACGACTTGTACCCCAATAGGTCGTAGCTTTTTTTTGCCTATTTTTTAGAGGTTAGCCGCCAGATTCAGCTGTTGATTTAATGCAGCAATCATATCGGCACGGCTAATAATTCCGACCATTTTTTGATGTTCAACTACAGGAATATAATTAAAAGAACGTTCCACAAAATAAGGCACCAGATTCTGGATCGGTTGCTCAGGTTTTACAGTAACCACTTGACGCACCATAATATGTTTCACCTGACGTTCCCATGTGATTCTCAAGTCTGTCGCTCGTTTAAACCATTCCACCACTTCATATAAAGCCAGGGTGCCAACCAATTGATGCTGAGCATCTGTCACTGGCAAGCTCATTAAATTCATGTGTTTGAATTTATCCAAAGCAGAATGGATATCATCGTTTTCATTTAAGCTAATGACATCTCTGGTCATAATGTCCTGACACTTGAACTGGCTCACACCTCGTGCATTGGCTTTTTCTTGCGCTGCTAAAATAATTTTTTGTAAGTCATATTCACTAATATCCAACAGCTCGGTTTGCTGATCCAGCGTGTCCTGAATATCTTGCGGTTGAATAGTGACTTTTTGAGTGGGTGTCGGATCTTTAGAACGCTGATTAATTTGTGCTATTTGCGGATATTTTTTGCCGAGCAAGCGGTTAAACACAATCGCAATTACCAGCAATAAAAGTGAATTCAATAAAACCGGATAGAAAATAAAGTTGTATCCAAGCTGGTGTACCGCTTCTCCACCCAATACTGCTGTAATGGCCACTGCCCCACTGGGTGGATGCAAGGAATCTGTGGTCATCATTAAGATAATCGAGAGACCGACCGCAACACTAAAGGCTTCCGTCAAGTTAGGAATATACATTGCACAGGTCACGCCAATGATGCCTGCAAGACTGTTACCAACCACCATATTCCATGGCTGAGCCAATGGACTGGCCGGTACGGCAAACAGCAATACCGATGATGCACCCATAGGCGCGATGTACCAGGCATTGATATCGCCCAACACCCACCAACTGATCAGTGATGAAAGTGCAAGTCCTATCAAGGCACCTATGCCACAGAGCAAGCGGTCTTTTAGCGGAAGGATTTTAAAATTGGGTTTTAGGGTATTGAGCCATTCAAGTTGTGGATGAAACACGGCACGCCTTTTGTGGTTTTTAAGTGGAAGTCGCAAATTATAGAATGATGCTGCATAAAGGTGTATTTATTTTGCATCTTTTCACTGTTTACGGAATAAAATTAAAAATAATTTAATTCATAATATACTGATATTAAAAAAGATAGTCTCTGAAGATTAAGCAATGCTTGCTAGAAAATTAATGGATTAAGCCACAATTTAATCTCTGCTAATACCGCTCCCTACCACCTTGATCGGTAATGATGGGTTCAATCGTTATCAGCTCAATCTCACCATAAAATGTCGAAAATGCGACTTCACCGGCATCCATTCCAGTGCCAATTCGAATTAAATTTTCTACAGGGGCCAAACGGGTCGGATCAAATAACACCCAACCGCCTTCTAAATAGGCTTCAAAAATGGCATGAAAATCTGGCAGGAATTTTTCAATCTCGACATAACCGACCACCATCCGTGCCGGAATCCCTAAAGCACGACACAAGGCGATGCCCAAATGGGCAAAGTCACGACATACCCCTGCCCGCTGGATAAGTACATCTGTCGCTGTAGTAAACTGGTCAGAGCTGCCCGAAACATAAAAAATATGGTTATAAATCCATTGTTCAATGGCTTTAACCCGACTATAGCCAAGCTTCATCCAGCCAAAGGATCGGTTCGCCATTTCGACCAATAAATCCGAATTACAATAGCGACTGGGCAATAAATAAGGCAATACTTCGTCGGGTAAATCAGAAACTGCCACTTCATTCAGGTTTTGCTGAAGATCCGCATCCATTACAGGATGGCGTTCAACGGTCGCGTTATAATTTATTTCAAAAGCATCACAGGGTTCGATATGCAAACGAATATGACGGTTTTGCTGACTTGAATCTTGAAATTCACGCCATGCGATGGGCGGATTAAAGGTGAGTTGTTCTTCAATAATGCTTTGATCAGGATGATGTGCCGCCTGAATCTGAAAAACAAATTCTGTGGTTTGAACAATCTTGTATTTTAAATGGCATTGGATGGTACAAGTTGTCATGAACGTCCTTATTTTTAAGCATTATTTTACACTATGAAGATTAAACTAATTTCATGCCAGCAACCGTATAAGATCAGTTTATCTTTATCATAATTGCATTTAAATAAAGCTATCCATCTGATTTGTTCTTGGTTTTTAGGTCAGGATAAATTGGTCATTAAACACAAATTTGCAGGACACAAATAGATGAGCAGTCTCTTTTGAGGAGACTTTGATTTTTCTCAAAAAAGTATCCTCGCATTAACCCTTTGCCACTCCTCGACAAAATCCTTATAATTGAGCACAATTTTTCTCTAATTTTAAGTGGATGACCATGAGTCGCGCCATATCGCATATTGATACCTTCCAAGGCTTAATTCTTGCCTTACAAACTTACTGGGCTGAACAAGGTTGCGTGATTTTACAACCTTACGATATGGAAATGGGCGCAGGCACATTCCACACTGCAACCTTCCTTCGTGCGCTGGGGCCTGAAACCTGGAACGCGGCATACGTTCAACCGTCACGTCGTCCGAAAGATGGTCGTTATGGCGAAAACCCGAACCGTTTGCAACATTACTACCAATTCCAAGTGGTGCTGAAACCAAACCCGGACAACATCCAACAGCTATATTTAGATTCGTTAAAAGCGATTGGTATTGATCCCTTGGTTCACGACATTCGTTTCGTGGAAGACAACTGGGAATCTCCAACACTTGGCGCTTGGGGCTTAGGTTGGGAAGTTTGGCTCAACGGTATGGAAGTGACACAGTTCACTTACTTCCAGCAAGTCGGCGGCGTTGAATGTTACCCGGTAACTGGCGAAATCACTTACGGTCTTGAACGTCTGGCGATGTACCTGCAAGGTGTAGATTCTGTTTACGATTTGGTTTGGACTAAAGGTCAATTCGGTACGGTGACTTATGGCGATGTATTCCATCAAAATGAAGTGGAACAATCGACCTATAACTTCGAATATGCCAACGTTGAAAAAATGTTTGAACTGTTCGACTTTTACGAAGCTGAAGCGACACGTTTAATTGCAGCGGAATTGCCACTGCCTGCTTATGAACAAGTGATCAAAGCATCACACAGCTTTAACTTGTTAGACGCACGTGGCGCGATTTCGGTGACTGAACGTCAGCGTTATATTTTACGTGTACGTACTTTGGCGCGTTCAATTGCACAAAGCTATGTAGCTGCTCGTGCGAAGCTTGGCTTCCCGATGGCAGAACCTGAATTACGTGATGAAGTCCTTGCACAGTTAAAAGCACAAGTTGAAGCAGAAGCGGCTCAAGCAGAAAAAGCAGCGGAGAAGAAATAATGTCTAAACATACCGTATTGTTCGAATTGGGCTGTGAAGAACTTCCGCCAAAAAGCTTAAAAAAATTACGTGACGCGCTACAAGCTGAGACGGTTAAAGGCCTAAAAGATGCTGGTCTGGCTTTCGATGCAATCGAAGCTTATGCAGCACCTCGCCGTTTGGCTTTAAAAATTGTCAATGTTGAAGGCGCTCAAGCCGATACGCAAAAACGTTTTGACGGCCCTGCTATACAAGCGGCGTATGATACTGAAGGTAAACCAACCAAAGCCTTAGAAGGCTTTATGCGTGGTCAAGGTATTACAGCCGATCAAGTATCGACTTTCCAAGCCGGTAAAGTTGAAAAAGTCTGCTACTTGAAAGATGTCAAAGGTCAAAGCCTAGACGTTTTACTGCCGCAAATTCTGCAAAATGCTTTGGACAACCTGCCAATTGCAAAACGAATGCGTTCTGCGGCAAGTCGTACTGAATTTGTGCGTCCGGTAAAATGGGTTGTGTTGTTGAAAGACAACGATGTGATTGATGCAACGATTCAGGATCACAAAGCAGGCAATGTGACTTATGGTCACCGTTTCCATGCACCTGAAGCCATTACCCTTACGCATGCAGATGAATATCTTGCGAAGTTAAAAGCTGCTCACGTAGTTGCGAACTTTGAAGAGCGTCAAGCGATCATCGACCAACAAGTGAAAGTGCTTGCGGATGAAGTCAATGCCATTGCGATTGTACCAAGCGACCTGCGTGACGAAGTAACAGCATTGGTTGAATGGCCTGTTGCGCTTCGTGCCAGCTTCGAAGAACGCTTCCTTGCTGTTCCGCAAGAAGCGCTTATTACGACCATGCAGGACAACCAGAAGTACTTCTGCTTGGTGAATGCTGACAACAAACTGCAACCCTACTTCATTACTGTGTCCAACATTGAGTCGAAAGACCCGATACAAATTATTGAAGGTAACGAGAAAGTCGTTCGTCCTCGTTTGTCTGATGCCGAGTTCTTCTTCCTGCAAGATCAAAAGCAACCGCTTGCATCGCGTAAAGAAAAATTGGCTAACATGGTATTCCAGGCACAACTGGGTACGCTTTGGGATAAATCGACACGTATTGCAAAATTGGCTGTTGCGCTTGCTCCTATTACAGCTGCAAACCCTGCCGATGCTGAAAAAGCTGCGCTTCTTGCAAAATGCGATTTAACGTCTGAATTGGTGGGTGAATTCCCAGAACTTCAAGGGATTGCAGGTACATATTACGCGCGGATTGAAGGCGAAAATGATGAAGTGGCTGAGTCTTTAGGTGAGCAGTATTTACCTAAATTTGCGGGTGACGTTTTACCGAAAACCAAAACAGGTACAACCATTGCCCTTGCCGATCGTTTAGATACGCTCACCGGTATTTTCGGTATTGGTCAGGCACCAACAGGTTCTAAAGACCCGTTTGCGCTACGTCGTTCTGCGATTGGTATTTTGCGTCTGGTGACTGAAAATGATTTAGACGTTTCAATTGAAGAATTGATTACGCTTGCACTCAATGCTTATGGCGATGTTGTTTCAGATCATGCCAAGACTCTGGCGGATGCTGTTGCATTCCTTGAAGGTCGTTACCGCGCCAAATACGAAGATCAAGGCGTTGCAGTTGATGTGATTCAAGCCGTTCAAGCCTTGTCGCCTAAATCTCCACTTGATTTTGACAAGCGTGTAACTGCGGTCAATCACTTCCGTGACTTACCAGAAGCTGCTGCGCTTGCTGCTGCGAATAAACGTGTGGCTAACATTCTTGCAAAAGAAGCTGCGCCTACAGGTGATGTAGTTGAAGCAAACTTGGTAGAAGATGCTGAAAAAGCATTGTTCGCTGAACTTGCGAAAATCACCCCTGTGGTTGAGCCATTATTTGCTGCCAAAGACTACACTGCTGCCTTGTCTGCTTTAGCTTCCCTTCGTGCGCCAGTGGATGCGTTCTTTGATGGCGTGATGGTCATGGCTGATGATGCTGACCTTAAGGCAAATCGTTTACGTATGCTTGCTCAGTTACGTGACTTATTTACGAAAGTAGCTGATATTTCGGTGCTTCAACATTAACCTAATTAGTTGAAGTTTAAACAAAACCCCGCTATAAGTTAGTGGGGTTTTCTATATTTTAACTTTATGTATAAGATTTTAATCACACAAACATTACTATTACTTTGTCCATATCTACTTTTATATGTCATTTACTATTTTAAAAATAGAGATGCTTTCGTTTTAAGGCCTCCAAGCCATAGAAAAATAGATCTTTATATATGGATCGTTGCCATCACATTAATCTTAAGTTTAGTTTGGAACTCTTACTTTTCAGAATACTTTTTTCTAGGTCTAAAAATAACACAAGATACTGTTAATGATAAGTTTATTACCTTTCTAGGAATTAGCTCTGCCATCATTGGATGGTTATACACCGTACGCATGCAAGCTGTTACTAATATGCGAAATCATTCAATTCACACGATAGCGAATGCTCGCTTGTCTGATCAATATAACCAGAAATTTGATTACGTATATGAATTGTTGAAAGGACATAAATTATTAAGTTACGAGAAATATACTGGCTTCAATAATTATGATAAATCGGTAATACACTACATTCTGAATTATTATGAGTTTATTGCTATCGGACTCAGATATAACGAACTAGATGAAGAAATTGTTAAAAGAATGATGAAATCTCAAGTATTGAAAACATACTCAACATTTGAAGACGTTATTGTTAATTTACGAAAAGACTCCCCCACTTTTTTTGAGAACTTTGTGGATTTAAAAAATCGCTGGCAGTGATATGTCATAAAGATAAATTTGATCTATAGCCAATTTTCATTCAAATCCCTATACTCATCTTAACAACACTCAACAAGAAAGAATCATATGAAATTTAAAGCTATTATTTTGACTGGTCTTGCGGGTATTGCTCTTACAGCGTGTACATCTGCACCCAAAATCCCACAGCTTGAAACAGGGGTATTACAGGAAGTCCAAAATCTGGAAGTCTATCCAAACACGACCCACAACAAAGCTAAATTGACCAAATTTCCTGGGAAATGCGTGATTGAATTTACCGGCAACCTAAAAGCAGGCAAGTCGATAGAACAATGGGCTTTTAAAGGCTTAACCCTGATTTCAGGTGGCTCAGCAACTTTTGCCAAAGATGGTACCAGTACAGCAAATAACTTTGACCTGAATGCACCAGAAGTGCAAAAAAACTTCCTTGCACTACGCCATCATTTTCATGAAGATGCTTTAGCACAATGTGACTGATACCGCCAAGAATCACTGACTCAAGTTTGAATTGGTGATTCTTTTCTTTTCAAAATATTTCAGTCCAGTATCCTGCTTATCTTGCAAGTTATATAGATTTTAATCCCTATTTCATCTGATGTTTTAACATTCACATTTAGAGCATCCAAAAGCTCATTTTTTATAAAAACAAATAAACTTCAAATCATTCTATAAATTAGATCTGTAAAGTGTCTTCATATTCCTATCAATATTGTTGATTCACTGTTGCTAAAGCGTGTGACTTTATTCTCCAACCGATAACTTATCTATTAATCTCTTTATTATGTGAAATATTATAATTCGGTGAACATTCGAATTTCGCCATACAGGATATATTTAAGCAATGAAAACTCTTAAAACCGCATTGATTACGACTGCACTATTGGCCACTTCTCCGCTGTTCGCAAATACCACAGTACAAGCGACAGCAGATGTAACAACAGAACAACCGGGTTTATTGCATAGCTTGTCTAACGGAGTTAAAAATACCACCCATACAGTGGGTCAAGGTATTCAAAATACAACATAAAAAGCAGGTCAAGGCATTAAAAACACTGCGGTCAAAGTAGATCACGGGGTCGAAAAAGGTATTGATAAAACTCGAACTACAGGTAAAAATGCTGTAGAAAACAGTAAAAAATTTACTGCAGAAAAATCACAGACAGTCGTAAATAAAGCTGGAAAAGTTAAAGATGCAACTGTGAAAACAGCAGATAAAACCAAAAACTTTAGCAGTGAAAAACTGCAAAAAACCAAAGAAACTGTAAGCTCCCCGTCAGGCAATGTCGGTCTAAATACAAATACCAAAGTTGAGTTAAATACTCCAGCGGCTAATGCAAAAGTAGGTCTAGATACAAATGCGTCAGTGAGTCATCAAGAATAACTGAGTGTTTAAAAATTTATCTCTAAAATCTCATTTCTATGGGCTTTTTCTTTTACAGGCCATCAAGAATTTATTTTTAATGTTATGAATCTGTAGCCATTTCATCAACCTTCATATTTCTAGCAAAATTAGCCTATAGAATAAAATTAAATAGAGATGAAATGACTCGAAACGAGCGTTAAAGCAGGAATAAAACCCACAATGAAAAAGATGAAAGCTGTATTAATTACCAGCGCAATTTTGGCTTCAACTCCCCTTTTTGCTCAAACTACGACCGAAACAGCGACTCCAACCCAGCGTCAGGCTGCATCCTATGGTGATAACCCAAATATCTTTAGAGTACTTACCCAAAAGGCACAAACAACGGTGCAAAACACAGCTGAAAAAGTGGATCATGCAGCGCAAAAAGGTATCGCGAAAGTAAAACCTAAAGTTGAAAATGCCTGGGAAGGAACCAAAGATTTTGCCAGTGAAAAATCAGTGATTGCAATAGAGAAAACTCAAAATGCTGCGGTAAAAGTAAACAATAAACTCAATGAAACCAAAGATGGTCTTATTGGCAGTCCAGAAAACCAGTCTGCACCTATTGTTTCCCACCCTTTGAGTCAGTCATCGACAGGAGTGGATTCTGTTCCCGTTCAACCCGTACCTTCGAATCGAACTCAGCCGGTACAAAACAATACACGCACAAACTTATAAGAAATATGCCTTCTTCCTATGGGCAGAAGGCGAGATTGGGAGTCGGTTAATTCACTTGTCGAATCGGCTGACCCGCTTTAAATGCTGCTACATTGTCAAGCATCTGCTGCACAATTCGTTGTCGGGCATCAACACTGCCCCATGCACTATGTGGGGTAATAATCAGGTTCGGAATATCATCTGCCAATAACACATTGCCGTCTTTCGGTGGTTCAACGGTCAGAACGTCAGTTGCAGCCCCGGCAATTTTTCCTTGGCGTAAAGCATCTGCAAGTGCTTGTTCATTAACAATTCCACCACGCGCACAGTTAATTAAAAATGCCGTAGGTTTCATGGCATCGAAGGCTTGGGCATCTATCAAATCACGGGTATCGTCGGTTAAAGGACAATGCAGACTCAGGAAATCGACTTGCGGCAGTAGATCCGCAAAAGCAATACGACTGGCATCCGTTGGACGATTGGGTAGTGATCCGATCAGCACCTTCATACCAAATGCTTCCGCCCGTTTCGCAACAGCCCGTCCCAATTCACCATAACCAATAATCCCTAAACTCTTGCCTTCAAGTTCAATAATCGGGAAATCCAGCAAACAAAACTGGGAGGCTTTATTCCATTCACCCTGCTTCACCGCGCGGTCATATTTGAGTAATGAAGTGGCCAAAGCCAACATTAAAGCGAGCGTATGCTGTGCCACCGCAGACGTACCATAACCCTGACAATTACACACCACAACGTCCTGCTTACGCGCTTGAATCAGGTCAATATTGTTTGTGCCTGTGGCGGAAATTAAAATCAGTTTTAAATTTGGACATTGCTGAATTGTTGCTGCATCCACCAGCACTTTATTGCTGATAATGACATCTGCATGCTGCACACGTTCTAAAACTTGCGCTGGGCTGGTACCTGGAAATAGGCTTAACTCATCAAAAGCCGCTTCGAGTGCACTAAAATCCAAATCATTTTGATCGAGCGATTCATAATCTAAAAATACGGCTTTCATTATGCATTCCTTGGCTGATTTAGAGGGAGCTGAAATTACTTTGCTCTACATTAAAAGCCAGATGCACATGCTTTTTCAACTAAACTCCGGCAGCAGATATGAAAAAACCCACTATTTAGTGGGTTTATTTATATGGACTTGAATCGACTTGCGAAATTCATAAAACACATAGATTGCCAGGACAAAAACCACAAGCAATCCCCCGCCCATAATGATGTAAGTCGGATCTGGACTCTGGGCAAAAGCATAGGAAGGTAAGAATATAGAGATGCTGGTTAAAAGCACAGCCGGTATAAAATCACGTTTCATCCTTAAGCACCCTGTCTTGTTTATTTGTTTATTGTTCAACATTTAGCAACTTTAACTTGCCTTATATTTTCTATCTTAGACCGATTAAAATATAAAGCAAGCGATCAAAAATCAGACCAAAGTCGGGTTGGTTTTAAACCATAACAGGCTATTCAATAATGTTTAGGACAGTTCCGGTTGAGTGACGAATTGAGCAGTTTCAGGCGTGTCTTCAATAAAATCATGACTGCCGTATTCATTATTACTTAAGTTTAAATGCTTATAACTGAGCAAATAAAAATCGCTATATTTCTTGATCACAAGGGGATGCATGCCGGTGGTTAATGGCTCTTGTTGCTTAAACAGCTTCATCACATGACGATCATTCATTGCCACCACATAACGCTCATCATTTAAATTAATCTGCACCAGACCACTGCCCTTGGCAAAAATCGGGATCAGAAATTTATGGTTTAAGGCAATTGCACCAGCGGCATAGCTTTCAATTTTCTGGCTAATCACATTGAATACCAGACCATGACCGAAACAGTCCAGTAAATGACTGCGGTTTTCTTGGGGGAAATCCACCTGAATACCAAGTTTCAGTAAATCGTGCTGACTGACTTGCTTGTTACGCAGCAATTCTCGCAGTAAATTCTGTTTCAACTTCGCATCAAAAAACTGGTTATCCAACTGCAAGTCATTGTTGATTAAAATCGAACCCAGAGCATTGCGATGTCGCGGCAATAAGTTTTCAATCACTTTACGATAATAGAACTTGCTGTTCTTTTTGACCTGACGGATTTTTTTATAAAAATAGGATTCATCAAACTCATGCACCAAGAAGTCATGCAGCAATTCTGAACTGGCCAGAACCGCAATAGCATCGTGCCCGGTAAAGGGTAAATTTAAGGTCTGAATGTGAGGCAGAACCTGCTCAAGTTTTAAATAGTGCGCACGATCTTCGGGATAGTACGGATCATAAACCACAATGTATTCACGCTCTGCTGAAACATCCTGAGGTTGCACCTGCATATTGGCATTTAGTTCCTCATGGAAAAACATGTTATAGCGCGGGTCTTCAACATCTTCAGGATTGATTGAATACTGGGGTACCAATGCAACCACGCGTTTTAAGTCAAGCAAATTTGAATACTTGATTGCAGCATAACCGCCCATTGAACCGCCATAGCCAATGCGTTTTTCAAACGGCGCAATCAGTTCCTGAATTTCGGCAAACATCTGCCGCATTGAGCTTTCCGGAAACCACGATTTTTGCTTCGGCATAACCCCAATGACATTAAAGCCATGTTTATGCAAGGATTTTTCAGCATTAATCGACAAGCCTTTGGCACGGGTAATTAAATCGCCAAAAGAGAAAATCAGCTCCTCCGATGAACCTTTTAAAAATATGGCACGAATTTGTTCGTCTTCAAAAATAATGTGTTTTTCCATTTCCACACCGAAGCAAATCGGCCCTTGTTTTGTACAGTCAATAGAACAAATAGACAGCTTGCCTATTCACGAAAAGCGACTATGTTATTTTATAGATGCCAAGAATATTAAAAAGCGCAAAATATGACACAATCACTCCATCCAGCTGCTCAAAAAGGTTTCAGTTCTGCTGCAGAGCTGTATCAACAGGTGCGTCCCGATTATCCACAAGATATCGTCAGCTGGCTGCAAGATCAGCTGCAACTTTGCGCAAATTCACAGGTCATTGATCTGGGCTCTGGCACGGGCAAATTCTTGCCCTACTTACAGCAGATTACTTCACATATTATCGCGATTGAACCGGTTCAGGAAATGCTGGCACAACTGCAAACTGTATATCCAGAGATTCAAACCCTGCAAGCCTCCAGTGAACATTTGCCTGTCACTGCAAATAGCATGGATGCGGTGATCTGTGCGCAATCCTTCCACTGGTTTGCCAATATGGAGAATTTACAGCAAATCCATCAAGCCTTGAAACCGGCTGGACATTTGGCGCTGATCTGGAATCAACGCGATATAAACGTTAACTGGGTCAAGGCACTGGCAGATCTGATTGAACCTTTGGAGGGTAACACACCTCGTTATCATAGTGAAAAGTGGAAAGATGTGTTTAAGCAGCAAGCGTTATTTCAGCTGAAAAATGTCCAGACTTTTAAGCTGCAGCATGTCGGTACAGTAGAAAACGTAGTGTCTAAACGCCTGCTTTCCACCAGTTTCATTGCTGCACTGCCAGAGCAAGAACAACAGCAACTAAAAGCCCTATTTGAACAGATTGTCTTCAGCTACACTGGTAAATATCCACACGATGAGATTGGCTTCCCTTATATAACTCATGCTTATGCTTTTAAAAAAACTGATTAGCAATAAAGGAATCATCATGAAAAAATTTCAACTAAAACAATTGAGTCTGCTGGTGTTATTGTGTTCAGGTGTATTCCTTGCTGCCTGTGACAACAGTAAAAATAACGCTTCTCAAAATGATAAAATTCAACCTGAAGATAAGGTCATGAATGAACTGATTACCGAACCAGTGAAAGTGTTTGAAAAAACTCCGGATGATCAACATGATATTGCCTTACTCATCGACTTTGACAGGCGCTTTACTCAAATGAGTGATGACATGGAAGACGAGCTGACGAAAATGCAGGAAAAGGGTTCACTCACCGATGAATTTGCACTTGACCGTAAACGTGACAATGTTCAGTCGGCATTGAACATGTTGAAAGAACTGGACTTAAAGACCCAGCAAGGCCGCTATATTCAAGGCTTAATGGCAGAATACTGGCAAAACCAAGCCAAACTGTATAATGAAGATAAAGATGCCAAAGCAGATGCAATGAAAAAATCAGGCGATCGGGTCAAAGGCTTAGGTGAGTTTTTACATGCTCAGGAACAGCTTGAACATTGGCAATCGCAATATCCGGAAATGAGCAAAGCTGAAACAGCTAAATCCGAAACTACTCAATCTAACTACTAAATTTGGCTGCATAAAACAGGGATCATTTGATCCTTCCACCTTTATTATTTAACTTATGGTCGCTCGTTATGCTGCACTAAGCCATCGCAAATCGTATCCCATTCTGCCTTGAAGGCAGCAAAGATATGTTGCGTCGGCTTTTGCTGAAGTGGTGTATCCAGTGTACCAATTCTTAAACGGTACAGATCCGGTGTTTCAGTTTTAATACTGATAATCGGTGAGCCACAATCAGCACAAAAACAACGCTGAGTCGTTGCGCTGGATTGGAACTTTTTCAGCAAATGCTCACCTTGCAAAATTTTAAAATCTGCTTTTTTAATCGGAGCATTGGTGGCAAAAGCTGTGCCATTGGCTTTACGACATTTTTGACAATGACATTGCACAATGTCGCCAATTTCACCCTGAATTTCATAGCGTAAACCGCCACACAAACAGCTTCCGCGATATAGGTTGTGTTCAGACATACTAGCTGCATTTTTTATCATGATTGAACTTTCACCCTAGCATGCTTCAAATCACAGTTCCAACTCTTACTTACTGTATTTTTGCAGCAAGGCAGGAGCAAGATAGCCATGTACTCCCTCAGCTGCAGCACGACCTGTGGCAAAACATGCAGTCAATAAATAACCGCCTGTTGGTGCATCCCAATCCAGCATCTCGCCACAACAAAACACATGCGGATTTGACTTTAACTGGAGTTGTTCAGACAAGACTTCGCGTTTAATACCACCGGCACAGCTAATCGCTTCTTCGATCGGACGAAAGCCTTTTAAAGGAATAGCCAAATGCTTAATCTGCTGTGCTAAAGCCAGAGGATTATTCCACACCTCTTTAGCCACCAGTTCACGCACCAGACTGGCTTTGGCAGGGTCTAGACCTGCTTTACGCCAGACATTACTTAAAGACTGCTTTTTACTCGGTTGTAATTTTTGCGCGAGTTGCTCAACCGTCTGCTCTGGAATTAAATCCAAATACAGTTGCATGGCCTGACCATCTTTAAGCTGCTGACGTAGCGCACGCCCCTGTTTATAGATCAAGCCACTTTCCAAACCATAATGGCTAATCACAATATCGCCCATGGTTTTGGCTTGACCCTCTACCCATGCTTCAACCCGTTTTAAAGGCTGACCAAATACCGGCTGCATAAATTTGGACCAAGCTCGCTCTACGCCGGCATTGCTGGCTTGAAAGGCTTCAATTTCATCCTCAGATAGCCATTTTTGCCACGCACCATCACTGCCAAGCCGTGACCATGACACTGCACCACAGGCCAGCACAATGGCATCAAACTGCTGGGTTTCAACCTGTTCCGTGACCAGATTTTCAAACTGTAATGTGGAACCATCTAAATCCAGACACTGATGCCGATAATGAAAAATCACGCCACTTTCAACCAGGCGTTTCAACCAGGCACGAAGTAAAGGCGCCGCTTTCATCTCAACCGGAAATACCCGCCCGGATGAACCGATATAGGATTCAATGCCTAAGCCCTTCATCCATTGCTGAATCCATTGGGCATCCCACTGTTTTACCCAGGGCTCTAGCCATTCGGCTTGGTCATAACGCTGAATAAATTGAGCGACAGGCTCGGCATGAGAAATATTTAAGCCAGTTTTTCCAGCCATTAAAAATTTACGTGCAGCCGAGGGTTTCTGCTCATAAACATGTACCTCATAATCGTACTGAGTTAATACCTCTGCAGCCATTAGTCCGGCAGGACCTGCGCCAATAATTGCGACCCGCTTTTTCATAGCAATCCTATTCAGCATCTTTTGGAGCAGTTTCAGATGCCGTTTCGATCACTGCATTTTGACCTTGCAGCGGCATAAAATCATCAAAACGGGTGCTGTAGCCTTCTGGCTTGGTAATGATCAGTTGCTGACACAATTCACCACGCTGCAAATATTTAATTTCAAAATGGGTACGTGCAGAGCTCACCGGAATCACTTCTTTAACAAACGGTAATTTCCAGGTCTCTATTAACTGCTGCTGCGCTTCTGCGATATATTCAGTAATATTACTGGCCAAAGTCACCGTTCCACCGACCTGTAAACGTGACAGTAAAAATTCAAAAAACGGCATATTCAACCAGCGCTGCGCTGGGTTATGCGGTTCAGGATTGGGATATAAAATAAAAAATTGCTGTACTTGTGCTGGTAGTAAAGCATGCACGATCCATGGCATGGCATCGGCATGAATCGCCTGTAAATTAGTTTGACCTTCTAAGGCATGCTGTTTTTGCATGGCCACATATTTTTCACGGGTGCGTTCAATTGCAATCAATTTATGTTCAGGATGCTGACTCGAAAAAAGCAAGGCATGCTTACCTTTACCGGCACCAATTTCCACACAAATTGGCTCTGGGCTAATCATTTGAAAATCACGAGGCGCATGCATACGCTGTGCTTGAAATTGACGAATTGGCATAATCAGATCAAACTAACAAAAATCGGCTCAAGTCTAGCAAGAGCGACTGAGTTTGACTAACTGAATCATCATTTTTATCCGGAGAATAAAATGCCTCGCACTTTTCCTTGCCCACGTTGTGGCAAACCTTCAACTTGGGAAGGCAACGAATTCCGTCCTTTTTGTTCAGAGCGCTGTAAAATGATTGATCTGGGCGCTTGGGCAAATGATGACTATAAATTGCCTACTCAAGATGCACCGCAGGCAGATGGCGGTCATGGAGAAGATGAGTTTTAAACGTATTTTTTAGAATTATAAACAGTTTACAGGCTAGTAAATCAGGCTCAGCAATTTTAAGCAAAGGGGTTAGAATTCAGCTTTTTGTATTCTAAGCCTGAGACAATAATGCAAAAAACAAGAAGTATACCAAGCGCCATAATGATCAGATCGTGACGGGGAAAAGCTAAACTTAGGCATAAAAATGCCATTAAGCTAAAAATAAATAATGTTGCCTTGGCACACCCTAGTTTCATGAACTTTCTCTACCAATTTAAAGTAAATTTAAAATAATATGACTGAAAGCTCTTTTTTATTATTTTGTCTTAAATTGCTTAATATTTTTTCAATATACAATTAAAAAAAATTAGAAACTGACCAATATGTTTTACCATTGTTAAATTATGCTTATGAATTAGTAAAAATGATAACCAGTTAGTATTTTTTAAATTATAATAACATTATGAAAATACCAGTAAAAAATTTTCTAATAAATAAACACTTAAAATCGATATTTTTTAGTAATGAAACCTAATAACGATAAAAATTAATAACTATAAAAAAGGAGCTCCCCTCATGGGACTATGGTGTTTAAAAATTCTGTTTTTTTTATTTCTCTTACTGGGTATTGTAAGTTCAAGTTTTGGAATTTATATCCATGATGTCATTATTATTTGGATCGGCATCCTGTTTATTTTTTCAGCTATTATTTTTGCTTTAGAATTGAGACAGTTACATAGCGGTCCTTTTCGCAGAGACTGATGAAATTTATTCATCAATCTCTTATACAAAGGTATTAACCTGCTTTACTCGCCACAAAAGGGTTATGTTGTTTTTCAAAACCAATGCTACTGATTGGACCATGACCCGATATAAATTGAGTTTCATCTGGCAAACTAAAACATTCACGCTGAATTGAATCTAGCAACTGTTGATGGTTTCCGCGTGGAAAATCGGTACGCCCAATAGAACCTTTAAACAGCACGTCACCGGTCCATAACAGACCATAATTCTTGTTATAGAACATCACATGACCCGGGGTATGACCTGGGGCAAAGCGCACTTCAAATTCTTCATCACCCAGCTTTAATATTTCCCCACCTTCGAGCCATTGGCTAACATCGACCTTTTCTGGAATTGGAAAACCGTAACGCGCTGATACTTCCTGAATCATATCCAGCCAGAAAGCATCTTCTTTATGCGGGCCAATCACAGGAACATTCCATCGTTTGGTTAAGGTACCAACTGCACCGGCATGATCCAGATGACCATGGGTCAACCATAAAGCTTTCACGGTCAAACCCAGTGCTTCAATTTCAGCGGTTAATTTTTCAGGTTCGCCACCCGCATCAATCAAAACTGCTTCTTTACTTTCTGAATCCCAAACAATTGAACAGTTTTGCTGAAATGCCGTGACAGGAACAATTTTGACTTGCAACATGATGACGAAACCTCGATAAAATTAGTGGGCGAATGTTTGCGTTAATGCATCAAGATTAGCTTGAAGCAAGGTGGTGAACAATGCGATATGATCATCACGGGCATTGAGTGCAGGAATATAGGCATAGTGTTCACCCCCTGCTGACTTAAAGGTTTCAGCATTTTCTACCGCCAGTTCCTCTAAAGTTTCAAGACAATCTGCAGAAAATGCCGGACTCATAATCTGTACCGATTTTATCCCTTGCTCTGCCCACTCTTGCAACAGCTGATCGGTATACGGTTTTATCCATTCCTGTTTGCCAAAACGCGACTGAAAACTTACTTCCCACTGCCCCTCCTGCAAATCCAAAGCCTGTGCCACAAGTTGACCGGTCATACGACAGCGGTCTGCATAGGGATCTCCCTTATCGGCATAGGGCTGTGGAATACCGTGGAATGACATCAACAGTCTTTCTGCAACGCCGTGCTCAGCCTGATAGTCGCGTACACTCTGTGCCAAAGCCTGAATATATAAGGGATGCTGATAATAATCACGAATAATCGACAAGCCGGGTAAATTGCGCTGGGTCAAAATCCACTTTGCCACTGCGTCATAGAGCGGAGCAGTCGAGGTTGCCGAATATTGAGGAAATAGCGGAAGTAAAATAATGTGATCTTGTTGATTGAGGCTTAATTTTTGCAGCAATTCTTGAATACCCGGATTACCATAACTCATGGCAGGGACAACATTTAATTCAAACTGCGGATAGCGCTCAATTAATTGCTCTTGAACCGCTTTAACCTGTTGAAAGACAATTTCACGCATCGGTGAATCTTGTCCCCATACCATTGCATAAGCCTGGGTCACTCGTTTGGGACGAAACGGTAAAATAAACAGTCTTAAAATGATTTGCCAAACCGGTTTTGGAATTTCAATGACCCGCTGATCAGATAAAAACTGCTTCAGAAAACGACGCACTGCCGGAACAGTAGGTTCGTCTGGCGTACCCAAATTGGCTAAAATAATAGTAACTTTCGCTTTAGGTGCAGAAAACATCAAACCTTTTTCCAACATATAGAATCTGCTTTACTTTAACAGTTTTCTGCACTTTCTCTATATGGATTAATATGGTGATTTAAATTGAAAAACACGATTATTATCCAGCAAATTGCTTTCTAAAAGCTTTTGCCCTTTGGACGTTATTTGCCACAACATACGCTGACGGTCATCCCGTCCAGATTGTACAATCCAGTCATTTTGACGCATTTGCATTTTAATACTGTGCAAGGCACGAATATTAATTTGTGCACGTGCCACTGCATGTGTACGCGGCATTTCCACACGTGCATCTTCTAACCCAGTGTCATTTAAATACTCATTCATATATTTAGAAAAGTATTCTTCGGGGGTCGGATTGACAAACATGGTGCCTAAAATATTCAGCAACTGTGCCCAGGTCAGTTTCTTCTGAATTTTCAGTTCTTTGAAGTTGCCATCTTGATAAGCATGCATTCGATATTCAAAAGAAAATAATTCATGCATGGAAACTTTGGGTAAAGACAGGAAGGGATCGACTTCTCGTTTGCCCACTTCTGTTTCAAGTTGCTCAATTTTAGCTTTGAGTTGATCAATTTCATCATGCAAGGATTGCGTGTTCTGTGGTCGAACCCAACCTGAAACAGGATAGCGTTCAAGCATTTGCGGCATATTAAAACGTACCGCCATTTCCAAATCACGAAGGCTGCGGTAAGTAAAAATTTGATCAGCTTCTTGTTGTAATAATTTACGAAATTCAAGAAATTTTTCGCGAAGTTCCGGTTTTTGGTCATGTAAAGATAAATCCCGAGAAGCAGGATCATCATGCATAAAGACAATAATCGGTTTTTGTTTGGTGACTGCATAAATGTATTCGAGGTGCATATATCCCACACCTGACACAGATTGCTCGCCATATTGACTGCCCAAAAGAATCACCACATAGTCGCAGTCATCAATTTGACGACGTGCAAATGCCGTACTTAAGGGGGTGCGTTGTTCTAATCCCCAAGAAAAGAACCCCATTCCCACGAGAGTCTGAGCTAAAACGATTCGTTCTGGCTGCATTTCACTGCCAGACGTAGAAATAAAAACCTGATAACGCTTATCGAGCATTGGTTATCCTCTTCCAATTGCCCATTACATTCCCAACTGAAGCCAGGTTGCTCAGTTAGCCTGTAATCGACCCATCCCATCTAAGATTCAATTTTTTTACTATATTTCAAAAGACTAGCTGCGTTTGTTTACTTATTCAACCGCAATGTTTCGAATATTCCAGGTTAAATGCGGTTGAATCAGGTACTGCAACACAGTTTTTAAATTTTCTGCATTATGACCACTGACATGACATTCGATTCTTACGCTGTCTTTTTGATCATGTTCAAATAATAACTCATTTTTAATCAAAATTCGGGCTGTTTGTCGCGCAACTGGTACACCAGAGTCAATTAATGTCAGTTTCTGACCAAAAATCGATTCGATCGCAGGTTTCAAGAAGGGATAATGCGTGCATCCCAAAACCAGATAATCTGCTCCCTGGTCGACCACGGGTTGTAATATTTCTTTTAAAGTGGCTAAACATTCCAGACTCATCTGCGCCCCATTTTCGACAAAGGGCACTAATTCCAGACAGGTCACCGGAATAACATTCACATGGGCAGGCAGGGCAAAACGTTGCATCACATCTTGAATCAGCTTGCCCCGAAAAGTCGCTGGCGTTGCAAGAACCGCGATTGTTTTTGACTTGGTTTGTAATACAGCAGGTTTTAATGCCGGCACTAATCCGATAATCGGAAAGTCTTCACCATAATGATCACGTAAATAATCCAAGCTAAAGGCAGATGCGGTATTACATGCTACCACTGCCACTTTACAGCCTTGACGATATAACCATTCAATTGCATTTGCGGTCAGATCACGAATATTTTGATCATCACGCGGGCCATAAGGCACGTTTGCAGTATCGGCATAATAGAGGATGCGTTCTTTGGGCAAATAATTTGCAATGTCCTGTGCTATAGACAAGCCCCCTATTCCAGAGTCAAAAATCCCAATAGGAGCATCAGGTTGCGCCTTGGGCATTGGATTTGTTAAAGGATAAATAGGATGAATGGCTGTCATAGCTTCACTTTCAGCAGTTCAAAATTGGAGAGACCAAAGCTTAAACCTCAGGTGCCTAATTGCAAGTAAAAATCGCCACTTTGTAGGCTTAAAATGGTATCACCTTGAGCATTTTCAAGCAGCTGTCCCATTTCAATTAAATGAAAAAAAGCAGAACGTTGAATTAAGGCATTAATGCCAAAGCGAACATGCACATAAGGACGTAATTCTCCTGAATATTCACGCATAAAAACGGGGTGTTCCTGATCTACAATCACCACATCCTGCGTTGTAGTCGTCAATTGAATATAGGTTTTAACCCCAATTTTAACCTGATCCACCTGATTGATAAATAAAGGCTCATCTTCCACTTCTATTTCAATTTGCTCTACCGGGGTTCTTAGATAGAACTTGCCGTCTTCTTTCCAAAGTACGGTTGAGAACAAGTCAATCATGGCTTGACGCTTGATCAATTGACCTTCGTGCCACCATTCTCCATTGGCTTTTACCTTTAAATCCATTGCACCACAATGCTTTGGATTAAATTGATCCAAGGGGGGGATTGACCTTTTTTGACCGGTCTGTGCATCTTTTAAGTATTGTGTAATATCCGTTAAATTTTTATTATCAGGAATAGCGACATTTTTCCTCTGATTTGGTGAGTTATTTTGATTAACCATACGGAATACCCCTGCTGACGGAAAAATAATATGATTCAGCCAATTGGCTAGATCACGGTTTAAAACTATACTAGCCCACAATATAAAAGACACGATAATGAAATTGTGTCTGGGCATCAAGAACACTCATGGCAGCACCGAGTGAAATCATTACGGTTGCCACCTTCAAATCATATGAGGAGTCCTACATGGAACACATCGAACGTGAATCGATGGAGTTTGACGTCGTTATCGTAGGCGCAGGCCCTGCGGGTCTTTCTGCAGCGATCAAAATCCGCCAACTTGCAATTGCAAACAATCTAAACGATCTGTCCGTTTGTGTCGTGGAAAAGGGCTCTGAAGTCGGTGCACATATTCTGTCGGGTGCAGTACTTGAACCGCGTGCCATGAATGAGTTGTTCCCAGACTGGAAAGAACAAGGCGCGCCGCTTAATGTCCCTGTAACAGAAGACAAAACATTCTTCCTGCTTTCAGAGGAAAAATCACAGGAAGCACCGCACTGGATGGTGCCAAAAACCATGCACAATAATGGCAACTATGTCATCTCGCTTGGCAACGTGGTGCGCTGGTTAGGCACGAAAGCCGAAGAGCTGGAAGTGTCGATCTTCCCGGGCTTTGCCGCTTCAGAAATCCTCTATCATGCAGATGGTACGGTAAAAGGCATTCAAACCGGTGATATGGGCATTGGCAAGGATGGCGAACCGACGCATAACTTTACCCCGGGTTATGAACTGCATGCCAAATACACCATTTTTGCTGAAGGCTGCCGGGGGCATTTAGGTAAACGCCTGATTGCACAATACAATCTGGATAAAGATGCTGATCCACAGCATTACGGCATCGGGATTAAAGAGCTTTGGGAAATTGATCCGGCAAAACATAAACCGGGTCTGGTAATGCACGGTGCAGGCTGGCCGCTTGCTGAGACCGGTTCTTCAGGCGGCTGGTGGCTGTACCACGCTGAAAACAACCAGGTGACCTTGGGTATGATCGTCGATCTGTCCTATACCAACCCGCACATGTATCCATTTATGGAAATGCAGCGCTGGAAAACCCATCCTTTAATCAAGCAGTATCTGGAAGGCGGTAAACGTATTTCTTATGGCGCGCGTGCCGTGACCAAAGGCGGTTTTAACTCGCTACCGAAATTCACTTTCCCCGGCGGCTCTTTGATTGGTGATGATGCCGGCTTCCTGAACTTTGCCAAGATCAAAGGCTCACATACCGCGATGAAATCTGGCATGCTCTGCGGTGAAGCGGTGTTTGAAGCGATTGCGGCTGGTGTGGAAAAAGGCGGTGATCTGGCTGTTGCGCGTGTGGTGGAAGGCGAAGATTTCTTTGTTAAAGAATTAACAGCTTACACCGACAAGTTCAACCACAGCTGGTTGAAAGAAGAGCTATATAACTCGCGCAACTTTGGCCCGGCGATGCACAAATTCGGTCAGTGGATGGGCGGTGCGTTTAACTTTATCGATCAGAACGTGTTTAAAGTTCCGTTCACTTTGCATGATCTGGTTCTGGACTACGCGGTACTAAAAACCCAGGCTGCGGAAAGCTTTAAGCCAACCTATCCAAAACCGGATGGCAAGCTGACCTTTGACCGTCTGTCTTCGGTGTTTGTGTCTAACACCGTGCATGAAGAAAACCAGCCGGCGCATTTGAAGCTGACCGATGCCTCGATTCCGGTGAATGTGAACCTGCCGAAATGGGATGAGCCTGCACAGCGCTACTGCCCGGCCGGGGTCTATGAAATCATGGAAAATAATGACGGTTCCAAGCGTTTCCAGATCAATGCAGCCAACTGTGTGCACTGCAAGACCTGTGACATCAAGGATCCGTCCCAGAACATCACTTGGGTAACGCCGGAAGGCGGCGGTGGTCCGAACTATCCGAATATGTAATTTGAACAAGGATTAAGTCGAGCATTGCTCGCTCCTTGCGCAAGGAAAATTTATAATTTTCTTAAAATTACAATAAAAAAATCCCTGCATAATGCAGGGATTTTTTTATGCGTCCAATACCGCAATTAGCCTTTCTTGACCAAATAATGAAACTCTTTATTGCCGGCTTCATCCAGCACTTCTTCTTGTAATAATAATTCATGGCCTAAATGCATGCAGAATTTTGGAATATCCCAAGACGTCGAATTATCAGTGGCAAACACTTCTACCACATCACCCGATTTTGATTTACGAATCGCTTGATGCAACATCATTACAGGTTCAGGACAACGTAGTCCTCGTGTATTTAGCTGAATAGTGGGAGTAACAAGCGGTTCAGACATTCTTAAACTCGGTATTAAAAAATCATCGCCATTTTAACATAAACTTAAATGCTGTCTTTTGCTTTCAAAGCCCGGATCCAAATGATAAAAAATGATGACTCATGCATTCATAAAATACAGCAATTTTATAGATAGACATCTATATTTTCTCGAGTATGATAAAATTTGTTTTTTTAGATATTAAGAGTCTTTAGGAAAGATCATGCACGAGGAATCAGGCCCGTCGTGGGGCATGCGTGGCTTACGTAAATGGTTAAGCACTGCACCCGAAACTCGCGACGAACTGCTAAAATTAGTACAAGATTCACGTCGTTTTTTAGAACCCGATACTGTTGCAATGCTTGAAGGCGTACTTGACCTTCCTGCAACAAAAGTCCGTGAGGTCATGACCCCACGTACATCGATGATTAGCCTGCAAGAAGATGATCAGCTACTCGACATCTTGCATACTCTTGTAGAGTCTGCGCATTCTCGCTTCCCGGTATTTTCGTCTGATCAACCCGATAACGTGGTTGGCATTTTATTGGCCAAGGATTTACTGCCCTTTTTGACTGAACAGAACACTAAAGTCGATATTCGTGCATTAATGCGCCAGCCGATCTTTGTCCCTGAAAGTGCCCGCTCTGACCAAGTCTTGCGTATGTTAAAAAATACCCAGACCCATATCGCCGTGGTCATTGATGAATATGGCACAACTTCTGGAGTGGTGACTTTAGAAGACATTTTAGAAGAAATTGTCGGTGAAATTGAAGACGAACATGATACGGTCGATGAAGAGGCTCAATACATCATTCCGGATAATGACCCTCAAACCGCAAATACCTGGCTCGTTCAAGCACTTACACCAATTGAACATTTTAACAATGTTTTAGATGCTGAATTTTCTGATGATGAAGTAGAAACTGTCGGCGGTTTATTGCTTCAAGAAATTGGTTTAGTCAGCGATTTACAAGGTCAAATCATTGAACTTGAAAATTGGGAATTCACCATTGTAGAAGCAGATGCACGTACTATTCATCTGATTCGAGCTGTCCGTAAATGAGAACATACTTTGATAAGCTGCTAAATCCATCCCAACAAAAAAATCAGCTCCCGTTTATTTATCCCTTTTTAATTTCGTTATTTTCAGGTGCCATGTTCAGTTTTGCACTGGCACCTTATTATTACTGGTGGCTTGCACTGCTGTCCCCGGCCTTGCTGTATGCTTCCTTGCGTAAACGCTCTGCCCGACAAGCCTTTGGCATTGGCTGGGCGTATGGCTTTGGCTTATGGTTTGTCGGCGCATTTTGGCTGTATACCTCCATCCATGTTTATGGTGATACCAGTGCCTTTTTAAGTGTACTGATGATTGCCTTCATGGCCTTGGTGATGGGTTTATTTACCGCTCTGCAAACCTGGATTTACCGTCGCTTCTTTCCGGAAACCCCCCTCACCTTTGCACCACTTTGGGTGTTGTTTGAGTGGACAAAAACTTGGGTATTCACCGGTTTTCCCTGGTTATTTGTCGGTTATGCCTTCACGGAACGCTTTCTAGATGGCTATGCACCCTTGTTTGGGATCTTCGGTGTATCGTTTGTGGTGATCATGCTGGCCTGTGCGCTGGTTGAAATTCTGAATAGACGTATATTTTGGATTATCCCTTCCGCGATCTTACTGCTCGGGGCTTGGGGAGCTTCATATCTCAACTTTGTAGAAAAAAAGGATGAGAAGCCACTTTCAGTTTCCCTGATTCAAGGCAATATTCCGCAAGACCTGAAATGGCTGACAGAATACCAATTCAAAACCTTGATGATCTATGCCAATTTAAGCCGTACTGAATGGGGCCGCGACCTGATTGTCTGGCCTGAATCTTCCATCCCAATGTTCCAGACCGATATTGAACCCTTCTTGGATGCCATGAAAGTTCAGGCAGAAAAATCAGGCACAGCATGGGTCACAGGTCTTCCCTATTGGGACTTGAAAGAATCTAAATCTGAAGGCATGCCAATGTACTACAACAGCATCATGGCGACAGGTGATGAGACGAACGGTCTATATAAAAAGCAGCGTCTGGTTCCGTTTGGTGAATATATCCCTTTATCTGGCTGGCTCAGCTGGGTGTTGCCTGCATTACAAAATGACCCGTCGATGAGTGGTTTTTCCCGTGGTGCAAGTGATCAAAAACCATTGCATGTGAAAAATCATGCACTGGGGGCTGCTATTTGTTATGAAGTGGCTTATCCCAATTTGACCCGTCGTAATGCCAGTCAAAGCGATTACTTGGTGACCGTATCCAATGACGCCTGGTTTACCGGAACTGCCGGGCCTTGGCAACATTTACAAATGGTACAAATGCGTGCCAAAGAAAATGGTCGCTGGTTTATTCGTGCTACCAATACCGGTGTGACTGCATTTATTGATCATAATGGTCATATTGTGAAACAGGCACCTATTAATCAAACAACAATCCTTCGGGGTGATGTTCCAGCAATGCAAGGTGAAACCTTATATATGCGTCTCAGTGACTGGCCGATTCTTGGTTTCTCATTATTGTTGTTGATTCTGGGCTGGATTTATCGTCCACGTAAGGTTGATGTGTCGTTTAAGTCACGGCGTTAAGGTTTATAGATTCTCTCTCCTGAACGAGCTTTAAAGCATGGCTTTTAAAGCGAAGTTTCAAGTTAAGGGTTAGAGAGTTTCTTAAAATATCCCTCTCTCCTTAATCCTCTACCTTTGCCAGAGGATGCGCCTCCCTTTAAAAACGGGAGGTGAGGGAAAGATTAAATCATGCATATACTTAATGAAACAAAAAAACCGAGCTCAATGTCTCGGTTTTTTTGTTTCGACTGATTTTATAACTGGGTGACTAAATAAGACATCATTACGGTTAAAAATAGCATGGGGATATAACGGTAAACATTCACTACCCTTTGTTCTAAGGCTGAAATTTGTTGTTGTTTTACGCTTAATACAGTCGCTTTTAATGCAGACCAAAAGCACAGTACACATAGTGCGTTGAAAAGACTGATCGCAAAGAAGCCTACCATAATCTGGCTACTTCCTTCCGTAGCATTCCATAAAGTTAAAATGCTCTGACTCATCGGAAGTAAGCTCAAAATTAAAAGAACAGATTTGAGCATTGCTGCATGAAATTGGTTAATTTCATCCGATATGATTAATGCTTTCATTCTATCCTCCCGATGCAAAATCCTTGCCATTCAGAACATTATGCAAGCTTTTGAATAAATGAAAAGTCTATTTTTATTCACATACCCGCATTATTGTAACCATCAAATATGGTAATCATTCTTATTATAAATATCAAACCGGGATTATTATTTAAATATATTAAAATTCAATATCTTATTATATATTCTATAATTAAGATTTATTATCACTTCACTTAGCATTGAACAGTCAAATTAAGTGAAGTGATATATTCTATTCATTGAAAATAAATAATAGATTTCAGTTAAGGCTGGTAATAAATATCGGCATTTGTCCCTTCACCGCCTTCTTTGCCATCTGCGCCAAAAGAATATAAATCGAATGCACGGCCTTCAGCACCTGGAATCACATACTGGATATCATTTTCCCAACTGTCTTTCGGATAGCCACCTTTGACATAACCGCCCTGCATCCAGTTTTTTGCAGAAGCAGGCTGATTCACCAGTGCATCTAAACCGCCATCTTGCATAGAAGGATATTTACCATTATCCAGCTTGTATTGATCCAAAGCTCCAGCAACACCTTTTAAGGTAATGGCAGAAGTATCGACTTTGGCTTTTTCACCACGACCCATTACATTCGGTACAATCAGCGCAGCCAAAACGCCTAAAATTACAATGACCACCATCACTTCAATCAAGGTGAAACCTGATTGCTTGGCTTGATATATTTTTCCTTGCATATCACTCTCTCGCAAAATCGTTATCTTTATAAAATGGGTTAAATCATATTATTCATATTTACAATTGGCAGCATCACCGCAATCACAATCACCAGTACAATACTGGCCATCAATACCAGCATCAATGGTTCAAGTAGAGCAAGTAGGGTTGAAATGAGGGTGGTGACTTCTCTATCCTGCATAATTGAAGCACGTTCCAGCATACGATCCAGCTCGCCCGAGGCTTCACCACTTCTGATCATTTGTACCATCATCGGTGGAAAATAACCACTGCGCTCCAGTTGCGTTGCAAGGTTGCCTCCTTCGGTGACTTTTTCGGCAGCCAAATTGACTGAATCACGAATCACCCAGTTATTGCTCACTGCGGCACCAATTTTCAGTGCATCTACTAAAGGCACGCCGGACTGCGTTAAAATCGACAAGGTACTGGCAAAGCGTGCTGCGTTTATACCACGGGATAATTTACCAAATAATGGCAACTTGAGTGTTAAACGATCAAACGCATAATGCCCTGCAGAGGTTCTTAAAAAGCGAAATAAAGCAGAAAAACCCACTACACTGGCTATCAGCAAAAATGGCCATGCCACACGAATAAAATCACTGGTTTTCATCAGCGCCACCGTAATCCAGGGCAATGCATCTTTATTTTGATCAAAGGTTTTGACAATATCGGGGACCACATAAGTCATCAGTCCCATCACAATTGAAAAGGACATCAGCATTAAGATAATTGGATAAATCATCGCGCCCTGCACTTTCTTTTGCATGGCAAAACGGTTTTCGGTGTAATCTGACAACTGGTCCAGAATTAAATCGAGATGACCCGAGCGCTCACCTGCTGCGATGGTGGCGATATATAAATCCGGTAAACGCCCGGCTTGCTGCAAGGCATTGGCCAGTGAATGCCCTTCCATGACCTTTGATCGCACGGACATCAACAAATTTTGTACATGAGCTTTTTCACTTTGCTTGCCCACTGCACGCAGCGCTTCTTCTAAAGGAATCCCTGCTGCAACCAAAACTGAAAGCTGCCGGGTAAACAAGGCCAAATCATAAGCAGTGAGTTTTTTCTGAAACCAGCGGGTGGAATTGTGCTTATCTTTTTGCTCAACAGGATCGACAGTCACAGGAATGAGCTCTTTGTCTCTTAACTGTTGACGAATCTGACGTGCTGAATCGCCTTCTAACACGCCTTTTTGCTGCTTCCCTGAAGCATCAATGGCAGTAAATTGATATGCAGGCATTGTGATGCTCTAATTTTCCAAAATTTGCTTCAGCGCTGTTGCGTCTGACCACCAAAATCATTCATATTCTTAGATATTCATGATTTGCTCACTCTAACATAACTCTATCTTGAGTACGACGAAATTTGATCAGGACGCTTTGACCCTAATTTATGCCAAATACACCCTCGACTTCATCCGATATTTATCGCATTCGTGTTGCAGTGCCTGTACATCTCTATGACTGCTTCGATTACTTACTCAGTGCTGAACAATACCAAAAAGCTGAAGTTGGGGCACGTGTTGCTGTGTCGTTTGGACGTCAGAATCTGGTGGCCATTATTGTTGAAAAATTAACAGCAGACACCCCGATTGATCCCCGTTTTAAACTTAAAGCCATTACCGAGTTACTCGATGATGAGGCAATTTTAGATGCGAAAAGCTTAAATTTACTTACTTGGTCAGCTCAATATTATCAGTTCCCCATGGGTGAAGTTTTTCAGAGTGCCTTGCCGACCTTCTTACGTCAGGGAAAACCCTATAATTTATTGGCACGCATGTGGAAAGTTTTAGATTTAGCGGCTGAGACTAAAGTGAAGCGCTCTGAAAAACAGCAAGAGGCCTATAAAATACTGAAATTGCATCCTCAGGGAACGACCGAAAATATTTTAAATTTGGCCGGGATTGAAACAGCGACGCTGAAAGCTTTAGAAAAAAAAGACATCATTGAATGTGTTCTGGAAAATCAGGATTTTAGTCCACAGCCGGTGACACTGGCGCAAATGCCGTTAACAGCGAATGAAGACCAAAAGAAAGCGGTACAACAGGTGCTTAAAGCACAGAGAAAATATCAGGCTTTTTTACTGGATGGTTTAACTGGTAGCGGTAAAACTGAAGTTTATTTGCAAATCATGCAAGAGGTACTAAAACAAGGCAAACAGGTCTTGGTTTTAGTGCCTGAAATTGGGCTTACTCCGCAAACCATTAGCCGTTTCCAGTCGCGTTTTCATGGCAATATTGTGCTGCTGCATTCAGGACTGAATGATTCCAAACGCTTACAAGCCTGGCAGGCGGCACAAACCGGTAAAGCCTCGATTATTTTAGGCACTCGTTCTGCAATTTACACTCCATTGCCAAATTTGGGTTTAATTATTTTAGATGAAGAACACGACCTTTCATTTAAGCAGCAAGAAGGTTTCAGATATCACGCCCGTGATGTCGCAATGTATCGTGCACATTTAGAGAACTGTCCGATTATTTTGGGTTCAGCCACACCGAGCATTGAAAGTTATGCACTGGCTGACTCCGGGAAAATGACACGTTTAGAGCTGAATCAGCGTGCAGGGATCGCGCTGATGCCAAAGATTCATCTGATTGATCTGAAAATTGCGCAAAAGCAAAATGGTATTAGCCAAAACCTGATTAATGAAATTCAAAAACGGCTGGATAAAAAAGAACAGGTTTTGGTTTTTTTAAACCGCCGCGGTTATGCGCCGGTGCTGATTTGTGAGAGCTGTGCCTGGCAAGCCAAATGTCCGCATTGCGACGCCAACTTTACCGTACATCGCCAGCCTTATCAGCATTTGCATTGTCACCACTGTGGCACCATTCATCGCATGCCGGAGCATTGTCCGCAGTGCAAGCATACGGAACTGAAATCCATTGGTCTGGGCACAGCCAAAGTTGAAGAACACCTGCAACTGCTTTTTCCCAATTTCGATGTGATTCGCGTCGACCGGGATTCCACCAGCCGAGTCGGTAGCTGGCAAAAAATTTATGACAAAATTCAGAAAAGTGAACCGATTATTTTGCTCGGTACGCAAATGCTGGCCAAAGGACATCACTTTCCTTACGTCACCTTAGTGGCTATTTTGGATATTGACTCAGGCTTGCTCAGTGTCGATTTTCGTGCGACTGAACGTACCGCACAACTAATCGTACAAGTTGCCGGTCGTGCCGGACGCGGTGAACGTAAAGGTGAAGTGTATTTACAAACTCTGAGACCCGACCATCCTCTACTCAACACTTTAATTGACAAAGACTACCGGCATTTTGCCCAGCAGACCTTAAAAGAGCGTCAAGCAGCACTATTACCCCCTTTCCGGTATGCAGCACTGATTCGCTGTGAATCGAAAAGTCAGGAACAAAATCAGGAATTTTTACAGCAACATGCCCAAGCGCTCAGACAGATTTCTGAAAACCTGATTGATATCTGGGGGCCGATTCCTGCCCCAATGGAACGTAAAGCCGGACGCTATCAGGCACATATGGTGCTGTTATCACAAGATCGTGCCCGATTACACTTTTATATTCGTGCCTGGTGGCAAAATATGTTGCATCAAAAGCCCTCCAGCATGAAACTTACACTGGATATAGATCCTCAGGAATTAAGCTAAGCCAAAGTTCGGGCTTTGCTTAAAATTTTTGAAATTAGAATAAATTCTAGGACAGACCGATGTCGCTACTGTTACAAATTACGATTTTCCTTGGTGCTTCGCTACTCTTGGTTCCCTTGGCCAAGCGCTTTGGAATTGCCACTGTGCTCGGCTATTTGTTTACCGGTATTTTACTTGGTCCCAGCGTCTTTAATATTGCCAGTGATCCGGAAGCGATTCAGGAACTGGCGGAATTTGGCGTCATTTTGTTGATGTTTATTATTGGGCTGGAGCTGCGTCCGCAACGACTGTGGGAGATGCGTAAATCCATTTTTTTGATGGGGAGTCTACAAGTCGGCATTACTGGCGTTATTCTTACCAGCCTTATCTTTTTTGCCTTAAACCAGAGCCTTTCGGCCAGTTTTGTGATTGGAACTGCGCTGGCTTTATCCTCTACCGCCTTTGTTCTGCAATTGCTTGCGGAAAAACAACAACTCAATACCACCTTCGGACAACAATCCTTTTCTATTCTACTGTTTCAGGATATTGCCGCGATTCCACTATTGGCGATTATTCCCTTATTGGCCGGCACCGAATCGACCCATCATGGGGTTGCTTATTTTGCCGCAATCATTGCCACCTTTAGCGGCTTATTCCTGTTTAGCCGCTATCTGATGCGTCCATTTTTCCGCTTTGTAGCAAAAAGTGGCGCACATGAACTGATTACTGCAGTGGGTCTGTTTATTGTCTTGGGCGTAGTTGTACTGATGGATGTACTGGGTATCAGTACAACTTTGGGAGCCTTCTTAACTGGAGTGTTACTCGCTGATTCGGAATTCCGCCATGAACTTGAAGCCAGTATTGCACCCTTTAAAGGACTGTTACTAGGTCTGTTCTTTATGACGGTCGGCATGACCACCCAGCTATCTCTACTGGTCGATATGCCCTGGATGATTATTGGCGGTGCCTTCATTTTAATGCTGGTCAAAAGCGTTACGCTGACCGCAATTGCCCATTATTTAAAATATTCATGGCGTAACAGCTTGCTGCTTGCGACCTGTTTATCTCAAGGGGGTGAATTTGCTTTTGTGGTGCTCAAAGTGGCAGGGAGTGAAAAAGTCATCACCCAAGCGATTCTTGAGCCTATAACATTGATTGTTACACTTTCCATGGTGCTCACCCCGATGCTGTACTGGCTGATCAGCAGCTGGATTATTCCTTTAATTGATAGAGAAAAAGTGCCTGTCTATGATGAAATTCCAGATACGCATAACTCAATGATCATTGCCGGTTTTGGACGTTTCGGACAGATCATAGCCCGTATTGCCCATTTACAGCATCAATCCTTTACCGCAATTGACAGCAATTTAGAAAAAGTGGATTTCGTGCGAAAGTATGGCGGTAAGGTATACTATGGCGATGCCACCCAACCCGATATCTTGCGTTCGGCAGGAATTGAACAGGCCAAAGTTTTTGCGCTGGCGATTGATGATATTGAAGACTCGATGAATGTAGCGCGTCATATTCGTTTAAACTATCCTCACCTTAAACTTTTAGTACGGGCACGTGATCGTCATCATGTGCATTTACTGCGTGATTTAGGGGTAGTCCATATCTGGCGTGAAACCTATTTATCTTCCTTGGGGATGGCCTACCGTGCCTTGCGCGAACTGGATATCAGTGAAGAAGATGCGAATAAAAGTATTGAATTGTTCCGTGATTACGATGAAAAACTATTGCTTCAGCAACAACGGGTCTATACCGATGAACAAAAAATTTATGAAACACATCGTAATGCTTTAGCAGAGCTTGAACACTTATTTGAAAGTGATGCCCAGATTCGTCAAGAACCGACTGGCGTCAATTTGCAGCGTGGCTTAGCACATCAGCGTATTGATGTCACAAGAGATGATCGTAACTAGCTTGTGTTTTACAATGTAGACACCATTAACACCGGCTATTGGAGAAATTTATGTCTGAATTACGTCAACGCTTTTATATTGAAAATTGCCCGATTCGGGGTGAAGTGGTGCATCTCGAAAAAGTTTTGCAAACCATTCTGGCCCAACGCGACTATCCGCAAGCGCTTCAAATCCTTTTGGGTGAAATGCTCAGTGCGACAGCCCTACTGGCCAGCACCCTTAAAATTAAAGGGCGTATTAGTCTGCAAATTCAGGCAGCGGGCACATTTAAATGGGCGATGGCGGAATGCAACCATTTAGGTGAATTACGGGCTTCCGCTGACTACGAAGAAGATCCGCGCTTTTTTCAGGCACAAGACAGCAGTACGGTTTTCAAAGCGTTGGTCAGCCCAGTGCTGTTTATTAATATTGAACCTGAATTTGGTGAACGTTATCAAGGTATTGTGCCTATCGAACATGACACTTTAGCCGGTTGTCTGATGCAGTATTATGATTTATCTGCACAAATTCCGACAAAAATTCGCTTGGCCAGTACTGCAAAGCATTCTGGCGGTTTACTGATTCAGCTGTTACCGCGCATTAGTGAGGAAGAACAGCAACTTGTTGATGACGATCTCTGGCCACGCCTAACCATTTTGACTGACACATTAAAACCAGAAGAACTGACTGATCTCGAAGCTAAAGAAATTCTTTATCGTTTATATAACGAAGAGGATGTGCGCTTACCAGAAGTGGAAAAGTTAAGCTTTGGTTGTACCTGTTCCAAAGAGCGCTGTGCCAATGCACTCATTCAAATTGGAGTGGAAGCAGTACAGGAAACCTTGGATTTTCAAAACCCAATTACCATGGACTGCCAATTCTGTAGTACACGCTACACCTTTACTGCAGAAGAAGCTCTGGGCTTATTTGGCCAACATCTGAGCTAAATTGGCTTCAAACGCTAAAACAAGAGTGGCAATCTAGCTGCTCTTTTTTTTATCAGAAAATTTAAGCTGATATTCCTGCTGTCATTTTACCTGAAGCTTGTTAGTTGTAATCTGCCTATTTTTGAGTAAAACTTCTCTATAGATCAAAGCCAGCAATGACGATAACGCTTTATTTCTGAAAGATAAAAACAATTAATTGCACTTAGACTATGGGTATGAATAAAAAATATTTTTTTCTGGATTATTGCTTGTTAGCAACTTTATTTATTCAGCAGTAGATGGATAACCATCTAAAGACGAAACAGGATATGCGTCGGCAGACGTTTTGATTAGCAAACAAAAAAATGGAGCTTATGCGGGAAGGAGGATCACTTCAATTCATCATTATGCAAAATGTAAGGCTGCCTTAAAAATGCACCTCCGATTGCTCTTCCCCTTCCCAGGCATTCAACAGGACTTCAAAAATAAAGAGACCTTCTTAATGAGCATGTTCTAGCTGAGATCATGCCTACCAAGACAAAGCAGGTTGAAATTACTAAACCCGCTGCTCCTTATCAAGGAATCATAGTAGTCACCCGAAATGTGCGAGGGAATAGATAAAATGATGCTCCGTTCTATCTGCCCACGTAACTTAAAAATAAATCCTTTCTCGATTTACCTTTCATTGGAGGGTTTTAAACAAAATTCGGATAACTCACGTGAACTTAATCATGATTGGGTTATAGATGCTATTGATAATAGTCTATAAGGCAGGTTACCTCTAAGTATCAGTGACAAACGGTTAAATTTTCGAGGCGATGTTGGAGGTTCAGTAATTAGAACTCGTGCAGCCTAAGTTAAATATTGATCTTATTGAAAATTTCTACAGACTGCTCACTGGAAGTTTTTTTGTCATAATTTGAAACAATAAGGTACAGATCTACACTATTTCAATTTCATGAAAGGTTTAATAATGATTAAAACCTAACCAATTTTAGCTTCTTATTTTATGCCTAAAAGTCATTATGAAGTTCTTGGCATTACGCGTAATGCCACACCAGATCAAATAAAGAAAGCCTATCGAAAATTGGCTCGAAAATTCCATCCCGATGTCAGTAAAGAAGCGGATGCGGAAGAGAAGATGCAAGGCATTAATGTTGCCTATGACACTTTAAGCAATGAAGAGAAAAAAGCTGAATATGATTTTCAGCTTGATCATCCTGAAGCTTTTCATCAATCGGGGGCACAGACAGGAACCGATGGTTTTGACAATGCACACTTCTACCGCCAAGGATTTAACCAGCAAGACCCTTCAGACTTTAGTGGCTTTGAAGATCTTTTTGGACGTTTCGGTTCAGGTTTTGGTGGAGGAAACTATCAATATCAAAATCAACAAAGACAACAGCAGCGTAGTTATCAAGGTGAAGACCAACACGCCAGCATCGAAGTTGATGTGGCGATTGCATACCACGGCTCAACGCAACAGCTTAGCTTGCAAATTCCGACTTTAAATGCTTTTGGTGAAGCTGAAGTTCAGCGCAAAATATTACAGGTCAAAATTCCTAAAGGAATGAAAGAAGGCCAAAGCATCCGTCTTTCCGGACAAGGTCAAGCGGGAATCAATGGCGGGAAAAATGGTGATCTTTATATTGAAATTCATTATAAAGATACTGAAAAAATTAGAGTTGAAGGTGCAGATATTTACTACACCATCAATGTTGCGCCATGGGAAGCAGCCCTAGGCCAAAGTATTGAAATTTCAATACCTGAAGGAACAAAGGTGCAAGTAAATCTGCCTAAAAATGCCAAGACAGGTCAGCAACTTCGGCTCAAAGACAAAGGGATACCCAGTAAAGTACCCGGTCATTTATTCCTGGTTTTAAATATCGTGTATCCAGCTGCGCAAACTGAACATGAACAGCAGGCTTATCAAGCTTTTGCAGAAGCTTTTTCAGCATTTAAGCCTCGTAATGCTTAAGGAGACAATCATGACCACTATTCATTATCGTGAAGTTGTATGTGATGGGTTTAATCATGCCGAAATCATTGATGAACACCATAGTTTTGATTTAAAGCATTTTGCTGATGCGTGTGGACAAAGTCCGGAATGGGTTTTACAACTGCTTGAATACGATATTTTAGACACTCGCCCAGAAGAAAGGATTCACCAATTCTTTGGTGATGATGTGTCTCGTGCACGCCGGGCTTACCGTTTACAACGCGACTTTGATGCCAGTCTTTCCGCGGTGGCGATGATGCTGGATTTAATTGATGAAGTGCAACAATTACGCAAGCAAGTTAGACACATGAATGTAAAAGACTCTTGATTGAGTCTTTGAAACTGAAGCGTACTGCTGTATAGGGGCAAGTACATGGTTGTTATTTTTATCCTTAAACCAACTTTTTGTGAGAATAATCTAGGCTTATGAAAACCAAAGAATGCAATAAAAAAGTGAAAAAGATGTTTCCAGAACATCAGGAACTCATCCATAAACTGCGTCATGATGATCCTCATTTTGCAAAAATATTTGAGAGTCATCAGGAACTGGATAAAGAAATTGCTCAACTTGAACTCAATCCAGTTCATCTGATCAATGATGATATTGAGTCAATGAAGCGCAAAAAACTTAAAATAAAAGACGAGATCTATAAAATACTGACGCGAACTGCTCAAGTGGCTGATCCTTCTTAATTTTTAATATTAATAAGAAAAGACAGATCATTCCACTTAGCTGATTTTAAGTTTAAAGCAACTTATCGGGTTGCACTTAAAAACAGGATTTCTTTTTATCAACAGCGATTTATAAAAAAGCAAATCTCTATTTTAACTTGGTCAGCTTTTCAACTTCTTTTATGGTTTCTTGAACAGATTGCTTAATCGGCCCATAGTCCAAGAACCAGAATAGATTCACGTGTTGATCTTTATGTTGTTGTGCCAATAAATCAATCACGCTCTTTTCCCCTCGCCCCACCAAGTGTCTGCGATAAAAATAATAAACCAGCAACACAGTGGTGATGAACATGACGATCAACATACTCCAAAACCCGGTTGGAGATTTTAAACCTGGAATAAACTCAAAGTTCATTCCATAAACCCCGGTCAATAAAGTCAGCGGTGCAAAAATGGCGGTAATAATGGCCAAGATACGCATATTTTCATTGGTTTGATTGGCAATGGCCGAAAAATGCAAATCAATTGCTGCTTGAATGGACGCACGAAGGCGCACCGTATGTTTTTGAATCCTTTCTACATGACTGACCAGATCATTCATACGCACCAACATAATATCTTGTCGTTCAGTCTTTTTCTTGCCTTTTAAATGCGGGTAATTATCGACAATTTCATCTCTTAATTCTTGTAAAGCATCAATTTGTTCTTCACAAAGATTTTCTACTTGCTGAAAAGACATACTTTCTTGTAATAACTGATTCCACTTCGCAAAGCGGCGATGACCTTGCAGTAATTCCTGCTGCCAAAATTCAACCCGCCGGGTTAGAGGCACACGTAAATCCAGATAACCATCCACCATGCTGTTTATTAAGCGCAAAGATAAATCGAGCGGTGTAATCGGAAGTTTTCGTGACTTATTTTGTTCTTGAGTAGAGCGGATAAAATTGGTTTCAATACGGGAAATATAATTTTCTATTGCTTTATTGCCTTGCTCACGCACTGTAATCAGCACTTGAGGTGTCATGATAAAACTAATCGGTGTGGTGGCTAAACCAAAGGTGTTTTCATGCTGTTCAAGCGCCTGCTCACCCGTTTCTATGTCATCATCTGGAGTAATCAGTTTACGAAAAATAAGTAAATCATATTCATCCATGGTATCAAATGCGCAAGGATGTTCTAAATTGAGAATATCCCTGACATGAAATTCGTTTAAGCACACAGGTGTATGCTGATCTATTTCTTTTTGCCACGCCTCCGCACGATTGACCACATCAGCCCGAGTACAATCAATCCAGATAAATTCAATTTCAGCTTCAGTGTTGAGCTTTTTTTGTACAAAAATATGATGTTCTGTCGGATGTTGGTAGAAGTAATAAACCTGCATTAAAACAATTCTCTATTTAGTATTCTGCTTTTTTTGTTACTCGCTAGAAATTTGGGCAACTCAATCTATGAGCCTTAAAATTATGAGCTGAGCCGAAGACTTAAGCAATCAAATAACAGTTTATTTCTAAATCTCAATCTAAGTTAAATCACCAAAAAAAAAGCCCCGAGCCAGCCAAAGTAATCACTTTAACCAAGCTCAAGGCTTTTCATGTATTTTCATTCACATGAGTTAACTCATGTGAATATTCAAACAATTATACTTGTTCGATGTCTTTCATTGTTAACTTGATACGACCACGGTTATCAACATCAGCAACTTGTACTTTAATTTCCTGGCCTTCTGTCAATACATCTGCAACATTGGCAATACGTTCGTTAGAAATTTGAGAAATATGAAGTAAACCGTCAGTACCTGGCATAATGTTTACAAACGCACCGAATTCAACAATACGAATCACTTTGCCCATGTAAATTGTACCTGGTTCGATTTCAGCAGTAAGCGCCTGGATTTTAGCAACCGCAGCAGCTGCAGCCGCTTTAGTTTCACCAAATACACGAACTGTACCGTTATCTTCGATATCAATCGATGCTTTAGTTTCTTCAGTGATTGCACGAATAGTCGCGCCGCCTTTACCGATCACATCACGGATTTTATCCGGGTTGATGGTGATGACTTGGAATGTAGGCGCATGCATAGAAATTTCAGGACGAGCGCGTGAAATCACTTGGTTCATGGCGTTTAGGATGTGCATACGACCAGCATAAGCCTGGTTTAATGCAGCTTCCATGATTTCTTCAGTGATACCTTCAATCTTGATATCCATTTGAAGCGCAGTAATACCGTTTGCAGAACCGGCTACTTTAAAGTCCATATCACCCAAGTGATCTTCATCACCCAAGATGTCAGAAAGAACTGCGAAACGCTCGCCTTCTTTCACTAGACCCATTGCGATACCCGCAACTGGCGCTTTCAATGGAACACCTGCGTCCATAAGTGATAATGAAGCACCACATACAGAAGCCATTGAAGATGAACCGTTCGATTCAGTGATGTCCGATACAATACGGATCACGTACGGGAAGCGGTCAGCTGGTGGAAGCACGGCTTGAACACCACGGCGTGCCAAACGGCCATGACCGATTTCACGACGTTTAGGACCTGATTCACGACCTGTTTCACCTACAGAGTATGCAGGGAAATTGTAATGCAACATGAAGTTATCAGTTTTAGTCCCTGACAAAGTATCAACCATCAATGCATCACGCGTGTTACCCAAAGTCGTTGTTACCAACGCTTGAGTTTCACCACGTGTGAATAATGCTGAACCGTGTGCACGGTCAAGAACACCCACCTGTACATCTAGACCACGAACAGTTTTCGTGTCACGACCATCAATACGCGGTTTACCAGACAAGATGTTGTCACGAACGGTACGGTATTTAAGGTCTTCGAATAATTCGTTAACTTCGTCAGCAATACCCGTTTCGTCATTTTCTGGAACGAACTGTGCAACTGCTTCAGCATAAAGTGCATCAAGCGCCGCATAACGGTCTTGTTTAACTGCAATTGTGTATGCTTCAGAGATTTTCGCTTCGAATGCTTCTTTAAGTTTACCAAGAAGTTCTTCGTTCTTGGTTGGAGCAACCCAAGTAGATTCAACCGCGCCTGCAGCAGCAGCAAACTCTTTAATCGCTTGAATCGCGATTTGCATTTCGTCATGACCGAAAAGTACAGCACCCAGCATTTGGTCTTCTGAAAGCTCTTTCGCTTCAGATTCAACCATAAGCACTGCAGCTTCAGTACCTGCCACAACAAGATCAAGATCAGATTCTTTCAATTGTTCATGGTTCGGGTTAAGGATGTATTCGCCGTTGATTAGACCAACACGCGCGCCCGCGATTGGACCACGGAACGGAACACCTGCAATTGACATTGCAGCTGAAGTACCGAGCATTGCAGCAATGTCAGCATCCATGGTTTTGTCAGACGAAATTACACTGGCTGTTACTTGGATTTCGTTATAGAAACCTTCTGGGAACAACGGACGAATTGGACGGTCAATCAAACGTGAAATTAAAGTTTCAGCTTCAGACTGACGGCCTTCACGTTTACCATAACCACCTGGAATACGACCAGCAGCATATTGTTTTTCTTGATAATTAACAGTCAGCGGGAAAAAGTCCTGACCTGCTTTTGCTTTAGGCTGAGCTACGATTGCAACCAATACAGTTACGCCGCCCATAGTAATGACAACAGTGTTTGCTTGACGCGCAACACGGCCTGTTTCTAAAACAACTTGGTGCTGACCGTATTGGAATTCTTTACGAATAATATTAAACATCGACATGTATTTATATTTCCTAGTTCTTGTGAACAACTATTCTAGTGGAGACCCCTAAGGTTTGGCATTCACATTACTCAACTGTAAGTATAAATGACAAAGCTTAGAAGCCGACCTCACCAGATTTTCAAAACACTAATTTAAGACACAAAGAAGGAGCGAACAATCGCCCCTTCCCTTTACCTGGTTGGAGCCAGGTGGACTTTCTTTTTCAGTCTGACAGCATTCAAAATGCAATAGTCCGAAAAATAAGTTTAATCGAATTAACGACGTAAACCTAAAGCAGCGATCAAAGCGCTGTAACGAGTAGTGTCTTTACCTTTAAGGTAGTCAAGAAGCTTACGACGTTGGTTAACCATACGGATAAGACCGCGACGGCTATGGTGGTCGTGTTTGTGTTCTTTAAAGTGACCTTGCAAATCATTGATTTGTGCAGTCAACAAAGCTACTTGTACTTCAGGTGAACCAGTGTCGTTTTCAGCGCGAGCATATTTAGCAACGATCTCTGCGCGATCTGCGTTTGTTAAAGCCATTCGATTTCTCCGAGATGCTTAAAAAATTACATATGATAGGAATCAATTGATTACTCAATTGACTGCCGTGCATCACTACAGCAAGTGCGCTATTTTAAGGGAAAAGTCGGTTGATTGCAAAAATAGAAACGTGTTTTTATCTTTTTATTTCAATTCCTTGATTAGCTACAGTTTTTATTCTTCTATCTTTAAGTTTAACTTACTCATCCAGCAATAAAACTCATGTCCTAGATATCCTTTTGGATTTTTTTCTATTTAAAAAACATAATCTTGAAGCTTATCCATCCGTTCCACACATCATGCCGATACAAGATAAAAAAAAGCCCAAGCTAAGCTTGGGCTTTTTTGCGCTGTAGTTTCTTATTTTTTAATAATTATTATTTTATTTATAGTAATAATGTTCGCTTTTCGCGGTTATTATTATAAACAATCCTTGTATAACTGATACTTCCCTGTGAGATTGATTTTGCCATAAAGCTTTGTGTAAAGAAGTCGCCTTTTGCGTATCTATTTGTAAGCCTTTACGTACATTAATTGTTCTTTTATTATTCTTGTAATGCGATTAATTTAATATTTTTATGTAAATACAATAACTAAGCAGTAATTTAAGATTTATTTAATACAAAACGTAATCTTCAAATCCACTTGAAAATAAATTTACTCGTATTTTTAGTATTGATAATAGATTAAGCAAATCATGTTATAAAAAAACTCTATTTTTTTGCATATAAAAAAGCCCTGTAGTCTCTCCCAAAACTACAAGGCTTAGCGGCTGTAAGTTTCCTCTTTTTACTTACTTCACTGTAAGTTCGCTGTCTTTCGACATTATTATTATATTTTATGGCGATTTTACCCAACTTTCCGTGTTGAGCTTTTTATGTGCAGCCATCATCTCAAAAACGGTCGTAAAGCTCTATGCGTCAATTTCTCGAATTGATGTAAGCAATTTCGTACAAAATAAAGTTTATTTATTTATTATTAATAATCGAAGGGATAATTGAGTAAATTATTAACCTTCTCTAATACTCCACTTTTCCTCATGGTTTTAACGGTTAAAGCTTGTACTAAAGCCTCTGGGTCTGCCAAAAGACTCACCACCTTTTTAGCCCGGGTAATGGCGGTGTACAGTAACTCTTTACTTAATAAATCCTTTGCTGTTTCATCTAAAACCACTGCGGTATGGGTAAATTCCGATCCTTGCGACTTATGAATGGTCAGCACAAAGGCAGTTTCAATACTTTTCGGCAAGCGGGTAGCCGGCACCCATTTTTCCAGACTGGGGAAATAAACTTCAAATTGCGATTGTCCATCTCGACTGCGTTTAAAACAGATTCCGATATCACCATTCGACAAGCCCAGCTGGTAATCGTTATAGGTCATCATCACCGGACGGCCGACATACCAATCGCCTTGCTTGCTCATCTGTAGCGATAAAGCATCGAGTAAGCGTTGTTCAATTTTTAGATTCAGCTGGGTCAAGCCCAAAGCCCCATTTCGAATGGCTGCCAAAATTCGATAATCATCAAAAACTTCGACCACGTGTTGCACCCAAAGTTCCGGCTCATCGGCAGTTAAATAGCTTTTCAATGCCTCAACATAATGCTGATAACCGAGCATGAGTTTGTCGTAATACGGTGTTCGATCAAATTGCTTGGACATATTCTGTGGCAGATATTCCAATTGAATTTGATCATCCATTTCAACTTGCAGCGACACTGATTTAATTTCACTCGGACGAACCACTTGCTCGGCAAACTTTTCGAGCAATGCTGCGCCATTTTGAGTAGGTGGTTGCACTTGAATAAATTTCGCCATTTGACCAATCAATGCACCCGCTTTAAAACGGCGACTGGTGAGCAGATTCACTCGATTTTCGGCTAAAGCGGGGACTTGTTGTAAATCTGCCAGTACCGAACCGACATCGACTGCGGCCAATTGATCTGCATCGCCCAACAAAATTAACCGCGCATGATCTGGCACCGCAGACAGCAACATATTCGCCAGACTGAGATCCAGCATGGAAGCTTCATCGACTACAATCACGTCATAGGGCAAAGGTTGTTTGCTATGAAAACGTGGCTGATAAGTCGTTCCCAAACCCAATAATCGGTGAATGGTAATCGGATTGAGTTGTTTTAAATCATCTGTAACCAAATCCTGCAACTTTTCGTCATTCAGCGAGTTTTGCAGCGCCTCTTTCATACGCTGTGCAGCTTTACCGGTCGGTGCTGCCATGGCAATACGAATATTTGGCATCGCCTGATTCAGCACGGCAATAATACGTGCCAGCGTGTAGGTTTTCCCCGTCCCCGGTCCGCCGGTAATAATATTTAACCCTTGCTTCGCCACCATGGTTAAAGCTTGAATTTGATGTGGATCAGTCAATAAATCGGGATAAGATGAAATATCAACAGCTTCAATACTTTGTTGTTTTAAACGTGCAACTTGCTCCGCCAAAGACTGTTCTAGCGCCCAATAGCGATATAAATACAAACGATTGTCTTCATAAACAAAAGGCGCAATCTGCTGCTGTATATTGGACACCTCAACCACTAAATCATGCAGTGTGTCGGTTTGTGCTTGAGTTGCAGAAATACAACTGTCGCCCTGTTGAATTGCGGTAAGAACCTGCTCAATAATGTCGCTTGGATTTGCGTCCGATGATGCATGACTAAAGGGTTTCTGGCGAATAAACTGACTCCAAGTGCTGACCCATTCAGCGCTTTGATCATCTTTGTATTGTTTATTTTCCACACAGTTATCCTCAAAGTTATCCACAACTTAATCTATTGTTTAAAATCTACTAATTTTGACAAATCAGGCAATTTTGCTGCTTTTATCTTCAGCGAAATAGCCCAAAATAGCATCAAGCCGCAGTACAAACTCGGCATTCGGCTTCCAGTGATAAAAGCCCTGTTCAGCCTGTCCATTCATGCCACGCAAAAACAGATAACTTGCACCGCCCAAATGCTGTTCAATGGCATAGTCCTGCATATGTACGGTTAAATAACGATGCAATGCCACCAGATACAGGCCTGCCTGCAGCCAGTAGCTGGCTTGGGACATACTCTGTCTAATTTCGCCATCAACATAATGCGATTGATCAGTGCCTAAAAAGTTACTTTTATAATCGGCAATATGATATTGCTGTCCATCAAAATAAACCAGATCGATTGAACCGGTTAAATACCGCGCGGAATTGGCCTGATTGAAATCCAGCATGTCAATGCCATGTTCTGCGTACAGTTGATGAATACGTTGAATTGCCAAGACATGATCTGACAATGATAAATAGAATGGAAATTCAGCCAGAAATTCATGTTCAACCAGCTGATTCAACTGGAAATCCTGATGCAAGGGCGTGGTTAAAACCTGTTGCAACCATTCACTCATCCAGGCAATCAGCTGCTCTTCATCCTGCTGCTGAAACTCTTGCTCGTATTTATTTGAGAGTTCTAACCATAAACCGGGATAGTCATTTTTAAAACGGCGGCGAATCTCCAAAGGCCAGTCCTGCTGATCTTTGAAATCAATATGTTCAAAAATTTCGTGCAAAAAGGTTCCCGCTACGGTTCCCATCGGAAAATTACGCTTGATCCATGACAGCGGTTGCGTCGCTACCGGGGCAACCGGCTCAATCACGTGAATTTCATCTGCCGCACTGAGCATTTGTTCGGTATTCACTGCTAAGGCATCAATAGCTTGTTTACGGGTTAAATGTTGAGCCAACGCACTGAAACTGGTTTTGGACCGTGGATAAAAACGCTGCTTGGGAAATTCTAGCGCCTGTAAAGGTAAAGCTTCTGGCTGCTGCTTGACCTGCAACCTGCTCGGCTTGTCATTCAGCAAGGATTCTTCTGCACTGCCCGGATGAGCAAAAACTTGCGCTGCTTGTCCGCGCCAGAACGCCAAGCCATGATTGGATTTGCCGTCCTGATCCTGCAACATGGCATAGACACGATGACTGGCTCGAGTGAGTGCCACATACCAAAGTCGATGTTGCTCTGCCACAGCCCGTGCATTGTGCTGATCAATTGCGTCTTGTTGCAGCAAGTTCTTGTCATTCACCGCAACCACACGCTGCACTTCAACTTTTCCTGTCACCGGGTGCACATGATCTACAGTCGAAAAATTCAGGGTTTTGTTCATTTCCCTGAAGTCTTTATCGGCACCGAGTAAAAAAACAATTTTAAACTCCAGTCCTTTGGACTGATGAATGGTCATCAGTTGCACCCCTGCCTCATTCGACAGTTTTCGCTCCAGTTCCCACTCGCGTTCCTCCAGTGATTGCAGTTGTTTCAAATACCAGTGATAAAGTTTTTGTGCACCTTGATACTGCTCACTGTGCTGACTGAGTAATTCAGTCAGATGGCGCAAATTTACCACTGTGCGTTCATTATCACGGCTTTGCGTTGCAACCAGATTTTTCCAGACCTGAAACAGGTTTAGACAATACTGCCATGCGGTTAAAAAACCCTTTTCCAGCCACATCTCCCGAATGCAGTCGAAGTCATAAATAAACTGGCTCAAACCATCCGCCTGTGCTTCAAGCTGAATCAGTTGCTGCAAATTAAAGCCCAATAATCGGCTGAGTAAGGCCCGCTTAATTTTGCCTTCATCATAGGGATGCAGAATGGCTGTCAGCACCGCACCGACATCTTTGGCGACCTGATGATCAAACACGCTACGTTTCGACGGGCGATTGACCCGAATGCCCAAACGTTCCAATTCATATTGAACCTTATCCAGAGCATCATGGTTTTTCGATAAAATCGCGATGTCATTTTCAATCAAATATTTGGGGCCAGTTTTTTCTGCCAGATACAGTTTTTCTTCTATACCCTGATTGAGTAAATTCCGAATTTTCCATGCCACCTGAATCGGTTCGGCTTTTTTATCGCTCAATTGCAACCAGCGTAGCGGGTGATGATTCTCACCTTGTCCATCCATAAGCGGAGGATGCGCACGAACACCTGCCTCCACCGGACTGTAAAACACCTCTTCGCCAAAACCCATCTGGCGCTGAAATAAGGCATCGACCACTTCCACCAGCGCTTTAACGGAACGATGGTTATGTCGCAAACTATATTCCTGACCTTGCTTGGACAGCACATCGGCGCGAGCTTTGTTATAGGTCAGCATGTCGCCACCACGAAAGCCATAAATCGCCTGTTTCGGGTCACCGACCATGATCATGCAGCCTTGCATATAGCGCTGCTGATCCCGCCAGATTCGCGCCAGCATATCATCCTGGTCCTGGTTGGTATCCTGAAATTCATCTACCAAAATCAAGGGATAATGGGCCTGCACAAATTTGGCAAACCGCAGTCCTTGTTCGCCTTGCAGGGATTCTGATAAAGTTCGAATTTGCTGGGCAAAAGTGGTTTCACTTTTCTGTTGCAGTACTTGTGGCAAGCGCTTTTTGACTTCGCGGCTTAAATAAAATTTCAAATAAGCATCCAGTAAATCCAGATCCATATTCAGTTTCGACAAAGCCTCACAGAAACTTTTCAGTGCTTGCATCACTACATGCTGCTCAAACTGATGCAGCACATCTTCAGCACATTTATTCAGGACTTTTTTAGTCGCCAGATCGGTCAGATTTTTTAAGGTTTTTTCAAAATGTGGCGCGAATAAAGCATAACTGCGCTGTTCAGTCAAAGCCTGAATAAAAGCCGGTAAATCATCACATAAGGTGCGTTGCATCAAGCCATCAGTACGCCATTTTTTACCAATCACCGAGTGATATTGTCCATCAGTCGAATAGTATTCGCTCAGGGTGGGAATCAGGCTTACATCCAGCTGAATAAAGTTATCTAGCAGTTGTTCAAACTGGTTTAAATCCAGTTCTGGCGCAGTGACTTCCTGAAACTGTGCCGAAGCAAAGTTCAGGGTATTTTCTACCACAGGAACATAAGCCTCCTGCGATTTTAACTTTTGATTGAGCAGCAGATAATCGACCACATTTTGCGGTTGTAACTGAATCCATTCACGTAATACATCATGAATCAACTGATGGGTATAACTCTTGGCATCATCGGTAATATCGGCCCGTTCAATCTTGCCGCTTTCAAATGAAAACTCGCGCAATAATTTCTGACTGAAACTGTCCAGCGTTCCGACAAACAGCTCATCCAGCTGGTCAATCACCAGCTTTAAACGCTCGCGGGCGAAATCTACACGCGTGGCATAATCGCTCAGTACTTTTTGAAATAAAGGATCGGTTTCAGCCACAATTTTGGCCTGAATTTCAGCATCGGTAAGTTTTTGGCAGCTTTCAAAATAACGTAAAGTCTCAACCAGACGCAGCCTTATGCGGTTTTTCAGTTCGGCTGCAGCAGCACGGGTAAACGTCGTCGCAACCACCTGATTGGGCAAATACTGATTCAGGAATATCCGCACCATCAAACTGGATAAGGTGAAAGTTTTCCCTGTGCCGGCCGAGGCCTCAATCCAGTGCAAACCTTTAAACTGCATATCCGCAATCGGGTTAAAGGATATCCTTCTTAAGCTTTGAGGATGATTCATTTATTTTTATTCCTCAATGACTTGTTGATGCCAGAATACCGGCTGATAAAGCTGATAGGAAAATTGTGCGCAGGCATCTTCAAGCAGTGCGGTCGCATCCTGCTCCTGTAAAATAAACTGCCAGTCCCGGTGCATTTTGGTCGCTTCATTATCCGCGACCGAAAAGCCCGTGAATTTACCATCCTCATGCCAGTCTTTATAGATCACATCCATATCATCAATGCACATCTGGTTCTGATCATTGGCTTGCCAGTCATGCTGTTTGTCTTTTTCAGCAATTTTCAGCAACAAGGCTGCCGGTAAAACCAGCGGTTGGCTTTGCCCGTATTTCCAGGCCGCCAGCCAGTGATCCAGCCATTCACGCGCTTTATTCGAGCTGACACCATGACATAAAATGGTTCGGTCACTGAACACCACAATCCGCGTCAGCTTTTCACCGCCCTCACCCATATTCAGATAAGCCAGCCAGAGTAGATATTCCAGCCAGACTTTGGCACGACGCTTGGCACGTGCGCTTGAGGCTTCCAGACTGACCCATTTCTCAGCACTGTTTTTGGGCAGATTGATGTTCATATAGACATGATCATTGACCTTCCACACCTGCTGCGTGGTCGGGGTGACTTCCGTGGCATATTTTAACAGCCGCGCTTTTAAGCGTTCTTGTTCCACTACACTAATCTGCCAGCTACTGTGTTGCAACTTGCCAATCGGCAGCTGATCCATCAGTAATTCAGGCTGTGCTGCACCATCCTGTTTTTGCAAGAACTGGCGTATGGCATAACGGCCCAAACCATCCAGTAACAACGGTTCCTGTAATGCGGGCAAGGCTTCAGGACGCAAGTTTTCTACACCTAAAGTTTTTAAATATAGCCGTGCCGGAAAAGTCATATCCTGAATCCATTGATGACTGTCCAGCACCTGAACCTCTTGTTGTAAATGTTGATACGGCGTATTTACCCAAGACGTGCGCTGTCTGGTGGCATGTCGAAGCTGCCCAGCCACGCAGAACCATTGATCCTGATAACGCACCGGTCGAGCCGACTCAAACCCCACAGGGTCGAAAGGCAATAAAGGATGCACATGATAAAGCGACTGCAGCTGTTCAGGTACTTCCACGCCATTGATTTCTACAGTGGTATCGACTTCGGTATCGGGCTGTTGGGTCTGCACAATAAAGGCCAGATGCTGAACCAGTTCCTGCAACACAGTCGATGGATCACGCACTTCACCGTCATTGATATCGAAACCATTGTAAAATAGCCACAAGTTTTCCTGCGCCAATAAAAGATTATCTAAAAATGCCCCTTGGTCGTCTTCCAGACGGGAACGATCACCCAATTGCGGTTTCAGCAAATCCATCAAATCGAAAGGTAAATGCTGGGTACGATTTGGAAATTTACCGCTGTCGAGTCCGAGCATCACAATCAATTTATACGGTACAGGACGAATCTGCCCAATCTGGCTAAAGGTAATCTGCCCGGTCGGTTCAGCATGATCCAGTTGTGCTTCCAAAGTGGTGTTAATTTCAGCCAGCAAATAAGGCAACGGCAAGCTTAAACTACGCAAGGCATGATGATCGTGCTCATCATAGAAACTGGCCAAGGTCAGCATCCGTTCCTGTTTCTTGATAATTTTATAAAGCGCCGTTAAGGATTCAACACCTGCTTCTTCAAACTCGGCAATATCCTGCATCAGGCGTTTTAGCCATTGCTCTACAGGCACACTCTGGCCTTGCTCATGCGCAATCATCCAGTCACGGCGTGCATCAAAATCCTGATAAATCTGAATCAACTTGGCAATCAATTCAAAGTCACTTGGCAACACTTTGGCAAAACTCAGTGTGCCTTGAAACAAGGTATGTTCAGGAATGGCTATGCCCAAAGCCAAACGATCAAGCGCAAACTTAAAACTAAACCGATAGTCCTCATCGCCCTCACCCAAACTACGCTGTAAATGCTGGGCATCCAGTCCGCGTTTAAAGCCGGCATCAATCAGCAACTGTGTCATCCGTTCAATCGAATTGACTTCTAAAGCGTAGCGCTGCTGGGTAGCACTTAAGCTAAGCCAGTCAGCAAAATCCTCAATCGTAAAACGCCGTTGAATCAGCTCAATCCGTCCGAGAACGGCTTTCCAAGCATTCAGCGCATCCAGCTGAGTCACGCCGGCAATTTTAACCGGCAAATACACACTATCTTTGGAGAGTTGATGATTGCTGCCCGCTTTTTGCTGAATCAGGTCGCGTTCACTGGGCGGCGGTGCAAATACACTGCGAATCAGCGGTTCAAGTTCAGTCAAACTTGGGCTTAAAACCAAGATGTCACTGGGCCTGCGTGGTGCATCTTTTGTGCCTTGTGCCAGCCAGTGAATCAGCTGCTCCTTTAAAACTTCCAGCTGGCGCAAACTGGAATGGCAGACATGAATCTGAATCGAATCATCCTGCTTATCCAAGATATATTGATGCTTTTCCGGCTCGACCAGATACAACACATCCGACTGGATTTTACCGAGCAGATTATCTTGATATTCATCTACAAAGGCATCTGCCCAGACCCCATCTTCACCTGAAGACAAGTTGGACAACAAGGAAAAATGATCTCGCGCCTGCTTACCGAAACGGGTCAGCAAGGGATGGCGTGACTCACGCTGTTCTGCATTGAAATTTAAGGTAAATTCCTGAAAGAATTTTCCAATATCGGCATCACTGGCTTTCGGATTTTTGGCAATAAAGCGCTCTTTTACCCGTACGTCGTAACGTGCTTTCCAGTTCGGATCGACACTGTCTGCCCAGTATTCCTGCGAAGGATTATAGTGCAGAATATAGATATCAATGTACTGCCCCAAACGGCGTAAAAATTCCAGTTGCATCGGCGGTAAATCGAGTAAGGTGAAAATCACCAACTGTCGTGGCAGTTTTTTTAAGGCCGCTTTACGCGTTTCCGGATTGTCCAGAATTTCCCAGAACATGGCATCAATACTTTGCATTTGTTCAAAGTCCTGATGAAACACTTCCTGCCACAGCCAACGCTGCCATGCTTCCAGTTCACGTGCCTGATTTAAGGTAAATTCGGAAATTTCAGTATTGGTTTTAAAGAACATATCTTCAATGGAAAGTTCTTTGTTCTGCCCCCAAGCCTGTAACCAGTTAGTTGGACAACTGCACATATTCAGTGGACAATTTTTCTGGCAATGCCCGCGGTATTCCATGTAATGGCTAAACAGACGTGATACCTGTTCCGCAACCCAATACAGCATGCCCTGCTTTTTCAGCTGTTTTTCGATGCCGTGTTCCAGACGGTCAGCACTGTCATAAATGCGCTGCACAATCGAATGTAAAGGGTGATCGAGTGCCAAAGGATTGAGTTCGGCTTGAATAAAGGATTTTAGTGCCTGAAACACGCGCCACTTAATGATAATGCGTGGAATATTGGCTTTACGCACCTGTTCTTTTTGATCGACCAGCACCCACTGATAGGCTGACCATTGAAAACCACGAATACGGTGATGAAACTGGGTGTTGGCACTGATGCCTTTTTGTTCAGCCAGTTTTTGGGTGAGCCATGTTTCCATCGCATGTGATGGCACAATAAAATGCTGGGTTTGCAACACTTGAAAAGGCGTACTCGCAGGCTTATTCACGGTCGTCAGCATGGCATGTACCAGTACATCAATACGCTGACTTTGAATCACATGAATTGCCATAAATGAGCTACCCCTTGAATGTTCGAAAATGAAATGCCTACAAAACCATAAAAATTATTTACTATACATCTGCATCTGTCTATGTCACTTTTAGATTTAGGCTCGAATCAAAAATATGTTTGAAATTCGTGCCTTAATAATGATTGAATATAAAAACCAACACCAAGTTCAGGGTATTTACATTATGAAAATAGATACAATTCCAGACTCAATAGACCCAACATTAAATTTAGAAACCATTCGTACAGAATGCTTAGAACTTGTCAAAAAACGTGCTTATTTTTCTGCAGGTGCTGCCGTCGTGCCTGTTCCGTTTCTGGATGTTGTCATCGACGTCGGAATTTTGTCACAACTCATTCCAGAAGTGAATGCACGTTTTGGCTTAGCTCCTGAACAAATCAGTGTCTATGATCCAGAAACAAAACAAGTACAGTGGAATGAACTGCGTAAACGTGGAGTCGAATTCTCTGGTTTGGTCGTGGCACGTACTGCGGTGAAAAAATCCCTGAACAACGTGGCAGCCAAGATCATCACCAAACAGGTCACTAAATTTATTCCTTTAGGCGGACAACTTATTGCGGCAAGTTTGGGTTATTTTGTGATGAAAAAAGTGGCCGAAGCGCATGTAGAAGAATGTTACAAAATTGCGAGTGGCATTCAGCAAAAACAAAAAGCCCATGTGGTGAATTAGCCCCTCGCTACAAAATCTTACATGATCAAGGCTGCTTATAATCAAAAACAATCTCAAAGCTGAGAGCTTATTCTGCTCTCAGCTGCTTTAAAATGGCACGTAGCACTTCTAAACGCGCTGTGTTTTTATCATTGTTGGCAATAATATACCAGGGCGCATGGACTGTACTGGTTCTTTCAAACATATCTGCTGCTGCAATTAGATATTCATCCCATTTTTCGCGGTTACGCCAATCATCAGGGGTGATTTTAAAGCGTTTATGTGGAGTCTCTTCACGTGCTTTAAAGCGCGCTGCTTGTTCATCCTTACTAATCGCCAGCCATAATTTAATCACCACCGTCTGGCTATTGACTAAATCTTTTTCAAAACGATTAATTTCATCATAAGCACGTTGCCACTCGACCGGATTAGCAAAACCTTCTACACGCTCAACCAATACCCGCCCATACCAAGAACGGTCAAAAATAGTAATATCCTCATCGGTCTGTAATTTATTCCAGAAACGCCATAAATATGGGCGACGCAATTCATATTTTTCAGGTGCTGCGATGGTGTGAATATCATATTCACGTGGATCAAGATTTTTGACAATGCGTTTAATCGCACCGCCTTTACCTGCCGCATCCATTCCTTCAAAAACCACAATGGCTTTTCGATCATCAAAACGTAGGGCTTCGGCCACTTTTAAGGAGAGTTTCTTTAACTCTTTTTTATAGTCTTCATTACTTGCGGGCTGATTTTCTGGATGCAACAAAATCTCTGGAACAGTCGCCTGTTTCCACTTGCTTTTAGTTTTAGCCCGATGTTCCGGGCAATGCTCCAAGGCAGCTAAAATGATTTGTGCAAACTGCTGATCGCGTAATTGCTCATCCTCACACTCAATCACCGTCCAGTCATCGGTAAAGCGCTGGCGCAGCTTCTGCAAATTGTCATATTGCTTTTTATTGCGCCAATCCAGACCATGGAGTTTGTGCCAGTGCACTTCACTCGGGTCCATATTGTCCAGTCGCTTCTGCAAAGACTTCCATGGCAAATCAAACCAGACTTTAATCACATCGACATGATTGTTTTTTAGATCCTGCTCAAAGGCACGCATATCTTCAATGTAGGCATCAAACAGCGTTTCATCTAATGGCTCGGACACATGCATGGCGGTGACCAACAAATCACTGTACCAATTGCCAAACATCACCATGATTTGACCTTCAGCAGGAATAGAAGGAGCATAAGGCTGCCAAAAAGTTTGCTTCTGATCCAGCATAATCGGTGGGTCAGCTTTGACACGCAAATAACGAGGATCGACCCATTCACGCAGCTGCTTCACCGACTCCCCTTTACCAGCCAGTTCAATTCCATTGACTAAAACCAGCACACTTTTGGCATTTTTTTGGTCACGGGTATTTTTTAAAAGATACTGCGCTTCTATCAGCTTCAACGAGAGCTCATCTTCATCCATCAACTGACTTTCTATTTTTTCTGAAAGCATATTATTCTCTAATCTATTGTTCTTCATTGCAGTATAGCGAAGCTGAAAACCACACAACAGAGCAAGATGTTCAGTTTGTGTTGCCTGAAATTGATTATTTCGACATCAAACTGACCCATTTAAAGTCATTTTTTCATCACTTTGTCATAGCAGCTTTGCCAATCTCCCTCTAAGATTTAGCCATCTAAAAAATAATAGAGACGCATGATGTCTAAACTGGCTGCACTGGATGAGTTGTTAGAGTTGTACTATCAATTGAATTATCATCAAAATCCTGACGTTTTCCAGCGTCTGCAAGATGTGCAAGCCTGGCAGAAACAGCGCATGCAAAACACCCATGTGCAACAGTTTGCAGAAAAACAGAATATTTTAATGTCTGAATATTTTCTGAATCGACTGTATGGCGGTCCGGATTTTGACGCTTTAGCAGGGCAAATTGCCCGTTTAAGCAAATATGCCCATAAAGCAGAAAAGTTGATTCCGGAAAATGCCATTAAAACCGGTACTTCTGGGGTGGAACTGGCAATTTTGGCGGTGCAACTGGATGAACAAGTCGCCATGCAACTGCTTGAGGATTATCATCCCTATGCAACTTTAAATGATGAGATGATGCGTCTGACCTACCTTAAACTGGATCAAGTGCAACGACGCGTAAAACAGCTCGATTTGCTCGATCAACTCGGCTTCAGTTTAGATAAATATATGCGCTCATTTATGGTCTACACGGCATTTAAAATGTGTAAAGGCGCAGCCCATAAATACAATTTTCAGGTGATGTATGAATTTATGCAGGATGGCTTTTTAGCGATGAAACCGTTAAAGTCGGCAGAGAAGTTTGTCAAAGATTTTACTGCGGTTGAACGTCAAATCATTCATAAAGTTCATGCCGGTGATCCCCATCCCTTTCAATAACTTTATGCTGTGATGGAAATAATAATGAGCCGCGAATAAAAATACAGGACAGATTTCTGTATATTATTCATAACAATTGCATGCTGATTACTGCACAACGTCTTAGAATCTGTCATCATGCAAGCACTGCAACATTAACCCTATTTTTATGTTAGGAGTGACTCTATGTCTAACGAAAATCAAACGCCTGCCTCTACAGCCGAGTCGGCACAAAATACAGACAAAGTGAGTCCATTCTTAACTGAACCCTTACCGCAAGGGACAGCACAAGGTCAGCAACACAGCTTACAACAACAGCTAACCGATACGCCTGTCACTGGTTCAGTGCCTAAATACAATCTGCCGCGCGGCGCAAACACCGGTAATGTCGGTGTAACCACTCACTTTGGTTTTAAAACGGTAAGCAGCGAAGATAAAGCACAAAAAGTCGCTGAAGTGTTCCACTCTGTCGCGAGTAAATACGACATCATGAATGACTTGATGTCATTTGGTATTCACCGTTTATGGAAACGCTTTGCCATTAACATGTCTGGCGTACGTCGGGGCCAGCATGTACTGGATATTGCAGGCGGTACCGGCGATCTGGCTAAAGTCTTCAGTCGTGAAGTGGGGCCTACCGGTCATGTGGTTTTATCGGACATTAACGAATCGATGCTCAATGTCGGTCGTGACCGTTTAATTGATGCCGGCTGTACCAATGTAGATTTCGTTTTAGCCAATGCTGAAACCTTAGAACCCTTTGCAGACAACAGTTTTGACTTGCTCACCATCAGCTTCGGTTTACGTAACGTAACCGATAAAGATGCTGCACTCGCTTCGATGTACCGCGTGCTTAAACCGGGCGGTCGTTTATTGGTGCTTGAATTCTCTAAACCGGTGTTTGAGCCATTTTCTAAGCTGTATGACCTGTATTCATTCACCGCTTTACCCATCATGGGCAAAATTATTGCCAATGACTCGGAAAGTTATAAATACCTGGCCGAATCCATTCGTATGCACCCTGACCAACGTACCCTTAAAGGTATGATGGAAAATGCGGGCTTCCAGAACTGTGATTATCACAACTTAACCGGTGGTATTGTGGCGGTTCACCGCGGCTTTAAACTTTAAGGGTTTATGCTATGTGGTCGATTCTGGCACTGGGTGCAGTTGAACGATTTATTCATCATGTCATTGATCTGGATGCGATTAGCCGCATCCAATTAAATGAACTGCAAGGCAAAATGTTGCGGGTGGTGATTGAGTCACCGCAACTGTCTGTCGATGTATTCTTTGACCAGGGTAAAGTTCGCTTAGAACCGACCGTCACGGGTCAAAGCGAGACAGCATCCATCTTCGAACAACGCCCATTCGATAAAAATGAACAGCTTTCTGAAGCGACTGCCACCTTGCAGGTTAAAAATGTAGTCGAGCTTTTGAAGCTATTACTGTCGGATGATGTCGGCAATATTCCGCTACAGGGTGATTATCACCTGTTGCAGGATATTCAGCGCATCATGCAACAGGCTGAACCCGATTTAGCTGCGCATTTAAGTCCGTGGATTGGTCCAAGTCTGGCACATGAACTGGGTAAAATTCAGCTTGCACCGAAACATTTAAAACGCACGCTTGAAAGCTATGCATTCTTTGCTGAAGATGCATTAAAAGAAGACACAGGTCTGTTTGCCCCACGCTGGCAAATGGATGATCTCAATCAAGACACTCGAATTTTCAATCAAAATTTAGATCGTGCTGAAGCTAAAATTCAACAACTTCAGGCACAGATTGATTCAACTCAAGATTAGGCACACGCATTTATGATTCCGCACGTTTCACGTTTACTTGAACTTTGGCGCATCGCCGCGCACTATAGACTCGACACGTTGTTTCCTGCGGAAGAATTACCTGAAAAAGCCCGTCATGCTTTAAGCCTGATTCGCATGCACCCTGCCGCATGGTCCAGTCGTGAACGTAACAACCCACTCAAGCTAAAAGAAGCTGTAGAGGAAATGGGGCCGCTGGCGATCAAACTGGGGCAATTGTTATCTACCCGTCGCGATTTGATCCCACCTGAACTTTTACAACAGCTGGTTTTATTGCAAGACCGGGTCAAACCCTTTGACAACGATGTTGCCAAAATGCGAATTCAGGAATCATTGAAAGCCGACATCAACACTCTGTTTGCCCGTTTCGATACTCAACCGCTTGCTGCAGCTTCCATTGCTCAAGTGCATACTGCAGCTTTGCATGATGGTCGTGAAGTGGTGGTGAAAGTCACCCGTCCGAATATTCGTCAGCAAATCTTACAAGATTTTGAGATTCTCGACTGGTTAGGTGCGGCCTTAGAAAAACGTCTGGAAGCAGCACGTGCGTTGCATCTTTCTGAAATTATTCAAAACTACCGTCAAATTATTCTAAATGAGCTGGATCTGACTTTAGAAGCCGACAACACTCGTCGTATGCGCCATTACTTCACGGGTTCAAGCATGATGTATGTGCCTGAAGTCTATATGGACAGCAAAGATGTGATGGTCGCTGAACGCATCACCGGTGTACCGATTTCCGATATTGCGACTTTCGACCGCATGGGCATGAATCGGGCAGACTTGGCAGAGAAAGGGTTAACCATTTTCTTCACCCAAGTGTTCCGTGACAACTTTTTCCATGCAGACATGCATCCGGGTAACGTGTTTGTCGAAACCATTAACCCCACTAATCCACGCTTTATAGCACTGGATTGTGCAATTATGGGCGAGCTGTCTAAACACGATCAAATGACCGTGGCACGGATGTTACTGGCAGTGATGAACAGCGACTTCATGCAACTGATTTTGGTGGTGCATCAAGCCGGCTGGATTCCACCGGGTACGGACCAGGATGCTTTAGCACGTGAAATGCGCCGTACCGTAGGGCCAATGGTCTCCAAACCGATGCATGAGCTGGACTTTGCCGGCATCCTGATTCAGGTGATGGATATTGCCCGTCGTTTCCACCTGGAAATTCCACCACAGTTAATGCTCTTGCTGAAAACCCTGGTTCATGTCGAAGGTTTGGGTACAGACCTCTACCCTGAACTGGACATTTGGAAACTGGCAAAACCGATCCTCACCGATTGGATTAAAACGCAAATGAATCCGCAGAAGAACCTGAAAGAATTGGGGCAAAAAATTCCTGATCTTCTGCTCGGTGCACAAGACTTGCCAAGCCTATTGATTGACAGTTTAAACGGTCTAAAAAATCAGTCCGCTTGGCATTCTAAACAGTTAAATGAATTGCAAAGTATGCGTTTGCAAATGGAACATCAACAACAACGCAGCTGGATTTTCGGTAGTTTGATGGCAATCTTATTATCGATTGCAATTATTGCACCGTGGTATGTTTCAATTCTGCTGATTGCATTATCAAGCTTGCTTGCTGTATGGCGAGTGATGAAATAATACGAACCATTTACCACCCTGATCTACCTGTAAACAGCCTAACTTTTTATAAACTGTCTGATGATTTAAATCATCAGACAGTTTATCTATGCAATGACTGATCAGTCAGCAACTGATGACTCTCGCCATTGTTGCTTCCGCATGACAGATTAAAATAACAGCACACTTATATATTTAATTATAAATTATGACGCAAATCCTGCAAAAACGTCCGCCTGCATTAAACTTACGTGCAGGACATCTTGCTCGTAAACTGATTGAAAAAGAAGGTTTACAAGCACGCTTGGTGGATATTATTCCCGGAGCAGCAGGGGGTCCAAAAGGCATTGGCATTCAGGGTTTAGACCAGGCCATTTTTGGCGATTTTTTATCGCAAGCACCGCAGCGCAGAACCTTGGTGGGTTCATCAATTGGCAGTTGGCGTTTTGCCAGTATTTTAGCTTGGGGCGCTAAGGAAGGGACTGAACGTCTTTCCGACCTCTATACCAACCTGTATTTCCATAAAAAAATGTCGCGTCACGACGTCGGTAATATTTGCCGAGGCATGTTGATCGATATGATTCAAGGCAAAGAACAACAGCTGGTTGATCATCCTGACTATCATCTCGCTGTGATTTCAATTAAAGCCCAACATATTTTCCAGAGTGATCACTCCCTGCCCTTACTGGCATCAGTGGCCGGCATCATTGGCAGTAATGCACTGGGTCGTAAACATAACCGTCTGTTTATGCAACGTGTCATTAGCCAACCCTCATCCGGTCAGCAATTTAAAGTAGACGATGACTTTGTTACCCATTATCAAACTTTAAATAGCACCAATGTCACGCCCTGGTTGATGGCTTCTGCATCTATTCCAGGAGTTATGGCCGCGATTCGGGATATTCCCGATGCGCCCAAAGGCAGCTACCGTGATGGCGGGCTAATCGACTATCACATTGACCTGCCATTTGAAAGCCAAGGGATTGTACTGTATCCACATTTTAGTGACAGCATCACTCCCGGCTGGTTCGATAAAATGTTTAAAAACCGTAAAGCCAATCCTGAAAATCAGGCGCGCACTTTACTGCTTTCCCCTTCCGCAGAATATTTGAAATCGCTACCCCTGGGACGCCTGCCCGATCGTAAAGACTTCACTCTAAAAGGTTTAGATCAGAAACAGCGCATTCAAATGTGGAACCAGTGCGTGGCGGAAAGTCAGCGCTTGGGGGATGAATTTCTAGAAATGGTAGAAAAACAAAACTTGCCGCAGTTTATGCAGGATTTATAAATCACTTTGAGTTAAGCCTATGCATGGATGGGCTTAATGTTAACGGGCATGTTTTAATCATTTGGTTTTTTATATAAAGCTGTCGAAATACATTTGCACGAAAAAAATATGCACCGTTGTGATGAGTCAAGTAAATGATCATGGGTATATTTTTTTCTCAAACACTTGCTAATCACGTACACTATATAGCTGCGATTTTTATTCGCTCTTTTCCATTTTGAATATATTTTTGGTGAAATTCTCATGAACAACGTGCAATGGCTCGATGAAGTAAAATTTAACGAACAAGGTCTGATTCCTGCCATTGCACAGCATCATCAAACCGGCCGTGTGCTTATGGTCGCGTGGATGAACCGTGAAGCTTTGACCTTAACTGCAGAAAAAAATCAAGCGGTTTACTTCTCCCGTTCACGCCAGAAATTGTGGCATAAAGGTGAAGAGTCTGGTCATTTCCAAACCGTACATGAAATCCGTTTAGACTGTGATGCGGACGTGATTGTGTTACAGATTGAACAATACGGCGGCATTGCCTGCCATACCGGTCGTGAATCGTGTTTCTACCGTAAGTTGACGGCAAATGGCTGGGAAATTGTCGATGCACAGTTGAAAGATCCAAGCCAGATTTATGCTGACAAATCTGTTGATTCACATAATCCACATACGCTGGCCATGAATGCCTCAACAGCCCAATCCGAACAAGTAGAAGTTTTAGATTACTTGGGTCAAATGATGACCGAGCGTAAAGCAGCAGATCCAGATTCATCTTATGTGGCCAAGCTTTATCACAAAGGCTTAAACAAAATTTTAGAAAAAGTCGGCGAAGAAAGCATTGAGACTGTTATCGCAGCCAAAGATTTTAAAGCTGAAGCGACTGCCGATAATAAAAATGACCTGATTTATGAAGTGGCAGACTTATGGTTCCATACCATTGTGATGTTGGGCTATTTCGATCTTGAACCGCAACTGGTTTTAAACGAACTTGCACGTCGCCAAGGCTTATCGGGATTGGTTGAAAAAGCCAATCGTCAGCACTAAGCCGATGACTGTGTCTAATTCGCAAAAACCGAGCGCAACCTATGAGCAAGCCATTGCCATAGACAATGCGCGTTTGGGCAAATCCTTTAAAGTAATTGCTTATGCAGGCACAGGTAAAACCACCACTTTACAAATGATCAGTGATGCCATGCCCGAGCGGCGTGGCATGTATCTGGCGTTTAACAAAGCCATTGCATCAGAGGCGCAAAGTAAATTTCATCGTGGGGTCGACTGTCGCACCTTTCACTCGCTGGCTTTTCGTAGTGTGCCGCGTGGCGTGACCGACAAACTGCGTTTACCGCGTTTAAGTCCAAGTTTTATTGCTAAAGAGTATCGACTGCAACCGATTACCTTGCGCCGCATGATGGGTGGACGTTATGAAAAATACGTGATGATGCCTAGTCGTTTGGCCAGTCTGGTTGCCAATGCAGTCAGTTATTTCTGTTCGACCAGTTCGCAATACCCTGCGCCTCGTCATCTTCAGGCGCCAAACTGGTTACATCCAGATGATATTGATGAATTGCAAAAGCATCTTTATCCGGCGATTGAACGGCGCTGGTTAGAGTCGATTGACCAAAATCATCAAGCCGGGATTGGTCACGACATTTACCTGAAACTTTGGGCTTTGTCTGAACCCAATATCCCCACAGATTATGTGCTGTTTGATGAGGCACAAGATGCCGACCCCCTAATGTTGGGGATTTTGCTGCGTCAAAAAAACACCCAAGTGATTTATGTCGGTGATGCCCATCAACAGATTTATGCATGGCGCGGCGCAGTCAATGCCATGAAGCAACTGCCCTTGCCTGAGTCCCGTTTAACCACCTCATTCCGTTTTGGTGAAGAAATTGCTTTGAATGCCAATGCCATTTTGGGTGCTTTAAACGAAACGGTTCCTTTGCTCGGCAATCCGCATCTGCATTCTAAAGTGGTTAATAAACCGCATACCAAACAACGTGATGCGATTTTGTGCCGTACCAATGCCCGTGCGATGGAATTGCTGCTTGCCGGTTTGCTGCATGGTGAAAAAGTCAGTTTGCAAGCCGATCATGTCAAACTGAATCGTTTTGTCGATGCCGCCAGCATGCTGAAACAAGGTCGCCGGGTCACCGATGTGCCTGAACTGGCATGGTTTAATTCCTGGCATGATGTGCATGAATATTGCGAAACCAATGATGGCAGCGATATTAAACCATTAGTTAAACTGGTCGATGATCATGGTACAGATCCACTTAAAAGAGCCTTAGCCAAAATCACCCCGATTGGACAGGCTGACTATATTATCTCTACAGCACACAAAGCCAAAGGTTTGGAGTGGGACCGGGTGCATATCGAAGATGACTATCAATTTAAGGTCAATGAAAAAGACCATAAAATTAGTGACGAAGAGTTAAGATTACTTTACGTGGCCTGCACACGTGCTAAAGTAAGTTTAAATATTCACCACATTTACGATCTGGTTCAACAACTGAAAAAGCAAATGCCATTATCGCTGCGTAAAGCTGTGGAAGAATAATTTCAGCTCATTTCGCAAGGCAGGTGTTTTATGAAAATCGAATCTGTTCAACTCAAACACGCACTGCATTTTGCTGACCTCAAGCTGAAATTTAACGACAAACCCATCACCCTGATTATGGGCGATCAAGGTTCAGGCAAAACCGCAATTTTAAAACTCACTTATCAAGCCCTGACCTGGTTTGCCGCACGCTATAAAGACTTTCGTGCTGCAGGTGTGGTGATGCTTGATCAGGACATCATGTTTACCCGGCTGCAATCCAAAATTGATATTCGGGTTCGAATTCCCAATGATATTGGCACGCTAACTGAAGCCAGTGAGCCACAAGATAAAGTGCTTTCTGATTGCGATTGGCAGTTATATAAGACTTTAAATAGTCATGGCATGGGCACCAGCAAAGCCGAAACCCAGCAATTGGAAAACCTGGTCGAACTTTATCAAAATGCAATCAAGCATGACCCGCTGCAAGGCTTGCCGCTCATTGCCTATTACCCTGCAGAACGCTTTGTCAATGAAATGAATCTTCAAAGCAAGAATAATCCGGCCGTTTTCCAGACCTCATCTGCTTATGAAATTTCAACTGTTTCTTATACGACCTTTAGCCGTTTTTTTGAATGGTTACGTGAAATTAGCGATATTGAAAATGCCCAGATTGCCCAATTGTTTCAACAATTTCTGTCCAATACCTCCATCCAGAAAAATAAAGATAATGACTTCCTGCAGCAATTGTTCAATGCCCAAAAGCAAATGAACGCACCCAGTCTGGATGCATTAAAACAGGCTTTAAATACAGTTATTCCTGCCTTAGAAGATATTTATATCCAGTACCAGCCCAAATTGCAGTTGATGGTGAGTTATCAAGGCAAAACCATGCTTTATCAACAACTCTCCAATAGCGTTAAAAACTGGATTGCCTTGGTCGGTGATATCGTGCGCCGTTTATGCTTGCTCAATCCGAACAGTCTGTATCCGTGCCTTGAAGGGGATGGAATTTTACTGATTGATGCGATTGATCATCAGCTGGACCAAAATACCACGCAAGTGATTTTACAGCGCTTGCATCAGGCTTTTCCGCGGCTACAAATTATTGCTACCGGCAACCGTAGCGAATTACTGGAACATGCTGCTGACTATCAATGTTTAAAACTGGAAAATAAACAGATCTTTGATATGCAACTGCAACCATTGCAAGACAAGTTTGATAGCATTTATGAGAATCTGTTTTTTAATGAAGAAGTGATTGAAACAGATCCCTTGCCTGAACCGGAATTAGAAAGCCTGACGCCACAAAGCATCTTGCGACAGATTCAACAATATTTAAGCCCAGAACAACAAACCGAATTGCTTCATTTATTGAGTCAGCAAGATGATACGTCTTCGCCCCACCCTCTTTCCTAACCGCAAAAAAATGAATTTAATCACAAAACAGATTGGATATTTCAAAGCGCTCTTTTCAAGAATTATTTTTAAGGATTTATCTGTTTAAACACTCAACAGCCCGAAACAATCGATGAGCGTATAATAGCTTACATGTGCGCAAAAAGAATTGATGTTGTTTTACTCATGTAATAAAATCAAATATCTTTAAAGTTTTATAGTAAAATCCGATTTTACTATCGCTTTTTACAAGTTGCGCAACACAGCTTGTTTTTCAGTTTTTTGAATTCAATTTGGCTTTCAAGATTGAGAAGTTTTGGATCGCTCCTTGTGGTTCTGTAGTCCTTGAAAGATAAGATTCACCCTTAGGTTTTACCAACCTAATCACGACAATGGATATCAGTGTGCTACCGATTATTATATTGTTACCGTTAGTACTAGGCACAACCCTTGTCTCGTGGCTGAAAAATTTTTCACGCGGGGTAACCGCTTTAGCGGCAATTGGTGTCAGTCTAAGCAGTCTCATCTTGTTATTGACGCAAGCAAAATATGTTTTTAATGGTGGAACCATCACCCAGAGTTGGTCATGGTTACCCCAGTTAGGCATTGATTTAAGCTTTCGTCTGGATGCCTTAGGCCTGTTATTTTCTTTGCTGATTAGCGGTATCGGTACCCTGATTTATATTTATGCCTATTATTATTTAAGTCCCAAAAACTCCCTAAGTAAATTATATCTCTTGCTCATGCTGTTTATGGCAGCAATGCTCGGGATATCACTTTCCAATAACCTGATGTTATTGCTTACGTTTTGGGAACTGACCAGTATTTCATCCTTCCTGCTGGTCGGTTACTGGAGCAATTACGAGGCTGCGCAACGTGGCTCGCGTATGGCACTGACCATCACCGGCATGGGCGGTCTGGCGATGCTCGGTGGCTTTATTCTGCTTGGTCAAATTACTGGAACCTACCAGATAGATCAAATTTTAATGATGACAGAGAAAATTCAAAGCCATTCACTGTTTGTTCCCACGCTATTGCTGATTTTAATAGGTGCATTTACTAAAAGTGCCCAGTTTCCCTTTCATTTTTGGCTACCAAATGCCATGGCGGCACCGACACCTGTATCGGCATATTTACATTCGGCCACCATGGTCAAAGCCGGAATTTTCCTGCTGGCACGTTTTACCCCCATTTTTGTCGGTGCAGCGCTTTATCATAATATTGTGACTTTTGTGGGATTATTTACCCTGTGTATGGCCGCCTTTTTTGCCATTTTTAAGGAAGATTTAAAAGGCTTACTCGCCTATTCCACCATCAGTCATTTAGGTTTGATTGTTTGCCTGTTAGGGATTGGATCACCGCTGGCGATTGCCGCAGCCATTTTTCATATTATTAATCATGCGACCTTTAAAGCAGCATTGTTCATGATTGCCGGGATTATTGACCATGAAACTGGAACCCGTGACTTACGCAAGTTAAATGGGATGTGGCAACTATTACCGTTTACTGCAACCCTGACCATGATTACTGCGGCCTCTATGGCTGGCGTACCGCTGACCAATGGATTCTTGTCTAAAGAGATGTTCTTTACTGAACTACTGGCCAATCTTTCGGGGCCAGTGATGATTTTCTCGGCGGTTATAGCAACCCTCGCGGGAATCTTTGCGGTGGCTTATTCGGTGCGTTTGGTTCATGGGGTCTTTTTTGATGGTCCGTTAAGTCGACAAGTTCCCAATCAAAATGCGCATGAGCCGCCTTTTGGCATGCGTGCACCAGCGCTTCTGCTTGCAGTTTTATGTATTTTAGTCGGTCTGGCCCCTGCCCTTTTGGTTGAAAAAATTGTCAATTCAACTGCGCGTGCCAGCACCCAAATGCCGGACTTTGCCGGCACACATCTAGCCATCTGGCATGGTTTTAACATGCCTTTGGTGATGAGTATCATTGCCCTGCTTGGAGGAATCATTTTCTATTTCGCTTTTGCCAAAAATGGCAGAATCCGTGAAATTGATCTTGATCCTATGCTGGGTAAATTCCAGGGCAGAATCCTGTTTGATTTATTCTTAAAGCATCTGTTAATCAATTCACGCAAGTTAAAACGTAAAACTGAAAATGGTTCGCTGCAAAGCTATTTAACCTGGATTGTGCTATTTAGTGCCGCTTTGCTGGCCATGCCCCTGATCAATCAGGGACTCACCACAGGTACACGTGAATTAACGCATGCGCCTGCAATTGCGATTGTACTTTGGCTGCTCTTGTTCTCTGCCTGCTGGATGATGTTGTGGTTCCACCATGAGCGGATTAAAGCGGTGCTGATTAGCGGTGCTGTCGGTTTAGTGGTGACCATGGTTTTTGTAACCTTGTCGGCACCCGATCTGGCCTTAACTCAAATTACCGTCGATGTAGTCACCACCGTACTGTTGCTAATGAGCTTGTCATTACTGCCACAGCTTACCCCTTATGAATCCAGTATTTCACGTCGCTGGCGTGATGCACTAATTGCTATTGGCGGCGGTCTCGGCATTGGCTGGATTAGCTGGTTAATTCTGACCCGGGACCACAACTCGATTTCGTGGTTCTTCATGCAACAATCGATTCCACTGGGTGGCGGTACAAATGTGGTCAATGTGATTCTGGTCGACTTTCGTGGCTTCGATACTTTTGGTGAGATTACCGTACTCGGTATTGCTGCCATTGGTGCCTTATGTTTAATGGATGGCATGCGTACCCACGGTACAACCATCACACAAGGATTAACTTACCGTTTTAATCCATCTCCATTGATGTTCCGTATTACTGCATCATGGGTTTTACCTTTGGCCCTTGTGGTGAGTTTATATATTTTCCTTCGCGGTCATAACTTACCGGGTGGCGGATTTATTGCCGGCTTAATTACCGCTTTAGCTTTAATCATCCAATATATTGCCTTAGGTCAAGATCAGGCAGAACAAATGCTGAAAGCCCAAGCTGGACGTTTATATGAAATCTGGATTGGTGCCGGTTTATTGATTGCCGGCCTGACTGGATTAGGCGCGTGGTTGTGGGGACGTCCATTCCTCACCAGTGCACACATTTATATCTCACCACCGGTTTTAGGTGAAATGCACCTTGCTTCTGCTGCTTTATTTGATGTCGGGGTCTATGTCACTGTTGTTGGTGCAACCATGCTGATGATTTCAGTCTTAGGTGACTCACGTCACTCCAGTATGGCTGGCCCGGTACTCAAGGGAGAAGAAAATGATTAGTATCGAATTTTTACTCGCCTCGGCTATTGGATTACTGGCTGCAACGGGAATTTATCTAATTTTACGTGCCCGTACTTTCCCTGTGGTTCTAGGTCTCGCCATGATTGGGTATGCGGTCAATTTATTCCTGTTCGCGATGGGACGAGTTCAGATCAATGCTCCGGCAGTTCTGACCGAAACCACCAAAGCCACCGACCCCCTACCCCAAGCTCTGGTATTAACCGCCATTGTCATCGGTTTTGCGACCACGGCTTTTATTGTGCAACTGGCTTTGCGCAGTCGTTATGAAACAGGTACAGATCACGTGGACTCCAAAGAAGATATTGTGCCTATTGACTCGCGTGAGGATCAGCCTTAATGAATGCTGTCATCCAGTTTTGCACTGAACACACCCCTATTTTTATTATTTTAATTCCAGCTTTTACTGCTTTTTTATTGGTACTTTTGGGGAATCCTGGCGCAGGAGCATTATCAGAGGACTGGCGTCAACCTTGGCGTCGTGGAATTAGTTACGTTTCTTCGATTCTAGGGTTAACCACCGCCATTTTCTATTTGATTTTGGCCAGCAGCGGGCAAATCAGCACCTATCATTTAGGGGAGTGGTCTGCACCCTTCGGGATTGTGTTGGTATTAGACCAACTCTCCGCATTAATGATCGTGCTGACCTATGCCTTGGCGACCCCAATCTTATGGTATGCCAGTCATGAATGGGATATACGTGGCCGTTATTTCCATGCCATGTTCCATTTCTTGCTGATGGGTTTGTGCGGTGCATTCCTGACAGGTGACTTGTTTAACTTGTTCGTGTTCTTTGAAATCTTGTTGATGGCCTCCTATGTGCTGCTGGTACACGGGCAAGGCAAAGCACGTTTTCAACTGGGCATTCATTACGTCACCATTAACTTACTGGCCTCTGCCCTGTTCCTGATTGGACTCGGGATGATTTACGGTAGTGTCGGCAGTTTGAATATGGCAGATGTCGCGCGCTTAATCCCTCTGCTAGAACCGGATCAGCATAAACTTGCCGTCGCGGGCGGCTTATTGTTATTTGTGGTATTTGGGATTAAAGCCGCGATGTTGCCGGTTGGTTTCTGGTTACCGAAAACCTATGCCGTGGCAACAACACCTGTCGCTGCAATTTTTACCATTATGACCAAGGTCGGCATTTATGCGATTCTCAGAATTAACGGCACCGTTTTTGAAGATGATTTAAGCCACAGCATTTTGGCAAACTGGTTACTGCCGATTGGTCTCATCACCTCTATTTATGGGGTAATCGGGGCGATTGGGGCAGAACGCTTACGTCGCTTCGTCGGTTTTATGATTCTATCCTCGATCGGAACCATCTTAATTGCGATTTCATTGTTTAATACTTTGGCATGGGCTGCGGCACTTTATTATTTAGTGCATAGCACCCTGATCGGGGCGGCATTTTATTTGCTCTCGGGCTGGATTACTTCACAACGTGGCGTATTCAAGGACCATTTCAATATTGCACCACAAATGAAACAACACAAAGTGGTGTCATTGGTGTTCTTTTTAATTGCCTTGATGATGGCCGGTTTACCGCCATTTAGCGGTTTTTTGGGCAAAGTCTTTATCTTGCAAGCCACTTCACATTCGCCTTATCAACTGGTGATTATTATTGTGGTGCTGGTAGTCAGTTTACTCAGTATTATTGCCTTTACCCGAATCGGTTTTGTGCTGTTTTGGCGTGCCACCGTGCCTGAAGACAATCCAGCTAAGGAAGAGTTTAAAGCCTATCAAGCTTTGCCGGAACAAGCACCGGCACGGAATGATAAAACCATCTATTTACTGCTTTCAGGTTTAATCGTATATATGGTCTGTGCCGGCCCTATTCAGCAATATATGTTTAATACGGCTGAACAAATGCAAAATAATGCATTGTATGAATCAATAATTCTGCATAAAGACAATCTTGATCAGGTGATTAGCGTTCAACCTTATGATCCTGAAATCCTGCCTGAAACCAAATATGGCGGTGAAACGGTTGATCCTAATGCACATTTGATTCCATACATCATTTCTAAAAAGACGCTACAAGGTGAACATATATCCGAGTATAAACAACGCCAAATCAATCAACAGCAAACGCAGCAACCTGTCCATCCGGATGATGCCAAGCTTAAACCGACGGAGCCTTAACCATGCAAAAAACATCTTTCTGGGAAAATTGGTTACCGCATCCATTTGTATCGGTGATTGTGGCTTTAAGCTGGATTATGCTGGCGCATAGCCTCGATGCAGCAACACTGCTTATGGCGTTGTTGCTCGGGCTTCTGATTCCGCGCTTGGTCAATCCGTTTATTACCCGGACGCCAAATATCAACTGGCGAATGGCGGTAAAATTATTTTTTGTGGTGCTGTGGGACATTATTGTTTGTAATATTCAAGTGGCTAAACTGGTTCTTGGACCAACACGTAACCTGCATCCCAAATGGTTTCGCGTACCTTTAGAAACGCAGCATGAACAAGTCAATGTGTTACTGGCGCTGATTATCACCACTACTCCAGGTACAGTGACCGCAGGAATTGATGATGATCGCGGTGATATTTTAGTGCATGCCTTAAGTACTGATAATGCTGAAACAGACATTCTAGAAATTAAAAATCGTTATGAAAAGGCACTCATGGCTATTTTTGCAGTGGACTCAGGAGAAGATTCATGAGCATTTTGCCTTATGCACTCGGCATATGCATGGTGGCTATCACCATCTCAATGTTTCTTTGCCTGATCCGTTTAGTTATGGGTCCATCCATTGTAGATCGTCTTTTAGCCTTGGATACGCTTTTTCTAAATGCCACCTGCCTCGTGGTGATCCTTGGCATTTATTGGGCAAGTAGCTCCTTATTTGAAGGGGCTTTATTGATTGCTATGCTGGGCTTCGTGTCTACCGCAGCCTTAGCCCGCTACTTTACTACTGGCCATGTCGTAGATTAGGAGAAACAGTGATGCAACTCGTGATGGAAATCCTGGTCTCAATTTTTTTATTGATTGGCTCATTCTTTATGTTGGTCGGGGGCATTGGTATGGTTCGCCTTCCCGATTTATTTATGCGCCTGCATGCTCCGACAAAATCCAGCACTTTGGGACTGGGTAGCTTCTTAATTGCGGCAATGATTTTTGCAGCATTTCAGGGCCGTTTTGGTTTTGCCGAAATTTTATTGACTTTATTGGCGTTCATAACCGCACCTGTATCTGCAAATTTAATGGCGCAAGCCGCACTGCATCTACGTTTACGCTCAACCGGTGGTGAAGTCCCGGAAGCGATTGAGCGCCCTTTACCTTGGCAACGCAGCCGTCGTCGTGCTCCAACTCAAGACAAAAATAACTCACATGATGAGCCAATCTAAACGGAAGTTAGCTGCTTTATTATTTCAGTTATTTAACTCTATTCAATTCAGCTTTCTGCAATGTCCTAATATCAAGCTTGCTCTAAACAAGGTTTCAGCGCATAAAAAAGCCACCCGAAGGTGGCTTTTTTATTAGATCAATTATTCATCATCTTGCTTTGCTTCAGCAGGTGGTAAATCCTTCACTGCTTCTGCAATCAGACCGAACATATAATTGCCGTACGCATTGGTTTTGTCATAATGGAAACGCAAACGTGGGGTAATACGTGTCTTGATACTACGACTCAATTCGTGACGCAAGAAACCAGATGCTTTGTTTAATACATCCAAAGTTTCTTTATTTGCGACTTCGCTTTGCTCATCACCAAGTTCACGACCCATTACAGTCACATAAACTTCGGCATATCCCAAGTCTGCGCTAACTTTCACCGCAGAGATGGTCACCAGACCACCTAAGCGTGGATCTTTAAGCTCTTGACGAATCAGTTCAGACAACTCGCGCTGAACTGAATCCCCCATACGCTTAAGACGTTGACTACCCGCCATTAAAGACTCCGTTTAATCAATTGAACATCGTACACTTCGATCTTATCGAGTGCTTTGATGTCTTTATAGCCTTTCACCGCAAGACCACATTCCATACCGGCACGAACTTCTTCAACCACTTCTTTATAGCGACGAAGAGATTCAAGCTCACCCTGGAACACCACCACGTCATCACGTAATACGCGAATCGGTTTATTACGGTGCAGCATACCTTCAAGAACCATACAGCCCGCAGCCGCACCGAATTTGCTTGAGTGGAATACTTCACGTACTTGAGCTACACCAAGAATCGTTTCACGATGCTCAGGAGCCAACTTACCGCTCATCGCTGCTTTCACGTCATCAATTAATTCATAGATGATGCTGTAGTAACGAATATCAATGCCATCTGCATCCGCTTTTTGACGTGCAGTCGTATCAGCACGTACGTTAAAGCCAAGCAGAACTGCTTCAGAAGATTCAGCCAGTGTTACGTCTGATTCAGTGATTGCACCAACGCCAGAACCGATCACACGAACGCGTACTTCATCTGTTGCCAATGCTTGCAAGGCTACAGTCAATGCTTCCAAGGTACCGCGTACATCAGTCTTAAGCACCACGTTCACATAAGGCACATCTTTTTTACCCATAGACGCCATGATGTTTTCAAGACGCATTGCACTTTGACGCTCAAGACGTTTTTCACGTTCACGTGCCATACGTGCATCAGCCACTTCGCGTGCTTTCTTCTCGTCGTTTACAACAAGAACTTCGTCACCCGCCATTGGCGCTTCAGGAAGACCCAAGATTTCTACTGGAATAGAAGGTCCTGCTGATTTAATACGTTTACCATTTTCATCCACCATCGCACGAACACGACCGTAAGATGAACCGGCAAGGACTAAATCGCCCACATTCAGTGTACCGTTTTGTACAAGAATAGAAGCAACCGCACCACGATCTTTATCTACACGTGCTTCAATGACCACACCTTGTGCAGCACCTTCTTCAGATGCTTTCAATTCAAGCATTTCTGATTGAATTGAAATAAGATCAAGCAGTTCATCAATACCTTGACCAGAATGTGCAGAAACCATGGCTACAGGTACATCACCGCCCCATTGTTCAGGTACGATCTGTTTAGCAGTCAATTCATTCAATACGCGATCTGGATCGGCAGATTCTTTATCCATCTTGTTAATTGCAACAATGATTGGCGTACCTGCAGCACGAGCATGATCAATTGCTTCTGCAGTTTGTGGCATTACACCATCATCAGCAGCAACAACCAGAACCACGATATCAGTCGCTTTCGCACCACGTGAACGCATAGCAGTAAACGCTGCATGTCCCGGTGTGTCTAAGAAAGTGATAATGCCTTTATCGGTTTTAACGTGATATGCACCGATATGCTGTGTGATACCGCCCGCTTCGCCCGCAGCCACTTTGGTACGGCGAATACGGTCAAGAAGCGATGTTTTACCATGGTCAACGTGACCCATGATGGTTACAACTGGTGCACGAGTGGTTTGAACGCCACGCGCTTCTTCAGCTGCTTCAAGTAAGTTATCTTCAGCTTGAGTATCAGAAACTAGAACAGGGTTATGACCCATTTCTTCAACCACAAGTGCCGCAACTTCTTGCTCAATCGCTTGGTTCTGAGTCACAAGCTCACCCATTTTCATGAGTGATTTGATTACTTCACGAACCTTGATCGCCATTTTTGCAGCTAAGTCAGCAACAACAATGGTTTCACCAATTTCAACATCATAAATTTGTTTCTTAACTGGTTTTTCAAAGCCATGCTTGTTGCCTTGGCTGGTTTTCAAACCACGTTTAGGCTGTTTACTGAAGCTTTGCTCTTCTTGACCACGACGTCCACCTTTTTTCGGTGCACGTGCAGTTGGCGTATTGGTACCACGTTTGATTTCGCGGTCTTCTTTCGCAAATGAATCTTCATAAGCCTGACCAACAAGACCAGCTGCCAAAGGCGCATCATCAACAACACGGATGGTTGCTGTAGTGTCTTCTGCTGAGTACTTAGTCGCCATTTGACGCATTTGTTCAAGCGTACGCTGTTGCGCTTCTTCAGCCGACTTGCGACGTGCTGCTTCTTCAACTGCTTTTAATTGCGCTGATTGAGCTTCACGTACTTTTTTCTGTTCAGCTGTTTCAACTTGCTTAACCGTTTGTTTTACAATCGGCTTGTTGTTTGACTTGCGTGTCACGACAACAGCAGCTTTAGATACTTCTTGCTTGTCGCTGGTTTGCTTCGCAGCGGCGCGCATAGCTTCTAAGGCTTTACTAGCGTTATTTACACCAATTTTTGGAGCATCAGCAGTTTTCGCTACTGTAGTTTGCTCAGGTGCAGCTTTAGCTTGCTCGGCTTTAGCCAATGCTTCTGCTTTGATCTGTTCAGGATCGGGCTTAACAAATGTATGCTTCTTACGAACTTCTACATTAATTGTTTTCGCCTTACCTGATGTACTGGCTACTTTAGCAGTACTGGTTGTTTTACGTTTCAACGTGATTTTTCCTGCATGCCCATCGTCTTGACCATGAACTTTCTTTAAATGGCTAACGAGGGTATTTTGTTGTTCAGTGGAAATAATATCTTCAGCTTTACGTTGCGGCAAACCTGCGTCACGAACCTGCTCTAGGAGCTTCTCAACTGGACGTTCTACGCTGAGAGCTAACTCTTTAATCGACTTGTCCGTCATATATTTCCTCCTAGTTAAACCATGATTCGCGCGCTTTCATAATAAGTTGACCTGCTTTTTCAGCACCTAAACCTTCAATATCTTCAATATCGTCAGTTGCTTGGTCAGCCAAATCATCTACTGTTACCACACCGCGAGCTGCAAGTGCATACGCGATTTCCTGTGTCATCCCAACCATTGCAAGAAGTTCTGCACTTGGTTCTTGGATGTTTTCTTGTTGTTTTAATGCATCTGCCAATGTAATTTCTTTCGCACGGCTTTGCAATAATTCAACAGTTTCAGCATCAAGTTCAATTTCATCGAATGTTTCAGCTGGAACATAAGCAATCTCTTCAAGAGAAGTAAAGCCCATTTCAACTAAAGCCATTGCCAAATCTTCTTCAATATCAAGACGTGTTACAAACAAGTCGAGGTATTGTTGAGCTTCATTTTGTTGACGCGCGTAGAATTCTTCTTCGAGCATCATATCCAATTTGTAGCCAGTCAATTCAGAGGCTAAACGAACATTTTGACCTTGCGAACCAATGGCACGTGCCAACTGATCCGTTGCAGCGAAAATGATATCTGCGCTATGTGCATCTTCATCAATCACAATACTGGATACATCTGCAGGCTCTAAAGCACTTGCAATGTATTGTGCTGGATCATCAGACCATACCACTACATCAATACGCTCACCGTTCAATTCTGATTGTACTGCTTGGATACGTGTACCACGCATACCAATACAAGCACCGACAGGATCAATACGATGATCGTTCGTTTTCACAGCAATTTTAGCACGAACACCCGGTTGGCGTGCAGCTGCTTTAATTTCGATGATTTCTTCAGAAATTTCAGGAATCTCTTTGGTCATCAAAGCAATCAGCATTTCAGGACGTGCACGTGACAATAATAATTGTGCACCACGACCTTCACGATTCACGCTATATAAAATGGCGTTCATACGTTGTTTCGGGCGAAGAATTTCTTTAGGAATCATTTCTTCACGAGCAAGATATGCTTCAGCATTGTCACCCAAGTCGATAATAAAGCCATCTTTGGTTTGTTTTTTCACTTCACCGTAGATGAGTTCACCCACTTTAGATTCGTATGCATCAGCAACCAAAGCACGCTCAGCTTCACGAATTTTTTGCACAATCACTTGTTTCGCAATTTGTGCAGCAATTCGACCGAAGTCAATCGACTCCACTTCAAGCTCACGAATATCACCGATTGCCCATTGTTCCGGGTCAAGATCCGAAATCGCATCCTGACAAGCAGGCATTTCGTGATCTTCGTCAGCTACCACTTCCCATTGACGGAAAGTACGGTAATCACCGGTCTTACGATCGATTTCCACACGTAAACGTGCTTCTTCTGCATGGGTGCCTTCGTAAAATTTCTTTTTAGTCGCAGCAACTAAAGCTTGTTCAAGCGCTTCAAAAATTGCATCACGACTTACACCTTTTTCGTTACTAACCGTTTCTACTACGGTAAGAATTTCACGAGCCATAAGTCACCTATTCGTTCAGATTCTTATTGATTGAATGAATTAATCTTGAAAGATCAAATTTGATTTGTCGATATTATGACTGTCGATTTCAAGTACGTGTTGATTTTCAACTTCGACTTGAATAATTTCATTCTCAAGATCAACAGCAATCAGTTTCGCTTGGAATTTACGACGGTTCTCTACAGCACTGATCAGACGTAAAGCAATTTGCTGCCCAATATAGGCAGGCATTTGCGCAAGTTGATAGAAAGGACGATCCCAACCTGGAGAAGACACTTCAAGTGAGTATTCGCCAGAAATTGGATCATGCACGTCAAGCATTGCACCTACTTGCTGGGTTACGCGAACACAGTCTTGTACGCCAATACCCTGACCTTGTTCAGGCTCACCATCTTCATGCATAACAGGTTGCGTGTTATTTTCGTTGGTTTTATCAATATAGATACGCAATAAAGAACGCTTACCCTGAGGAACAAATTCAATTCCCCAAAGATCTACATTACAAGCTTGCACTGCAGGAGTTATAAGGTCTTGGAGTGCTTGAGTTTTATTTGATAGCTTCATTTACTCTCGTCATTGTTGTGCGATTCAATGGTCAATATGACCAGTTCAGACTAACTCAACTATATTAGTAGTGAAACATGACAATTTGACCAATGGATGTCGACACTACACGATAGCCAATAAAAAAGGGCGTAATCGCCCCTGTGTACACAGAAAAACCAAAGTCCACTGTGCAAAAAGGCCCACCATGTTTGTGAGCCTTTTAGAAACTTGGTAGCGGGAGCTGGATTTGAACCAACGACCTTCGGGTTATGAGCCCGACGAGCTACCAGACTGCTCCATCCCGCAACAACGTGCAAAAATTATATACAATTCACTGAGCATTTTCAATCAAAAAATGTTCAATGGTTGCTTGATTAGGTTGCACCCTAATCAAAAAGTGGTAGCGGGAGCTGGATTTGAACCAACGACCTTCGGGTTATGAGCCCGACGAGCTACCAGACTGCTCCATCCCGCAACAACATGCAAAAATCAATCACCATTTAAATATTATTTAAATCGCCTATTTAGTTTGCTTCTAAATAGTATTGGTAGCGGGAGCTGGATTTGAACCAACGACCTTCGGGTTATGAGCCCGACGAGCTACCAGACTGCTCCATCCCGCATCAACAGATTTGCTGCACACACCAACTTATGTTCTGGATTACAAGTTGGTGCGGAAGGGGGGACTTGAACCCCCACGCCCGAAGGCACTACCACCTCAAGGTAGCGTGTCTACCAATTCCACCACCACCGCAGCTGTGTCGCATTCTAGTAGCATCAAACCCAAAAAGAAAGGACTAAATTGCGTTATTGGCCAGTTTTCGGTGCGACTGGCGAAGTTTCATTCGAATTCGCCGGCGCAGTCGTCGTGGTTTGTACTGATTTCAAGCTATAAGCATCTGTAGTTTGTTTTTTGGCAAACACCGCTAAAGTTAAACTGGTGACAAAAAATAAAGCCGTCAAAATACCCGTTAAGCGAGTCATGAAATTCGCTGAACCTGAAGCACCAAATACAGTTGCAGCACCGCCGCCACCAAATGATGCGCCTGCATCTGCACCTTTACCATGTTGTACCAGAATCAATACAATCATTAAAATGGCTAAGATAATATGTACCACCAGCACAAAAGTTTGCATGCTGAACTCCTAATTATTTTGTATTTGCAAAAGCCTGAGCTATTTTATAGAAAGACTCTGCATTTAAAGATGCACCGCCAACCAGCGCACCATTAATATCTGGACAGGCGGCCAACTCTACTGCATTTTCAGCTTTAACACTACCGCCATACAAAATGGCGATGCTTGAACCGAAGGATGTGATTTGAGTTAAACCTTCACGAATTTTGGCATGCATACCCTGTGCATCTTCGGGTGAAGCAGTTTTACCGGTGCCAATTGCCCAAATCGGTTCATAGGCAATTACAATTTTTTGCCACTGTTCCGCTTGAACAACCGCAGAAATATCACAGATTTGTTGCAATACCACCTGCTCTGCCTGACCATTTTCACGTTGTTCTAGGCTTTCACCTACACAATAAATAATGGTTAAGCCTGCATTTAAAGCATTTTTAACTTTTTCATTGAGGATTTGCGCAGTTTCACCAAAGATTTCACGGCACTCTGAATGACCGATCAGGACAAAATCAATTTGATGATCTTTCAGCAGTTCAGCACTTACTTCACCAGTATATGCCCCCGTACCCGCGATGCGCGAAACATTCTGCGCAACGGTATAAACAGGTCTAACCGAACTGGCTAATTCTTGCTGAACACTTGCCAAAGCCAGCATCGTAGGCGCAACACCTAAATGACAATTTTCTTCTTTAATTTCATTATTTTGCAATAATTCTTTAAAGTCATTTAACAGCGCTTTGGCGTCTGCCTGCATTGGGTTCATTTTCCAATTGCCAACAACCCAAGGAGTAATAGCCGAACCCGACATACAGTAACCTATTAAAAACAATTCATTTAACCGCGCACATTCTACACGGAATTCAGCATTTTTTAGAAAATTTTCACAGGGCTTTTTTTCAGCCATTCTTATTTTTTGCAACGCATCATTACCTTGTTAAGAAAAACTTCGGCATGGAATTACGACTGGTTCAAAGTATTATCTGATATTAAGTAGATGACAACATATTCAGATATGGTATTTTTATACAACAAAAGTATAATTTAAAGATACCAATTATAAACAAATTGATTGAGCAGGCATATTAAAGCATGGCAGCATTACAAGGTTCACCAAGATTTACTGGTTTTATTCGCCGTTTGGTTGAAGATGGCTTAGTTTCTGCGGAAAACATGCAGAATGTAGTATTAAGTGCAAAAAAAGCCAATCAAGATATTGTTCCTTTTCTCATTGATCAATTAAAAATTTCGTCCCTCGATATTGCAGAAAAAATTTCTCAAGAATTTGGGGAACCGCTGTTCGACCTCAGTGTTTATGATTCGGCACAAATTATCCGTGAAGGAATCGATGAAAAACTGATTAGCAAACATCGTGTATTGCCTATTTTTAAACGTGGCAATTTACTCTATGTCGCCACCAGCAATCCCACCAATATGGATGCTATGGATGCGATCCGCTTCAGTAGTAAAATGAGTATTGAAGCGGTAATTGTTGAACATCAAAAATTAATAAAACTGATTGAACAGAATTTTGCCGAAGCCGATAACTTTGAATTTTCTGATGATGATATTGATTTAAATCTGGAACAGGAAGATCTCAGTCAAAAAGATGATGAAGATGATAATCAACAGGCTGATGAAGCACCGATTGTTAAATATATTAATAAATTACTGATTGATGCCATTCGTATGGGTGCGTCAGACTTGCATTTTGAACCTTATGAAAAAAGTTATCGGGTTCGTTATCGTATTGATGGTGTATTGCGTCACATTGCGACCCCACCCTTGCAATTGTCCACACGTTTAGCGTCGCGTTTAAAAGTGATGTCCCAAATGGACATTTCAGAAAAGCGTTTACCCCAAGATGGACGGATTAAACTCAAACTTTCAAAAAGCAAAGCCATCGACTTCCGTGTCAACTCCTTACCCACCTTGTTTGGTGAAAAATTAGTACTGCGTATTCTGGATCCATCCAGTGCCATGTTGGGTATTGATGCATTGGGCTATGAACCTGAGCAAAAAGAGTTATTCATGCAGGCGCTAGACAAACCGCAAGGCATGCTGCTGATCACAGGTCCGACAGGTTCAGGTAAAACTGTATCACTCTATACGGGTTTGAATATTCTCAATCGTGAAGATACCAATATCTCAACCGCCGAAGATCCGGTGGAAATTAACTTGGAAGGCGTTAATCAGGTCAATGTGAATGCGAAAGTCGGCCTAACCTTCTCTGTTGCTCTGAAGTCATTCCTGCGTCAGGATCCTGATATTGTCATGGTCGGTGAGATTCGAGATTTAGAAACGGCAGAAATTGCCGTTAAAGCGGCTCAGACCGGGCATATGGTGATGTCGACACTCCACACCAACAGTGCGCCGGAAACATTGACGCGCTTAAGGAACATGGGCGTACCTTCTTTTAATATTGCGACCTCGGTAAACTTGGTGATTGCACAACGTTTAGCGCGACGTTTATGTCCACAATGCAAAATTCCCGCTGATGTTCCAGAACCAAGTTTATTGGAAATGGGATTTAAAGAAGAAGATCTTAAACATCCAGACTTTAAAGTTTATCAACCTGTCGGCTGTTCAGAATGTCGTGAAGGTTATAAGGGTCGTGTCGGTATTTATGAAGTAATGAAAGTAACACCTGAAATTTCGAAAATTATTATGGCAGATGGCAATGCACTTGAAATTGCTGCAGCATCTTTAAGGTCGGGGTTTAATAATTTACGTCGTTCAGGATTAATCAAGGTCATGCAGGGGGTGACTTCTCTTCAAGAAGTTAATCGTGTGACCAGCGAATAGATTAAGCATTTAAAAATAAGGATAAATTAATGGCTGTCAAAAAAGCAAAGATGATGCCAACCTTCAGTTATGAAGGGGTTGATCGTAAAGGGGAAAAACTTAAAGGGGAATTACCTGCACGTAATATGGCACTTGCCAAAGTGACCTTACGCAAGCAAGGAATTACCATTAAGACGATTCGGGAAAAGAGAAAAAACATTCTCGAAGGCTTAATGAAAAAAAAGGTATCTACACTTGATATCACTATTTTCACACGCCAACTCGCCACCATGATGAAAGCGGGTGTGCCGCTGGTACAAAGCTTTGAAATTGTGGCTGAAGGACTAGAAAATCCCTCTATGCGTGAAGTGGTCTTAGGCATTAAAGGTGAAGTCGAAGGCGGAAATACCTTTGCCGGCGCCCTTAAAAAGTATCCTCAATATTTTGATAACTTATTTTGCTCACTGGTTGAATCAGGGGAACAGTCGGGTGCCTTGGAAACCATGCTTGACCGGGTTGCCATCTATAAAGAAAAAAGTGAACTTTTAAAGCAAAAAATTAAAAAGGCCATGAAATATCCTATGGCTGTTATTGTGGTTGCACTTGTGGTGACCATTATTTTGATGGTGAAAGTGGTTCCTGTCTTTCAGGATTTGTTTAGTTCCTTTGGTGCAGATTTACCGGCATTTACTCAAATGGTTGTCGGTATGTCGGAATGGATGCAGAAATACTGGTTTGTGCTGATTATTGCCATTGGTGCCATTATTGCCGGCTTTATGGAAGCAAAAAAACGCAGTAAAAAATTCCGTGATTTCCTCGATAAAGCAGCGCTCAAAGCCCCTATTTTTGGTGATCTGGTTTATAAAGCCATTATCGCGCGTTTCAGCCGAACTTTAGCGACTACGTTTGCTGCCGGTGTCCCCCTGATTGATGCTTTAGAATCTACTGCGGGTGCGACCAACAACTGTGTCTATGAAGAAGCCGTAATGAAAATTCGCGATGATGTTGCCACGGGTCAACAATTGCAATTTGCCATGCGTGTCACCAATAAATTCCCCTCCATGGCCGTGCAAATGGTTGCAATTGGTGAAGAGTCAGGTGCGCTGGACAGTATGCTGGATAAAGTAGCGACCCATTTTGAAAATGAAGTCGACAATGCGGTCGACGGCTTAACCTCAATGATGGAACCTTTAATTATGGCTGTACTTGGCGTCCTTGTGGGTGGCCTAGTCATTGCCATGTACCTGCCAATTTTCCAAATGGGTTCTGTGGTGTAATGCAAGAATTTATCTCTTATTTCATCAACAACCCAACTGCACTTTATTTTGCAGTTGGGCTTTTTAGTCTCTGCATTGGTAGTTTTCTCAATGTCGTCATCTACCGTACACCGAAGATGATGGAGCAAGAATGGCGTAACGACTGCCAACTGTTTTTGCATCCGGAACAGCCGATCATTGATGAATCCAAGCTTACCTTAAGTAAACCTGCATCCACCTGTCCTCAATGCCAAACTGAAATTCGCTGGTATCAAAATATTCCTGTCCTCAGTTGGCTGGTCTTACGCGGTAAATGTGGTTCATGCCAGAATCCAATCAGTATTCGTTACCCTTTAATCGAGCTACTCACAGCAGCCTGCTCATTGGTGATTGTTGCGGTTTTCGGACCGACCCTACAAATGCTCTTTGGTTTGCTTTTGACTTGGATCCTCATTGCACTGACCTTTATTGATTTTGATACCCAGCTTTTACCTGACCGTTACACCTTAACTTTAGCAGCCCTAGGTTTGGGTGTTAATAGCTATGCCATCTATACCTCTCCAACCTCGGCAATATGGGGTTATATTATTGGTTTCCTGTGTCTCTGGATTGTGTATTACCTGTTTAAAATCATTACCGGCAAGGAAGGCATGGGCTATGGAGACTTCAAGTTACTTGCGGCTTTAGGTGCCTGGATGGGTCCTTTAATGCTGCCGTTGATTGTGCTACTTTCATCCATGGTGGGAGCAATCATTGGTATTATTCTGCTCAAAATACGTAAAGAAAATCAGCCTTTTGCTTTTGGTCCTTATATTGCCATTGCGGGTTGGATTGCCTTTATTTGGGGCGAGCAGATTATGAAAGTCTATTTAGGACAATAATTTTTGGTGAGTAAATGACTTTTATCTTGGGTTTAACAGGTGGGATTGGCAGCGGAAAATCTGCAGCAAGTACATGGTTTGAAGCCCAAGGCATCACTGTTGTTGATGCAGACCTAGTGGCACGTAAGATTGTAGAAAAAGGACAACCTGCGTTACAACAAATTCATGCTGCATTTGGGGATTGGGTTCTGTTAGACAATGGAGAACTGAATCGCCGTGCTTTACGTGACCATATTTTTATAGATCCGAACGCACGTAAATTACTGGAAAGCATCACCCACCCTGCTATCCGTCAATCCATTATTCAACAACTGCATACCTCAACCAGTCCCTATGCCATTCTGGTTTCTCCCCTGCTGTTTGAAACCAATCAACATGAATTAACTGACCATACCTTACTCATTGATGCAACTGAAGATTTACAAATTCAGCGCGCCAGCCAACGTGATGGCCAATCCATTGAACAGATTCAGAAAATTATTCAGGCACAAATGCCACGTCAGCAGAAACGAAGCCTGGCCGACGATATCGTGCTGAATGACGGACATCTTGAGCATTTATATAACCATTTAAAACCGTTGCATCATGCTTATTTAGAACGCAGCAGGCAAAAAAAAGCAGCCGATTAAGACTGCTTTTTTTGTTGATCAAGTCGCTGCTGCAAACTGTCTTTATGCATGATCCAGCGCCACGGTTGCAAAGCACCAATCGCCATACCGATTAAGCCACACATAATCGCCAGACTTAAAGGTTCACCTAATAGCGGCACAGCTAGAATGGCTGCCATAAAAGGAGCCAAAGTCACGATACTGCCGGTCTTGAAAGCACCCAGTCGCTTGATGGCTTCGACATAAGTCAGTGTCGCCACAATCACCACAAAAATACCGTGAAAAATGACCTGCATCAATAAATGGAGCGGCTCAGGTTCGGTTAAATTTTTTGGTAAAAATAGTAAATAAATCGGCACATAAACGATCGCTGACCAGATGGCGACACCGGCCATGGAATGCCATGCCGAAAGTTTCCATTGCCGCAATAAGACGGTAAAAACACCCCACCAGACTGCACTCAACAAAAACAGCATGTCTCCAAAGCCAAAAGCTACGCCTGTTTCCTGATACATCAAAAAGCTCATTGCACTGATGGCAGCGAGCATAATAATCAGACTGATCCAGGTATGTTTATCAAAAGGATGTTTAAAGAGGAAAAATCCGGCAAGTGCTGTACACAAAGGAATGCAGCCATTTAAAAAAATAGCTGCATGGGCTGCAGGTACATAATGAAATGCACTATACGAGGTCAAACAGTATCCGACCCCGCCAATCATCGCCAAAAGAAAAGGTTCTTTTTTGCATAAAAAGGTCAGGTCTTTTTTATAGATCAAGATCGGCATTAAAATACAAAAGGCCAGAGCAAAACGTAAAGCCGTGATATCCCAAGCGCTGATCCCCCACTGTGCATTTAAGCGGGACGTAATGGTAAATCCTCCCCAAATACACATGGTAATAGCGATATAGAGATAACCTTGAGACCGGGGAGACATAACCAACAACTTTTAAACTTAAATAATAAAATTACACATTACGTTGACGGCAAGCTTCATATAAAGCCATACCGGTTGCCACACTGACATTTAAACTTTGCAAGTTTCCTGCCATAGGAATGTAAACCGTTTGATCACACTGTGACTGAGTAATTGGACGTAAACCTGTATCTTCAGCGCCCATCACCAGACAGATGCCTGTTCCGGTAAAGTCAAACTGCTGCACCGGTAATGCTTTTTCATCGAGCATGGTACCGACAACCCGTACATTGAATTCATCTTTGATGTTACTCAAGGTACGTGCAAGATTGGTCACTTGAATAAACTTGACTTTTTCTGCACCGCCTGCAGCAATTTTACGTGCTGTGGGGGTTAAGCTTGCAGAACGATCACGCGATACAATTACCGCTTCAACACCCATTGCCGCTGCGGTACGAATACACGCACCCAAGTTATGTGGATCAGTAACCTGGTCTAAAGCCAACAACAAGGCTTGAGGATTTTGTTTCAGTAAATCATCCAGATCCTGTTCATTCAAGGTTGGATGAGGACGAACAGCGGCAACTACCCCCTGATGAAAAGGCTGACCTGCCAATTTTTCCAGTTTTTCACGACTGGCTTGTTGCACACTGATGCCAAAAGGATCTGCCAAAGCCAAAACATTTTTTAAACGCTGATCGTCACGACCTTTTAGCGTAAATAAAGTAAGTACACGCTCTGGCTCAAGCTCAAGTAATGACTCCACTGAGTGAACGCCATAAAAATATTCGGTTTTTGCCATGAACGGCCTCTAAAATGTATTTATACAAGGTAAAAAAGAAAAATCCTGCAAAGCTGACTTTACAGGATTGATGCTTAAATCTAGTTTAACTGATTCAGGCTAAAATTTCTTTGCCTTAGTCCGACTTATGTTTAGCCTTCTAAATGGCAAACATAATCCAGCACTTCATCGGTCTCAATTTTAAAACGGCTATTGCCTGGGACATAAAAAGACTGCCCTGCACGGAACAATTCACTCTCGATTTTATCCGCGATTTGGACACGGCATTCACCTGAAATAATTTCCATCCGTTCAGGTACATGCGTTTCGAAAGTCAGCGCCTGTTCAGTCGGTAAAATTACCCCGAGTGTCTTTTTTGTGCCATCTTCGAATTGTACGGTATGACTAATACATGAACCGCCGAAGTAAACATTCGATTTTTTGATAACAGAAACATGATCAAACTGATTTGACATGCGTATTCTCCAGATAATGCGCATTTATAATTTTTGATTGATGTAGTTTAAAGAGCTGCATGCCACTAATCAATCGGTGTTTCATACGGCTAAATCAATATTTTACAAATTATTGCAGTTCTTGTTCTGCATCAATCAGCGCAAGATTTAGCACGAGTTTGCGAGAGTCTAAATCAAGCTTAGCATAAGCACAAATAAGTTTTTGTATTGTATCGACTAAAGGTTTATTCGCAGCCCCAATAAGCAATTCTTGTAGCAAAATAATCAACCTCAACCTAGTAATTTTCTATCGGTCTAAAGCCAAGCGGGCTGACACAATTTGCTATTTAAAGCCCGCCCCAAGATACCCTCTCAAAAATGACGATCCAGGAGGTGCACCCACAGCAATTGAGTCATTTTTGTATGATCGTGCAACTTGTTTTCAATCAGATGAAAAATATCGCAGCTGAACAATATTTCTGAAATGAACTGGATACACTGATCTAACTCACGCAGAGTATTTGAGCATAACTCACATAAGTTTATCTGTGTAATTCCTATTCTGGCAGGCTTGGCAACATGTTCACGAATAGCGGAGTAATAGTGAATTCAATTGCAGCAGATGTTGTTTTTATAGGGTATCTTCGGTAAAAGGTATTTTCATTATAAATATCGGGTAAAATAGTGATGTTTTACGTCATCTTAAAAATAAAGCTGGCTTGTGACCAAAACAAAATTTCACTATCTTAGATTAAAACTTTTCGCAGCCCGGATGCGTTTATGCTGACACACTTAACTCTGATCAACTTTGCTTTAGCCGATCATTTAGCCATTGATATTGAACCAGGTTTCAATGTTCTGACCGGTGAGACAGGTGCGGGTAAATCTTTATTGCTGGATGCCCTGTCTGCCTGTTTGGGTGAACGCACCGATACCAATTATGTCCGTTTTGGCTCCGACAAAGCCGATGTCACGGCTGTTTTTAGTTATAAAGAACAAAGTCCCGAAGCTGAATGGCTTAAAACACATGAGCTGGATGATGAATCTGGCGAAATCCATTTAAGACGGGTGATTTTTGCGACGGGTCGCAGTAAAGCCTGGATTAACGGTCGCCCAAGCAGTTTGGCTGAACTGAAAGAAATTGGTCGTTTACTGGTACAGCTGTATAGTCAGCATAGTCAGCAACAATTGCTGGAACATCCTTATCCCAAGCACTGGCTAGACCGTTACAACAACTTTTATCAACCGGCACAAGATGTCCGGGACGCCTACAGCACCTGGCAAAAAGATATTCGCCAGCATCAAGCTGCATTGGATGCACAAGCGACCCGTAAACAACGCATCGAAACCCTGGAATTACAGCTCGAAGAACTCGAAGAAATTACTCATATTGACTATAAAGAGATTGAGCAAGAGTTCGACCGTTTAAGTCACCATGAACATATCATGCTGGATTGTAGTTATAGTTTAAATGTGCTGGATGAAGCAGAACCCAATATTACCCAGGAAATTTCTTCGATTATTCGCCGCCTCGAAACGCATGCCGGTCGGAGTGAACAACTCGCGGAAATTTATAACTCATTACTCAATGCGCAAAGTGAACTGGCCGATGCAACGGCAAATTTGCATCTCTTTATTGACCGTCAAAGTTTTGATCCTGAACGCATGGAAGAGCTGAATTCGCAACTGGAAGTCTTCCACCGTTTAGCGCGTAAATACCGTAGCCAGCCTGAAAGCTTGAAAAAAGAATATGAAGCATGGCAGGCTGAACTTGAACAGCTGCATCAGCTGGAAGATCCTGAAACTTTAGCTGAACAAGTGGAATTGTCTCATCAAGACTTTTTAGCCAAAGCCCAACACTTAGATGAGATTCGTCGCGAAGCTGCGACTCCTTTAGCGAAAAAACTCACCGAACAAGTGAAGCAACTGGCGTTGCCGGAAGCTTATTTTGAATTCAAGTTTGAAGCGCTGGAACAGGCGTCATCAGAAGGCCTCAGCTTTATTCAGCTGATGTTTACTGCCAATAAAGGTATTCCGGCACAGCCTTTGGCACGTGTCGCATCCGGTGGTGAACTGTCACGTATTGCTTTAGTCATGCAAGTGATGAATGCGGAAAAGACCGAGTCCGAAGTCTTGGTCTTTGATGAAATTGATGTCGGCATCAGTGGCGGTACGGCAGAAATGGTGGGACGCTTGTTGGCAGGTTTAGCCCGACATGTACAGATTTTATGTATCACCCATCAAGCTCAGGTTGCTGCACAATCCGATCAACACCTGCTGGTGAAGAAGCGCCAAACGGATCCTGCAAGCAGTACCATTATTGATCTGAGCGAAGAACAACGAATTGATGAACTGGCGCGTATGACCGGTGGAGTGGAAATTAACGACACGACCCTGCAACATGCCAAGCAATTACGTCAACTTAAGTTTCATCAGGTATAATTTTGTAGGGTAAATCCCATAAAATTATCGGCGAAACTCAATTAGTTAAGTAAGTTACGCATAAAAGCATTATTATTAATTTAATCAGATTTTTCTGATTTTAAGGAGGAAATGGCTTAGATGACTAAACAATATCTAACACATCGCTGTCTGATTGCACCTCCTGATTCAGCCGATGATTTTTTTGCTAGTACGGTCATTTATTTGGTCCGACATGATGAAGATGGTGCTCAAGGCATTATCCTTAACCGCCCTACTGGTCTTTCAATCAAAGAATTACTGAATGATCTGGAAATTGAAGCGGATAATGTCAATCCCCATGAGGTATTAGAGGGTGGACCATTACGCCCGGAAGCAGGCTTTGTACTGCATACCGGTCAGCCGACCTGGCATTCATCCATTGCCGTGGGTGATAATGTCTGTATTACCACATCTAAAGATATCCTGGATGCCATTGCACATAACGAAGGCGTTGGGCGTTATCAAATTGCCTTGGGTTATGCCAGTTGGGGCAAAAACCAGCTTGAAAAAGAACTGGCACGTGGCGACTGGCTCATCTGTGATTCGGATATGGATTTAATTTTTAACTTACCTTATGACGACCGTTGGGATGCTGCCTATAAAAAAATGGGCGTAGACCGTACCTGGCTTTCATCAGAGATTGGACATGCCTGATTTATCACAACCCCAACTGATTATGGCATTTGATTTTGGTACACAAAAAATGGGCATGGCGGTCGGTCAATCAATGATTGAAAGTGCCAATCCGCTTGCCCTATTTCCGATGAAAGATGGCATTCCGAACTGGGATGAATTACTGAAAATTGTGAAACAGTATCAGCCTACTTTATTTTTAGTGGGATTGCCGTTGAATATGGATGATAGCGAATCTGAACTTTCGGCACGTTCACGCAAGTTTGCCCGCCGTTTGCGCCATCAAACCAATATTGAAACCTTGATGGTGGACGAGCGCTTGACCACCCGTGAAGCGCGTGATGAACTGGGTCATTATCAAGCCCAAGGCCGCGCAAAAAATCTGTCTGCGGACAGTGTTGCAGCGGCACTTTTTATTGAAAGCTGGTATCGCAATCCTGAAGGGCTTAAGCCCTAGTTTTATGAAACATTAATGATGTAAAAAAGCCATTCAACACTGAATGGCTTTTTTATTGAAATGAATAATAAATTTGATTACTTGGCGGCTTTTTCAATATGAATGGTTGCAGTACGTCCAGCGACAAAAGCCAATTCATTTTTCGGCATTTCATCCAGGACAATTTTTACCGGTACGCGCTGTGCCAAACGCACCCAGCTAAAGGTTGGATTCACATTGGCCAACAGTCCAGAGGTCGAGCTACGTTCCCGGTCTTCAATACCCGATGCAATCCCTTGGACGTGTCCTTTTAACTTTTCAGAATCGCCCATCAATTGAATGGTTGCAGGCGCACCGACATAAATTTTATTCAGCTTGGTTTCTTCAAAATAACCGACAATGTATAACTGCTGACGGTTTACGAGTGCGGCAACCGCTTGTCCCACTTTGATATAATTACCTTGTTGCAGTTCGAAATTGGATAAGGTTCCATCCGCAGGTGCAACCACTTCAGAGCGATGCAGATTCAGTTCTGTCAGGTGCAGATTACTGGTCGCCACTTCAATAAGCGCTTTTTGCTGCACGATATGGGCTTTGGCCTGTGCAATGGCTGCAAGCATTTGTTCATGTTCTGCATGCGATTGATCACGCGTTGCAAACATCTGCTCTTGTTCTTGCTTTGAAATCGCGCCATCCATTAAATTGGAATAGCGGTTGGCATTTTTATCAGCCCAATTAATATTGGCTTCCGACTCCACCACGTTGGCTTGAGCTTGGGCCAATTCTGCTTCAGCTGCAGCTAAACCCGCTTTGGCCTTGGCCAAATCAGATTTGGCTTGCTCGACATCAATGGCTTGACGGGCGACATCAATTTTAAACAGCACCTGCCCTTTTTTAACGCTTTGGTTATCTTGTACCAAGACTTCAGTCACCAGACCCGAAACGTCAGAAGACACCTGAATTACATCGCCACGTACACGACCATCACGCGTCCACGGTTCTGAATTGTAATAGTTCCAGATATGGATAATGGCGAAAATCGCGATCAGTACCACTACCAGCAAAACAATCGGTCGGATTATTTTGCGTAGATCAAAGGATGTCATTTCAGGTTTACCTCATTTATTTCAATTTGGGAAGTAGTGATGTTCATCTTAGATGGCACACAGAATAAAGAGCCAATGCACCAGAAAAAGCAGCACGACATACAGGCACAAATTAAATATGCTCGGCCATACAATCCAGCCCTGATCAACCAGTCGATCTGTTCCAAGCATCACTATTTTAAGCAGCACATAAGCAAGCATGCTTTGGATTAAAAGGATCGGGACATAAACCCCATACAGATTAAGTTCGCCCATGCTTAGCTCCCTGCCAAAATTTTCTGTTCATTCATATTTACGGTGTTTTGATGACATAGACTGCTGCAGATATTGTTGAGTGAAATTTTCAGGCGCTGGGCAACATCCGCATTTTCGACTTCATCGGTTACAGACTGAACCATCGCAATACTGTGCAATAAATTTTGTAAAATATCGGCATGCGGTCGCTGCATTTCTTTGGCACGGAAATAGTCATCTAGCGACTGCTGCAACTCTTCAATCGAAGAAACAATAGATTCTTGCTCGGGCAATTTGTCGATCAGCTCCTGCAGTCGCGCCAAGTCAATTACTGCACTGGTTTCGATCAATGCCAAATTAATATCTTTTTTTAAACTTTGTGACTCAATAGCAGCTTTACTGTTGAGCACTCCAATCCGATCCAGCATGCTACGCAAATGCCGTTTAAATTCGGCACCATAAGGCAGATACAAGGCCTTGCGGACTGCCTTATAATGCAAAGCCAAAATGCGCTGTACGGTAATATCGGGGGACATCGCACGAACCAGATGAATCACATAAACCGAAATTATCGGACCAATCAGCGAACCAATCGATGCATCAAAAAAGGTAATCTGATTGAGCGAATACCTGTTCTGAAAATTCAGCCCCATCACCGCTCCCATCAGTAAAGGTAGGCCCAGTCCGGTTAAAGGTGGATGCGGAAATAGCATCAGACAAAATATGATGAATGGCGCAAGAACCAACCCCAGTTCCCAAAAGGTGGTGACATGCGGGAAAATCCCGTAGGCATAGATAAAGACCACCACGATCGCATAAATATTGCCCCGGATAAACATTTTCAATGCCGGTACCGGATTATCCATGGCAGTTAAAATACAGGCAGTGATTGCAGCCATTTCTGCCAACATGAATCCTGCTTTCCAGCCACTTAAAATCCAGAAAGCAGTGGCAATCAGAATAATAATGAATGCTGAAATGCCGCCACGTATGGCCATGCCATGATCTCGATGCAAACTCGGGTAGATGGTGGTTAAAGGACTCATACTTTCAGGCAAGGAATCATCGCCTTGCTGAATGCGCTGCCAAATCAGTTTCACTGCGCGAACATTCTGAATAAAATGCCGGATATCCATCTTCAAGCTATTTAAAATGACCCCCTGTTCAGGTCGCGCTGCGGTCACCAAGACCTCAAAATCAGCTTCATACTGACTGGGCAAAAGATTCAGTTCTTGTGGCTTGATCTCATGCTCATCTTTTAAAAATTCTGCAATATGCGCATGTACATCTTTTAGCTTGGCACGATAGCTCATATCAATTTGGTCGAGCTGTTTCATGCGTTCCGACATTGCCACCAGATTTGCCACCAATACGGTTAATTGATGCAGCATTTCCTGAAGCGGCTTGGTCATGCCCCGAAGGCTGGATTTCTCATACGATAAATGTACCGCCATGGTATGGATATCGGAGGTATCCCGGGTAATATTGCCAAGTAACTGGTTGTAATGGTGCAGTTGTTTTTGATCCAGCAAGATCTGGTCAAATAATGCGTTGGTATCCTGAATGGTTTTTGAAACTCGGGTTTCCACAGCCGGTCCGATATTCAGCGGAAAAATAGTCGTGGTGACAATGGCACTGCAGACTACCCCAACGGTGATTTCCAGAAAACGTCCGATCGCCATATCGAAGATAGATACCGTATCGGCATAATAAACAATGTTGTAGCAAATAATGACCGTGGTATAACCTGCCAGCATAGAAACATAACTGCGCGGGGTTCGATCCAGCAATGAAATATACAGGCAGAATCCCACCCAAACTGCCAAGAAAAAGGTAAATAACCACGGCGTATTTATCAAAAATGGGGTGACTGCAATTGAGACGATAGCTCCCAGCAAGGTTCCCAAAACCCGATAAATACTTTTTGACGAGGTCATGCCTGAGTAGGGGTTGGCAATAACAAAGACCGTACCCACCGCCCAAATCGGATAAGCCAGATTCAAAGAAAATGCAACATAAAGCGCCAACATGCCTGCCACAAAAGTTTTAGTCGCAAAAATCCAATCCATTTTGTTTGGGCGAAATGCGAGTAATTGTTTGGTCAGCAGCATTGGCTTATCTCAGATTAAGGTTTAACGCTTCACCACAGTGATTTTTTAACGACGACTAAAGTGCACGATCTACCTTTAAGGTACATCGTGTAAAAAATAGACATGTATAAATATGTCATCAGAAATGATCGTCATTCAAAATGAATGGAGAAATTTTCGCATCTTATTATTTATGCGAAATAAAATAGAAAAAACAGCTAACCAATAAGGTTAAAGATTCATCATTAGATATTTGATCTGGCTATTTTTTCAATAAACCAACAAAAAGTCAATAATAATATCCTTTTATGATAATACTCATTAAATTAAAAGAGTATCTTTTACTCAGTGTTATTAAATTTCTCATGCTGGAAATAAAATATTTTTAAATGCTGACAAATACAGCATTGTCGCAACAAAAGCTCTCCTCTGGCTAATTTTTTGTTATAAAGTAATGCATGTTACTTTCTCTTTTTATATGCTTTGACCAAGCAGGTATTTATGGCAATTTCTAGTTTTGGTAAGATTCTCACCGTTTTGAATCTGTTTTCGGTGTCTCGCCCTATCATTAATGTCGATATCATTAGTGAAGAATTAGGACTGTCTAAACCCACCAGTTACCGGTATTTGAAAGAACTGGTATCCACAGAATTATTACAGCGCCTAAGTGGTACTTCAGGTGACTATACGCTGGGTTCTAAGATTGCAGTACTGGACTATATTTCCCGTACCACAGATCCGTTGGTGCAAATTAGTATTCCGTTTATGCAGCAAATTGTGGAACGTACTGAATTCGGCTGTCTGCTCACGCATTTGAATTACGACTCATGTATCGATATTCATCACGAACTGTATAAAGACATGACGACACTGACGTATGGTCGTGGTAGCCCTCGCCCCATCTATAAGGGTTCTTCTGCCAAAGTGATTCTGGCGCATTTGTCCAAAAAACAGATTTTGGATTATTACCAGCGCTTTAAAACTGAATTTTCTGAAGTCAAATTTGCCCATAGCGAAGAAGAATTTTTGTTACAGATGAAACAGATTAAAAAGCAGGGCTATTATTTTTCCAATGGAGAAGTGGATCCGAATTTTTCCACTCTTTCTATTGCGGTGAAATTTTCCAGCAAGGAACCGCCTTTAGCTTTAACCTTATTAGGCTCTAAAAATCGCTTTGAATTTATTAATTTCGAGAAACTGATTGAAATATTGCAGGAAAATGCAGCATTGATTGAGAAAAAATTTGCTGAAATATCTAGAGAGAATGAGCTTTAAAATTGTATTAAAATTCAATCAAATATCAATTTATGCAAAATAAAGCTTATCTTAACCATTGTAATATTAAAATTATTCTCATAATATGATTATTGTTCTTCATGTAGCCAATTGTATTCCATGACAATTTGCGCGATATCCTCAGAGAAAAAGCTTGTGCCTATGCATGAGCTTTTTTTTTACCTTTATTTATTTTTAGCCTTTCAGATTTACGCCTTATTCTTTAAAAAAAATAACGGAAAGTCAGATTAATTCTGGGTTCAACTATTCGTGTCGATTTCATTAAGGCGTGCTTCCAGTACTGCTGTGTTTGGCCTCGCATCACAATCAGCTGACCACTATGTAACATTACAGCGACTTTTTCTGCTTTGTGTTTATGCTTAAAACTGAATTTACGGGTTGCACCAAAACTTAAAGAAGCAATCACGGTTTCTTGTCCGCTATCGGAAATCAATGTCGCTTCATCATCACTGTGCCAGCCTAGGCCCTGAGTACCCTCCTCATACAGATTCGCCAAACAGGAATTAAAACGATGTCCAACCAATTTTTCAATATGCTGCTTTAAACGAAATAACGCAGGATTCCATACATGTGCCTGCTTTACCGTGCCGGAATAGTGATAGCGATAATTTTCATCGCCATACCAAGCCACTTGGCGCTGGGTGATATGATGCTGTCCAAATAGAAACACCTGATCATGTTGCCAAGCTAAATTGCTTAAAAAATACTGCAAATATTTTTCACTCTGCTCAGGCGTTAAAATCAGCCCATAATCTTCTACAATCCCGTCACAGGGCAAGAGATTGGCTTGAGCTTCAGGTGCAAACAATTCAAAGTTCATGGGCGAAAATACAGAGTCAGGAATAAATGTACGATTCACTTTTATTTTAGCGGATTATTTCTGCTCACAATTCAAAACATTGTATGCGCTTGTGACATCAGAAAATCGGGCTTAAACTGAAATCCAGCTGGACAATAAAAAAATTGCATATGAATTTATGGCACTTATTTCAAAAACTTCGATCTTTTGTCCGTCCTTATCGCGTATTGGTCATCGCCACCCTTATTTTAACCCTGATTGGATCGCTCACTGCACAGGTCAATGCACTGACTTTAAGATATGCCGTTGATAATATTAATCGCCTGATTGAAGCAGGTTTAGGACTGTCTGAAGGCTGGCATATTCTAATTACCATCTCTGCCATTTTACTGGGTAAGGAAGTCATCAATGCCTTTGTGCAATTTGGACAAAAATTTTATGGCGAAAAGCTGCGAATTTTCGTCTCGCAGGATTTGGCCCAAGGCATCATTGAGAAATTCCTGACCTATCGACTGGCTTTTTTTAATGAAGACAATAACCAGGCCGGTAAATTGCAAACCCGTATTGACCGCGGTATTGGTTCGCTAACGCGTCTGGTGCAAATCTTCTTTATTGATATTTTACCGCTATTTACCAGCGCAATTGTAGCACTTGGCCTGATGTTCTATGCCAATTTCTATGTTGGCTTGGTGGCTTTAAGTATCGTGCCGATTTATTTTTGGCTGACCTTTAAGCAAGCGCAAAAACTGGGCGGATGGCGACGTAAACTGCGTGATGGACGTGAAAAAAAGAGCCAAGGTATCCTCAGCATTATCAACTCGATTACCGTGATTAAATCCTTTAACCGTGAATCGATTGAATCCGAAAAACAGCTCAAACTACAAAAAGAACTGACCAACAATCAAATGCAGACCCGTCAAACCAGCTTTTTATTTGACGGCTTAAAAACCTTTATCGAACAGATTGGTATTGTACTGATCATTATTTTAACGGCTTATTTTGTGCTGGATGGTCAGATGAGTATCGGCATGATTATGTACCATGTGCTGTTATTCAATAACGTCTCCGCCCCGATTCGCTCCTTGCATCGTATTTATGATGAAGTGAATGACGCGATGATTTACTCGGAAAGCTTCTTTAAAATTTTGGAAGCCGATCATGAAATCGAGCCGAGTGGTGCACAAAAACCGGTGCTCACAGGCAAGTTCGAACTTAAAAATGTCGAATTTTACTATCCCAATGGCCACCATGCCTTAAAGAATATCAACATGGTGTTTCAACCGAATAAAATCACCGCTTTGGTCGGTTTATCCGGTGCCGGGAAATCGACCTTGATCAGCTTGCTGGATAAATTTTATCAGCCCATGTCTGGTGAGATTCAACTCGATGGCATAAATCTAGAAGACATTGATACCCAATATCTACGCGATCATATTGGCTTGGTACTGCAAAAAAATCATATTTTCCAAGGGTCTATTTTTGAAAATATTCGCTATGGCAAAATCGATGCCAGTATCGAAGATGTCATGACGGCTGCCAAAAAAGCCTCGATTCATGAACAAATTTTACAGCTTCCACATGCCTATGATGCTGATGCCCTGATGCTTTCAGGCGGACAACAACAACGCATTGCCCTTGCCCGCATGTTCTTAAAGAATCCGCCGATTATTTTTCTGGATGAACCGACCGCCAGTTTAGATGCGATTGCTTCGGAGCAAATCAAACACAGTCTGGATCAAATCAAGCAAGGGCGAACTGTGATTATGATTTCGCATAGTTTGTCGCAAATCATTGATGCCGATTACACCTATGTGATGAAAGAAGGCTACATTGCCGAACACGGCGAACATGACGCGCTCTATCATCAAGAAGGCGTATATAAAGAAATTTTTGATGCCATGGCCAAGAGTTTAAACATTGAAAAAATTGCCAAAACTTTTGAAGAGTATCCTGAGGAAGAGACGCATAGTTAACCACCTGCTCTCTTTAGAATCTGTGCTTTAAATCTGGTTTTAATGAATCTGATCCTGATAAAAAAGCCTCAATCCATGTTGAGGCTTTGTTGAGAATTGATTCAGAAATTAGCGTTTTTGAACTTTTTCTTCAATTTCTTCAACACTGGTATGACGCACATCCAAACCTTTGACCATATAAATGACTTGTTCAGAAATATTTCGTGCATGGTCACCAATACGCTCTAAAGAACGCAGTACCCATAATACATTGATCACACGTGAAATATGACGTGGATCTTCAATCATATAGGTCATTAAAGTACGTGTTGCCGATTGATATTCACGGTCAATATCGGCATCGGCAAGTAATACACGCAAAGCTTGATCGACATCTAAACGCGCAAAGGCATCCAAAGCATCATGAATCATGACCCGTACCTGATTGCCAATATGACGGGTTTCCATGTAGCCGCGCGGTGAATTGCCTTCTTCACACAAATTCTGGGCAATCCGTGCAATTTTTGCCGCTTCATCACCAATACGCTCTAAATCGGTATTGGCTTTCGACATGGCTATTACCATACGCAAATCAATGGCCGCCGGATGACGGCGCGCCAAAATCAGGGTTAAGGCTTCATCAATTTCCGTCTCTAAACGATTGACGATATTGTCCTGAAATTGCACATCAATCGCCAGGCTTGCATCGGTGTCCAATAAGGCACGAATACCATTGGCCACTTGTTGTTCCACCAAGCCGCCCATGGTCATAAATTTGGTATTTACATCCTGCAATTCTTCATTAAATTGCGAAGAAATATGGTGATTCAACACCGGATTATTTGGCAAGGGACTTACTCCACAACAGCGATTTCAGGATGAAAAATTTTGTTCAATATTAAATCATATCTAATATGAACCTTTCATGACAAAAATCCAAATCTTTAGCTGGGTTGCGCGGTGACTTTCTCGATCAGCCAGGCATTCATTTCTTCAACATCTTGTTCTGTTAATTTTCCAACCGAGGCCTTCAGGCGAAGTACATTAATTAAATAATCATATTGTGCATTCAAATAATCTTGCTTGGCCGAAAAAGCATTTCGTTGCGCCAACAGCACATCGACCAAGGTTTTCAAGCCTTCTTCATATTGAGCCTTGGACGCTCGAGATACCACATCGGAGGAATCCATGGCTGCTTTACGCGCTTGTAGTTTGGCCTGATCGGTTTCCACCTGCATATAGGATTTTTTTACATCGGTATTGGCTTTACGAATTGCGGCATCCAGCTGAGCTTCACTTTTTTTCACATTCACCGCAGCTTTTTGAATGGATTTTTGCGTTCGCCCGCCGTTATACACATTCCAGTTCATTTCCACACCAATCTGATCAAACTGACCGTCACTGGAGATGACATTTTGTGGAGATTGCTTGGCATACCCATAAGTGCCCACCGCCTCAATTTGTGGATATAACGCGGCTTTTTCTACCCGCTTTTGATCTTCTGCATAATGTTGTTGTAGCCGGGCTTGCTGAATGGACAGATTCTGACTCTGCGCTAAAGCCGTCCAGGCATCCAAGTCAGCAGGATAGGGTTTTTGAAATTGAAAATCGTCTCTGAGTATCGCCAAATTTTCACGATAGGGTCCAATGATTTGTACCAGCTGCTCTTGGGCCAAAATTAATTGTACGTGAGTTGCAATACGGTTAGCTCTTGCACTTTGATATTGGGCATTGGCTTCACTAACATCACTTTTTGCCACCAGACCTTCGCGCAATTTTGCATTCATCACATTCAGCTGTTCCAACAAGGCTTTTTCTTCTTGTAGATTTGCAGTGGTTAAACTCTGTTGACGTAACACATTAAAATAAGACTCAAAGACATTTAAAATATGTTCCTGACGTTGTAATTTTAAATTGACCTCACTCAAACTCACGGAAGTTTTCACCTGCTTTAAACCTTCCCAAGCATCCCAACGGAAGATCGGTTGCCGTACAGTCATGGCAATTTGTTTGGTGGTTGAGGAAGATGCACTAAAAGCATCCGCAGGAAAACCTGGAATACTGGTCTGATTCGCATCTTGACTTTTACGGGTGACATTTCCCGAAACCGTAATGGTGGGAAGCAAGTTTCCTTTCGCAATCCCCAGATTTAATTGATCTGCCTCATACTGCAAAAGATCAGCTTGCCAGTTTGGATCTGTAGTTTTTGCACGTTGATAAGCCTCAACCAAATCCAAAGCATAACTGCATGGACTTACCAGTAAAACACATGCACTGATAACTATTTTTATATTCATTTTTTATGCTAAATCCCTGCACCCTATCAGACCATCTGCAAACATGCATGTTTCTCAGAAAACTATGCAATATTAGAATGATCTCCTTAATTTTCCGTATGATTTTTATTAATTTTTACCATCTACTGATGCTATCTCGATACTTTATAAAATGCCAGTGAATGCTCACACCGCGTAACTAAACTCCTTCACAATACTACACAGAAAAAATCCTTTTCAGCTATAAAATAGCCACACTGCTCTAAATTCATTGCCGTATGCATCCAGATATCGAATGACTCTTTCTTTCAAAACAATATTCTCTATAAAGCGATGCTTCCCTCTTGTCTTTTTTATGCTTTTGCTCGGCTGTCAAAAACCTGAACCTCAGCCTATGCCAGAACAGGTACAAAAACAATCGCGGCAAGATGAAACAGTCGATTTATCTTTATTATGCAAAAATATTGAAAAGAATATGGCAGAAATTAATGCGGAACGTACCACTTTTGCCTTGGAACAGATCAATCAAGATTTAAAATTATGCCTGCCGCTCTCTACATTTGCTGAACAACAGCATTTGTTGGTCCTGTCTAATCAAATGTATAGCAACTTCTTAGCGGTAGATAGAACACCGTCGCAACAAATGGCTTTTGAAGAGCATGCTTTTGATTTGGCTCAGCATCCCACCATTCAACAAAACCATTTTGAACAACTGAATTTACGTGACCAATATTTATTGAAACATAAGGGTCAAGCCTATATCGAGCTGTTCGATGCAGGCAAAGGCTTAGTCAATTATCGTCGCAGTCCTGAATATCTAGCCAAAATTTTTGCTCCCTACATGCCGCGAGCGGAACAAGTCTTTATTGAAAATTTGGCGTCCCAAAATATGATGCCCGTATTTGTTGAAAATACCTTAATGATTGAGCCGCACGAAATTGTAACCCGTGCCTTATTTTGGGAAGAATATTTAAATCAATATCCTAAAAGCAGCTATCGCAAAGATGCAGAGTATCTTCTACAGATATACACCCTGTTTTTATTTAAAGGCATGAACGACTCGCCTGTCTCGGATACTTATCTTGATAAATATGCAATCCAAAGTAGTTCGATGGATGAAATTGAAAAATTAGCTCAAGTCAAAAATTCGTATTTGGCACTTCAAGCGACAAAATTTCTGCAATTTCTACAATTATCTAAACCGCAGCGCTTAAAAGAAATTCCCCTTCAGTTAAGCCTTAAAGAACAACAGTCGCTGTCTGAAAATCAGCTCACACTGAAACAATTAGATCAGTATTTAGCGTTGCAAAATTTAAGCCTATCTAAAACACGTGATTGTTTTAGTGATGCAGTCTGTCTTTAATCTTCTGATTAAATTAAAAGTTTATACAACGAGATAAAAGCGGTATTTAATGTGAATGTTTTTAGTATTTGGGCATGTTAATATTTGTCCATCGCTTGACGGAGCGCGAGTAACTGCTCGCTGAGATTGTGTCAGTTTTTTCTATAAAAAACTTAAGCACAAGTACCGTTGAACCTGATCAGGTTAAGACCTGCGTAGGAATCAAGCATCTAAAAACTGAAGCCCCAAATCTATCTGCATTGTTGATATTCTCAATAAATTAAACCAGATAAATCTGCTACGTTTTTGGTCGTGCTTGATTCGTTGATGTCATTCATAAGGATCATTGCAATGAACCAGTTAACGAATCTATCTGCAACAGATATTTCTGCTCAACACGAGCAAGATGCTAAAGATCTCACCCGTATTTTACCCGCTTCAAAAAAAGTCTATATCCAAGGTTCTCGCGCGGATATTCAAGTGCCGGTGCGTGCCATTGAACTGACCGATACCCCGACGGGTTTAGGCGGCGAACAGAATCCTGATATTCTGGTTTATGACACTTCAGGAGTGTATACCGATCCTAACGTTGCCATAGACCTAAATAAAGGTTTACCTAATGTACGTGAAGCATGGATTGAAGAACGTCAAGATACCAAACGATTAGATACTTTGACTTCTGCCTTTGGACAAGAACGTCTAAAAGATATTCGTACCGCAGAGATTCGCTTTGCCCATATTCAAAAGCCGCGTCGTGCCCAAGCAGGCAAAAATGTCACTCAAATGCATTATGCACGTCAGGGCATCATTACCCCTGAAATGGAATATATTGCGATCCGTGAGAATCAACGCCAACTTGAGGGTGTAGATGCACGTCAACATGTGGGGCAAAACTTCGGGGCAAAAAACCTAACTGAAATTACGCCTGAATTTGTCCGTCGGGAAGTGGCTGAAGGCCGTGCGATTATTCCTGCCAATATTAACCACCCCGAAATTGAACCGATGATTATTGGACGTAATTTCCTGGTCAAGATCAATGCCAACATCGGCAACTCGGCACTGGGTTCAAGCATTGATGAAGAAGTGGCGAAAATGACCTGGGCCACCCGCTGGGGCGCAGACACCATTATGGATTTATCGACCGGGAAAAATATCCATGAGACCCGTGAATGGATTATCCGTAATTCGCCTGTTCCAATTGGTACGGTTCCGATCTATCAAGCCTTGGAAAAAGTCGATGGTGTGGCCGAAGATTTAACCTGGGAAATCTTTAAAGACACCCTGATTGAACAAGCCGAACAAGGTGTGGATTATTTTACTATTCATGCTGGCGTACTGCTGCGCTATGTTCCGCTCACTGCAAACCGCTTAACCGGGATTGTCTCGCGTGGCGGTTCCATCATGGCGCAGTGGTGCCTGGCCCATCATCAAGAAAACTTCCTCTATACCCATTTCGATGAAATCTGCGAAATCATGAAAGCCTATGATGTATCTTTCAGTTTAGGTGATGGTTTACGCCCGGGCTGTATTCAGGATGCCAATGACGAAGCGCAATTTTCAGAATTACGCACGTTGGGGGAACTGACCCATCGCGCATGGCAACATGATGTTCAAGTCATGATTGAAGGCCCGGGGCATGTGCCCATGCATATGATTAAGGAAAATATGGATTTGCAACTTGAAGTCTGCCAAGAAGCACCTTTCTATACCCTCGGTCCTTTAACCACGGATATCGCCCCAGGTTATGACCATATTACCTCAGCGATTGGTGCCGCGATGATTGGCTGGTATGGCACCGCCATGCTGTGTTATGTCACACCGAAAGAGCATTTGGGCTTGCCGAACAAAAAAGATGTTAAAGATGGCATCATCACCTATAAAATTGCCGCGCATGCTGCCGATTTAGCCAAAGGTCATCCGGGTTCACAAGTGCGTGACAATGCCTTGTCTAAAGCGCGTTTTGAATTCCGCTGGGAAGACCAGTTTAATTTGAGTCTTGACCCCGATACTGCACGCAGCATGCATGATGAAACCATGCCGAAGGAAGCCCATAAATCAGCGCACTTTTGTTCGATGTGTGGACCTAAATTTTGTTCGATGAAAATCACTCAAAACGTGAGAGATTATGCGAAAAATCAAAGCAAGGTTGAGCATGCCCAAGAACAGAGTGCAGAGATAGCCGCGGGATTCGAAACCATGAAAACCACCTATCAACAACATGGCCAAAAACTGTATCACAAGCTTTAATTTGGCAAAAAAAATCTTTTATTTTCATGAAATTCTCAGTTAGGATGAGTGATTGTTTTTCATCCTGACTGAGCTATATGAATATTATTAAGCAAGCCACATATAATAGCGATGAAGTCAAAATTCAGTCTCGCGAATATCTTTTCCGTGGCTTCATTCAGGTTGAGAAAGTCAGTCTTTGTCATCGTTTGTTTAATCAAACTGAATATACGCCTATCATTCAACGTGAGCTGATTCACCGGCCTGAAGCTGCCGGGGTAGTGATTTATGATGATGCCCAACAAAAATTTGCCTTGATTGAACAATTCCGTGTGGGTGCGATGGATGATTCGGATTCACCTTGGCAACTGGAAATCATTGCCGGGGTACTCGATGGTGATGAATCACCGGAAAGCTGTATCCGCCGTGAGAGTCTGGAAGAATCAGGCTGTGAAATTGATGAATTACAGCATCTATTCAGCTTTTATCCATCTGCTGGTGCCTGCTCTGAACTGTTCCATTTATACAGTGCACAAGCTAATCTTCCTCAAAAAGGCGGTGTCTTTGGCATGCCGGATGAAGGTGAAAATATTCAGTTGCATCTGATTGACTACAGCGAAATTAAAAATCTCCTCACCAATGGTCGATTAAGAAATGCACCGGTCATTATGGCATTGCAATGGTTGCAACAACATATTAAAAAGACAAGGAATGTCTAAGGAGTCAGACATGACTTTATCCAATTACAATGACGACCAGCATGACTGGACCATTATTCAAATTTCAGATACACATTTGATGAATCAGGAAGATTTAGAATTTGTGTCTATGAACCCTGAACAAAGCTTTCATGCCGTGATGAAGCACATTCAGCAGCAATATCCAAAGGTGGATGCCATCATCCATACCGGTGATTTAGCCCAAGTGCCCGTAAAAGAAACCTATAGCCGTTATTTGGCATTTATGCAGCATTTAGGTATCCCGTTTTATCAAATTCCGGGAAATCATGACAATATTGACCTGTTCCCTTTCTATCACAATCAAAATCAGGTTCATGCGATTCATTTTGGCAGATGGAGCATCGTGTTACTAAATAGCGCAGTGCGTGGCAAAACGGATGGCTGGATTGAGGATGTGCAACTGCAACAACTGGATCGAATTTTATCTAAATTCCAACAGCAATTTGTGGTTGTTGCATGTCATCATCATCCTTTTGATATGCAGTCAAAATGGATCGATCAACATAAACTGAAAAATACTGAGAATTTAACCGATATTTTAGCCAAGCACAGCAATGTAAAAGCAGTCATAAGTGGTCATGTTCATCAGGACTCCTTGAATGCATGGCAAAATATTCAATTTTTTTCAACACCTTCAACCTGTGTCCAGTTCAAACCTTTAAGTGATGATTTTGCGCTAGATCAAGAAGCACCTGGGTTTCGTGTACTACATTTGAAAGCAAATGGCGAGTTACAAACTGAAATTTATCGCACCGAAACTGATCAGCAAAAAATTAATATTGAAATTTCAGGTTATTAACTTTTCATTTTGCTTTTTTTCCATTACTTTATGGCTTCAAAACAAAGCGTGATAGATGGAATCCAGGCATCAAAGACTATCAAAAAGCACAAAAAGTCTATATGATGACGGCCCTCGAAGGAGAATCTCCTAAGGGTTGGATAAAAACACTTGCATATCACCATATTTTTTGCGTATAGATAATGCGTATATGATGAGGAATGCCCTATATGGCGAATGACAACCAAAATCAAGTCTTGGATGAACAAACTGATGTTGTAGACGAAAAATCTACAAAACGCGTGCGAAAAACCAAGCCAAAAGCGTCAGAAAGTGGTTCTACTGCTAGCTTATTTGGTATTGCACCTTATCAGCCGAAAAAAAATGAAGAATACATGTCCGAAGGACAGCTTGCACATTTCCGCCAAATTCTGTTGGCGTGGAAAGAAGAGCTAATGTCTGAAGTGGATCGTACCTTAAATACCATGCAGGATGAAAATACTGCATTGCCTGACGTGAATGACCGTGCGACACAAGAAGAAGAGTTTGCAATTGAACTCCGTACCCGTGACCGTGAACGTAAGTTAATCCGTAAGATTGAGCAATCAGTTGAAGCGATTAAAAACGATGACTATGGTTTCTGTGAAACGTGTGGTATTGAAATTGGCCTGCGTCGTCTTGAAGCACGTCCAACTGCAACCCTTTGTATTGACTGCAAAACTTTAGCAGAAATCAAAGAGAAGCAAAATAACGGTTAATTACAGTTAATGCTTAATAATCCTTCCCTGCCCCCTCCTTCAATACAGGAGGGGGATAACAGGATGGCTTATGTGGGTCGGTTTGCGCCATCGCCAACCGGCCCTTTGCATTTTGGCTCACTCATCACTGCTGTGGCCAGTTATTGCGATGCACGTGCGCATAACGGCACATGGCTGGTCCGGATTGAAGATACCGATATTCCGCGTATTTATCCCGGCAGTGAAGCGCATATTCTGCGTTCAATAGATGCATTTCAGTTCGAAGCTGATGCAGAAATCATTTTCCAGAAAGACCGCTTAGACCTCTACGATGCAGTCATCGATCAACTCCATCAAAATCGTCTGGTCTACGCCTGCCAATGCACCCGAAAAATGCTGGGTTCAAATCATATCTATGCGGGAACTTGCCGAGATTTAAATCTGCCTTTTCAGCAGCAAGCCATTCGTGTCAAAGTATCCGATCAGGAAATTTGTTTCAACGATCGTCTGCAAGGCAGCCACTGTTCTAATCTACAGCAGGATCTGGGTGATTTTGTGCTCAAGCGTCGGGATGACATTATTAACTATCAACTGGCTGTGGTGGTGGATGATTATCTGCAAGGCATGACCCATGTAGTGCGTGGTGCAGACCTGCTGGATAACACGGAACGGCAAATATGGCTTGGTTCGATCTTGAGCTATCCAAAACTTGAATATATGCACCTGCCGCTTGCGATGAATGATCAGGGACAAAAGCTTTCCAAACAGAACATGGCGCAAGCGCTCGATCTCAAGCGTGCCCCCGAACTATTACAACAAGCGATTCGTGCTTTGCATCAGCCAGAAGTTGATTTAGACACCCCAGCCCACATGCTCAAACAAGCCATTGCCCAGTGGGATATACAACACATTCCCCACACAAAAGAACTGCAAGGCACTTATTTATAAAATCAAAAATGCGCTAAGCTCAAAGCTAATCTTCAGAAAATAGAGAAGTGTATGTTTTTTATTTTTGGAATCGGGCCTAAAACCAAAGTTATTGAGAAAAGTCAGTTTGTTTGTCCGGTATGCAGAAGCAGAAGTGCTTATGAACTAAAACAACAACGTAATTATTTTTCTTTATTTTTTATCCCACTGATTCCCCTTTCAAAAGCGAAAGGAGAATTTGTGAAATGTCTAAATTGTGGGACTGAAATGCCGAGTACGGTATTAACCCATACCCAGCAGGATTGAGCATCAGAATTACATCCAGAAAAAAGCTAGAAGCTTGATTCTTCTTTACTCGGATTGGCTTTTTGCGTGGTGGCATCAATTTTCAGCACTAGACTAATCATCACTGCACACATAATTAACGATGAACCACCATAACTAATAAAGGGCAAGGTCAAACCTTTGGTTGGCAACATACCCATATTCATCCCCGCATTCACCAGAATTTGCAGCAGAAAAATGATACTGATGCCATAGGCCAAATAGCCTGCGCGTAAATATTGATGTTGCAAAGCACGGTGTCCGATTTTGATACAACACACCAGCATCACAAAGGACAACACCAGTACCGTGCTAATACCAAAGAAGCCAAACTCTTCACCTAAAATTGCCAGCATAAAGTCGGTATGTGCTTCAGGCAGATAAGACATTTTCTGGATACTGTGCCCTAACCCCACCCCAACCCATTCACCCCGACCAAAGGCCATCAGTGCGTTGGAAAGCTGGTAACCGGTTCCTAATGGGTCTGCCCAAGGATCGGTAAAGGATAAGGCCCGTTGTAAGCGGTAGGGTTCAAAAATAATTGCAGCTCCTAAGCCTAGAATAATCGCCACCATGAAACCAATGAACTGAATTGGTGGAGCACCGGCTAAAAAGAACACCCCCAAAATCATCAAGACAATAACCGCAGTTGCACCCAAGTCCGGTTCAGCCAGAATTAAACCGACAGTGATAATCATGACCCCACCTAAGCGGAACAGACCGGATAGATTATTTCGAACCTCTTGTGCCCTGCGTACCACATAATCGGCGGTGAAAATAGCCATCATCACTTTGGCGACTTCGGATGCCTGCAAGGTAAAGCCGGCAATCCGAATCCAACGGGTCGAACCATTCACTTCGGTGCCGACGACTAAAACCACAGTCAGCAACAGAATGGTCATGATCCACAAGGGAAAGGTGTTATTGAACCAGATATTCAACGATACTTTATAGGTTAAAAATGCGGCTACAGCAGCCACACAAATTGAAATACCATGTCGGATCACATAATGAAAGGCATTTTCATGTAGACGGTCGGCATAGGGCATCGAGGCCGATGCCACCATGATTGAGCCTATACACAACAAGGCAATCACACAAAAAATCAGCACATTACGCGGTGTAACTTCAGCAGGGATTTTTGCTCCCCACTCATTATAGACCTGATTAATTTTACTTATGGTCGTCTGAGCTAACCCAGCCATACAACGTTCCTTATCATTCTTCTAAGCAAGTGTGTTCACACATGCAACAAACTGGTGTCCACGTTCACTATAACCTTTAAACATATCAAAACTTGCACATGCAGGTGACAATAGCACCACATCATTGGCTTGGGTATGTTGTTGGCATAATTCCACCGCTTCTTTTAACGATTCCGCATGAAGCAATGTCGTTGTCCCGGCAATGGCTTGTTCAATCACTGCACGATCTTCACCAATCAGTACCGCAACTTTGGCATATTTGCTTAAGGCATCCCCTAAGGCTGTAAAATCCTGCCCTTTACCTTGACCGCCTAAAATAATTGCTACTTTGCCTTGGTGAGGTTCAATGGCAGCGCCCAGACCATCAATTGCAGCTAAGGTCGCACCAATATTGGTGCCCTTGGAATCATTGTAATAACGTACGCCATTCACTTCTTTTACGAATTCACAGCGATGCTCCAAACCTTTAAAGGTTTTTAAAGTCTCCAGCATCGACTCAAGCGGCAAACCAATCGCTTCACCCAAAGCCAGACATGCCAGAGCATTGGCTACATTGTGAGTTCCCTGAATGTACATGTCGGAACTTTTCAGTAAACGCTTACGACCTCGTGCCAACCAGAGGGTACCATCATCTTCTTTTAAGATGCCATATTGATTCATATCTGGCGCATTTAAACCAAAGCTTTGCATCGGAGTTACATCTGGAACCAATGGACGTGTCAGTGAGTCATCGCGGTTATGGACTACTTTTTTCACTCCTTGAAAAATACGGTGTTTTGCGGTGTGATAGCCCATCATGTCACCATGACGGTCTAAGTGATCTTCACTTAAATTAAGGATGACTGCGACTGCTGCATCTAGATTAGATGTGGTTTCCAACTGAAAACTGGAAAGCTCCAAAATATACAGTTCAGGATCATCTTTGCTTAAATCCAGAGCCGGACGACCCAGGTTGCCACCGACTGCCACCTTGATTCCGGCATCTTTCGCCATTAGGCCAATCAGCGTAGTCACTGTACTTTTGGCGTTTGAACCGGTGATTGCCATAATTGGCTTATCGGTGGCACGACGTAAAATCTGGATTTCACTGACTACAGGAATGCCTTTGGCAATGGCGGCCTGAATTTCAGGCGTTTTGGGATCTAGCCCCGGGCTTATCACAATTTCTTCAGCTTGTAATAGCATCTCTTGATCGAGCTGACCAAAACTGGTTTGAACTTCGCCTGGAATTTGATCGTGTCCCGGAGGCGTCTTCCGAGAATCTGTTACTGCAACGCGGTAGCCATGTTCATGTAAGAAATTTACTGCTGCAACACCTGAAATTCCGAGTCCTGCAACGACTTTTAATCCACCACGTTGAATTAACATTTTTACCCCATAGGTTGGTATGTTTTAAAACTGACAAAATGTTAGCACTTTGCTCTTTTGAATGCTTTTTCTGTTTTGACTTTATGCGTCTTTTTTTGTGTCCGCGCGTAAAAAAACCGTCATAAAAAAGACGGTTTTTTTAAATTGGGCAAAAATTAGAAAATCACTTCCATTTTACCGCTTGAACTTCCGGTTTTTTCTGGGTGTTGTCTTGCGTTGCAGAACATCCACAGCTTCCACCGCAGCCAGAGACCATGGCAGGTTTTAACCATTTGGCCAGTGTTGGCCACCCTTGCGTATCACAAAGACTGGACAACTGCGTGAAGACTGAGTTTGCCGTCTGAGGAAATACCTTTTTGAAGACCACAATTGCACTCCAAATCACCAATGCCGCAACAATCACAACTTCAATCATCTCAATCTCCTGTGCAGATTATTTTCAGTCAACTTAACCTGACTCAATTAACCCAAATAGTGGGTCGCAACTTGATAGGTCAGGAACGACATTAAATAAGCCAAACCAAATAAATAAGCGGTCATAAAGCTCACAGTTTTCCATGAACCTGTTTCACGTTTCACCGTTGCCAAGGTTGCCAGACAATGCGGTGCATAAATAAACCAGACCAAAAGCGATAAACCGGTCGCCAGCGACCAGCCAAGGTGACCATCACTGCTGATAATGGATGACAAACCTTGCGATATTGCATCATCATCGGTTGCAGACAAGGCATAAACCGTACCCAGTGCCGCGACCACAACTTCACGTGCCGCCATGGCAGGAATCAAGGCAATACAGATCTGCCAGTTAAAGCCCAGCGGGGCAAAAATCGGTTGCATCACGTGCCCGAGCATACCTGCGAGCGAGTAATCAATTGCAGGTAAAGTCGCGCCTTCTGGAGGCTGCGGAAAAGTACACAAGAACCAAAGCAAAATTGATAACGCGAAGATAATGCCACCGACACGTTTCAAGAAGATTTTGCCGCGGTCGAGCAAACCAATCCAAATACTTTTCACGTCGGGAAAACGGTAGCTTGGCAATTCCATCAGCAACATATGTTGTGATTTGTCTTTTTGGAAAAACTTTAAGATAAAAGAAACCAGCAATGCGCTGACAATTCCGGCCATGTATAAAGCAAACAGCACCAGACCCTGCAGGTTAAACACCCCCCAAACCATATACTCTGGAATAAATGCGGCAATGAGTAGCGCATATACCGGTAAACGGGCAGAACAGGTCATTAGCGGTGCAACAAAGATCGTGGTTAAACGATCGCGTGGGTCGCTGATACTGCGGGTTGCCATAATTCCAGGAACCGCACAGGCAAAACTAGACAGCAATGGAATAAACGCACGACCACTTAAACCGGCTTTAAACATCAGCTTATCCAGCAAGAAAGCTGCACGCGGTAAATAACCTGATTCTTCGAGGACGAGAATAAAGAAGAACAGAATCAGAATTTGTGGCAGGAACACCACCACTCCCCCGGCTCCAGCAATCACGCCATCAACCACCAAACTGTTCAGCAAAGGATGCGGAATGTGTTGTCCAACAAATTCACCGAACCAGCCAAAGAAGGCTTCAATACCGTCCATAAAGGGTGCAGCCCAAGCAAATACTGCCTGAAACACCACAAACATCATCAGTGCCAGACTGACCAAACCTAAGACTGGATGTAAAAATATTTTATCGAGGAAATCGGAGCGTTTATCTTCCTGATCAACTGACTGCACCACATCATGCAAAATCGTGCTGATTTTATGATGATTATCGCCAGTTAATCCGCTGAGTTCGGTATGTGGAGTCGAATATTTACCTTGATCGAGCGCATTCATCAGGTTTTCAATGCCTGAATTACGTACCGCAACGGTTTCCACCACTGGAATACCTAAACGTTGCGCCAGTTTTTGCGTATTGATTTGCATACCACGGCGACGCGCTTCATCCATCATGTTCAGCACAAGTAGAATCGGACGACCCAGCTCGATCATCTCGAGCACCAGACCTAAATGCAGTTTCAAATTGGTGGCATCGACCACACACAAGAACGCATCTTGCTGCCCTTCTTCGGCAATTTTTCCTTGCACCACATCGCGGGTAATTGCTTCATCCGGGCTGGTCGCATTTAAGCTGTAGGTTCCGGGTAAATCCAGAACACGAACCGGTTTGCCTGATGGCAAGGTGAACTGTCCCACCTTACGCTCGACCGTGACACCGGCATAGTTGGCCACCTTTTGCCGGGTGCCGGTCAGATGGTTGAATAATGATGTTTTACCACAGTTTGGGTTACCTACCAGGGCAATACGTAGCGCATCACTCATGCAGGTGCTCCGTCAAAATTAATTTCAATTTTTTCAGCTTCAACTTTACGCAGTGCGAATCGGGTAAATCCAACTTGAATCAAAATCGGATCGCCACCAAAAACACCTTTGGTAATCACCTTTACTTTTGTGCCCGGAACAAACCCTAGCGTTTCTAAACGGCTTGCGACCAAATCGTTTTGAGAAATATTGCCATCTAAAGTTTTATTGACTTTGCTGATGATGGCCGTTTGTTTCACTTTTAAATCAGATAAACGCACCGCATCTAATCCTAAAATATTTTGAACAGTATACAAACAAATGAGAATAATTACCAAGTAAGGTTTGATTCCAATTCTCATCTGCTCTCTCAGATCGACATTGGCAAGGAATTGTTCTAAATTGACCCAAGCCAAGAAAAACTTGGATTTTTCATTCAATGTAGAACTGTCATGCTCAATAAAAAACCTCGTATTCCTGCTCCGGTGAGCATTCCTGAACATTTAAGTTTTTTACAGGGTTTCCGAGATTATTTAATTGCACAAACCGTCAGTCCGCATACTCGCAATGCCTATCTGTCTGATTTGGTTCAATGTAGTGAATGCAACTCTAATTCCATGCCGAATTGGTCCAGCGATGACATTTCTGATGTTCTCCTGGCATTAACCAAACAGGGCAAAAGTCCGCGCTCAATTGCCCGATCCCTTTCTGCACTGCGTTCTTTTTATAAGTTTTTACGTGAACAAAAACTCCGCTCCGACAATCCGGTGGCGACCCACAAAACCCCCAAAATTGGCCGTTCGCTGCCTAAAGATATTTCCGAACAAGAAGTGGAGGCTTTAATTCATGCCCCGAATATTGAAACAGCTTTGGGTTTGCGTGATCGTGCCATGCTTGAAGTACTTTATGCTTGCGGGCTACGGGTGACGGAATTGCTCAATTTACGCCTAGAACTGATTAATTTAAAACAGGGCTATTTACGCGTTGTCGGCAAAGGCAATAAGGAACGTCTGGTACCTTTAGGACAAGTGGCCTGTGAGTGGATTGAGAAATATCTCAATGAAGCACGTTCCAGTTTATATAAATCTGCCACCGACTATGTTTTTTTGACTCAGCACGGCGGCATTATGAGCCGGCAAAATTTTTGGTATGCCATTAAGCGCTATGCATTACAAGCCGGGGTTCAGGCCGAACTGTCTCCACATACTTTACGCCATGCTTTCGCTACCCATTTACTCAATCATGGCGCGGACTTACGTGTAGTTCAGATGTTATTGGGTCATAGTGATTTATCTACTACCCAAATTTATACCCACGTTGCCCAAGTTCGCATGCAGCAGCTGCACGCCACGCATCACCCTCGCGCTTAGTCTGATCTTCATTGATCATCTAAGACTAAGAAGTGTTAACGAGCCGGGCTTTTTTTTTGTTATGCTAGGCCATCAATTTTTATATAGCTAAAAGAAAGGGTTGTTTATGTCACTTACCCGCTCAAAAATTTTTATTGCATGCACTTTGGCAAGCAGCCTGCTCATCACTGCGTGTTCCAACTCAAATAACGATGAAAAAAAGCAAGGCACTTTAACGGCTAGCGCTCCGGCAACCGGACAGGCATCGAATATTTCCGAGCGCAATGCACAGCAGCGTTTGATTAACACCCTGCAACAGCACTTTAAAAAAGCCAATATCAATGCCAAAGTGGTGGATATTAAAGCCACTGAAGTACCGAACCTGTATTGGGTCAACCTGGAAGGCATGTCGTCTGTCTATGCAACCGCAGATGGTAAATACATTATTCAAGGCGACGTGCTTCGTTTGGGCGACAGCAAAATTCACAATGTCAGTGAAAACCTACAATCCGCAGCCAACAAAAAGCTTCTGGCTGGCTTAAAAACTGAAGATCTTTTAGTTTATAAGGCGCAAGGCAAAACCAAACATATTGTGTATGTATTTACCGATGCCAGCTGCCCGTATTGCCATAAACTGCATGAACACATGAGCGAAATTAATGCCAAAGGCATTGAAGTGCGTTATATCGCATGGCCACGTGGCGAACAGTTCATGCCAGCCATGGAAAGCATCTGGTGCAGCAAAGACCGTCAGGCTGCTTTTGATCAAGCGATTGCTGGTGCGCCTCTTGCCCCAGCAACATGCAAAAACCCCGTTAGAGATCAATACCAACTTGGTCTGAATATGGGCGTAAATGGCACACCGGCAATTTACAATGAAGCTGGTGTTTATCTGGGAGGATACCTGTCTCCTGAAGAATTGGCAGAACGTTTAAATAACTAATTTTTATTCGTTAAATTACTGTTTTTTATGGTTGAAGATAAAGTGATTTCTTTCCTAGAGTCTCATGCTTTTTTTAGCTATGATCTAGGTTCGCTTAAAATTGATTAGATATTGGAGTGTGACGTGAAACCAGTTCGTCTGGCAATCCTCGGTCTTGGTACTGTAGGTGGTGGTGCCCTTAAACTTTTAAAAGAAAACGCTGCTGAGATTAGACGTCGCACCGGTCGGGAAATTGAAATTACCCATGTGGGTACACGTCGTCCGCGTCCTGATTTGGATCTTCCAGAATCAATCAAACAAAGTGCTGATCTTTTAGAAATTGTACGTCAGCCGGATGTTGACGTTGTGGTTGAAGTGATGGGCGGTATCCACCCTGCCTATGAAGTTATCATGGAAGCCATGAAACATGGCAAGCATATTGTCACTGCCAATAAAGCCTTACTTGCTGAACATGGTAATGAACTATTTAAAGCGGCAGAAGACAACGCCGTGCAAATTGCCTATGAAGCAGCTGTTGCCGGCGGTATTCCAATTATCAAAGTCATTCGCGAAGGTTTGGCAGCCAATAAAATTGACTGGTTGGCAGGCATTATTAATGGCACAGGCAACTTCATCTTAAGTGAAATGCGTGAAAAGGGCCGCGCTTTTGAAGATGTGCTGAAAGAAGCGCAAGAACTCGGTTATGCCGAAGCCGATCCTACCTTTGACGTAGAAGGAATTGATGCTGCACATAAACTGACCATTCTGGCTTCATGTGCCTTTGGTATTCCATTACAGCTTGATAAAGTGTTTACTGAAGGGATTGGCAAAGTCACTGCACAAGATGTGAAATATGCAGAAGACTTGGGTTTCCGCATCAAACATTTGGGTATTGCACGCCGTACCAATGCAGGGATTGAATTACGTGTGCATCCAACTTTAATTCCAGATGACCAGCTGATTGCCAATGTCAACGGCGTGAAAAATGCCGTTTTGGTACAAGCCAATGCAGTCGGTCCAACACTGTATTACGGTGCTGGTGCTGGTGCAGGTCCAACCGCTTCTGCGGTGGTTGCTGACGTTGTCGATATTGTGCGTGATATTATTTATACCGAAGATGGCGCCGGAACTATTCCGCAACTGGCCTTTGAAGCTTTAACGGATTTACCAATTTTAACGCGTGAACAAATGACCACGGGTTACTACATTCGTATTAATGCCGAAGACCAAATGGGCGTACTTGCCGATGTGACGACTATTTTAAGTCGTGCCGGAATCAGTATTGACGCCATCATGCAGCAACCACGCTTAAAAGACCTGATTCCGATCGTGATTTTAACTGATCCTATCGTGGAATCAAAAATGGATGAAGCGATGCAACAAATTCAAGCATTGCCTTTCATTCATGGCGAAATTGTACGAATTCGTTTAGAATCGCTTGATAATTAATCGGGTTGAGGGGAGTATTCCCCTTGCCAAGCTCTACACACAATTGGAACATCATCATGTCTAATGCCAATCGTTATACTGGTTTAGTTGACCGTTATCGCGACCGTTTACCCGTATCTGCAACCACTCGTGCTATTTCTTTAGGTGAAGGTAATACCCCACTGATCAAGCTTGAGAACATTCCACGCATTATTGGTAAAGACGTTGAAATCTATGTGAAGTACGAAGGCTTAAACCCGACCGGCTCATTTAAAGACCGTGGTATGACCATGGCGGTGACCAAAGCGGTTGAAGAAGGTTCTAAAGCCATTATTTGTGCTTCTACCGGTAATACCTCTGCTGCTGCTGCGGCTTATGCTGCACGCGCAGGCATCAAAGCATTCGTGTTAATCCCGGAAGGCAAAATTGCCATGGGCAAAATGGCACAAGCAATGATGTACGGTGCAATCACCATGCAAATTCGCGGTAACTTCGATGACGGCATGCGCTTGGTTAAAGAAGTGGCTGATCAAGCGCCGGTAACCATCGTAAACTCAATCAACCCTTATCGTTTGCAAGGTCAAAAAACCATTGCTTACGAAATCGTTGAAGCTTTGGGTCGTGCACCTGATTATCACTGCTTGCCAGTCGGTAATGCGGGTAACATCACTGCACACTGGATGGGGTATACCGAAGCGGTTGCCAATCAGCCGAAAGAAGAATTTGAGCAAGTGATTTACGACGCTGAAACAGATACTTTCACTGGTCCTAAACCTGCTGGTCTTCCAATCATGGCGGGTTATCAAGCATCGGGTGCTGCACCGTTCCTACGTGGTGCTCCTATTGCCAACCCTGAAACTGTTGCGACTGCGATCCGTATTGGTAATCCACAAAGCTGGAACCATGCCAAAGCGGTTGTTCGTGATTCGAATGGTTGGTTTGATGAATTAACTGATAGCGAGATTCTTGAAGCACAGCGTTTACTTTCAATGTACGAAGGCGTGTTCGTAGAACCTGCTTCTGCAGCATCTGTAGGTGGTGCCATCCGTGACATTAAAGCCGGAAAAATTGCTGAAGGTTCAGTGATTGTTTGTACCGTGACTGGTAATGGCTTGAAAGACCCTGATACTGCCATCAAACAATGTTCTGATGCTGTGATGCTGTCAATCGATGCGACAATGAACCAAGTTAAAGAATCTATTCTTTCTAATATGTAATTCTTTTTAGCATCGTTAGAAATAAAAAAGCCCTGCAATTGCGGGGCTTTTTTTCGCTACACATAAAGCAAAGATTAAATACGTTTTGGAAGTTGGCTCGCCCAGTTCATTAAACGGGTGGCATCATTGGTACGTGCGGCAGATGAATCTGCTCCAAGAAGCACTACCACAGCTGGACGATTTTTTAAAGTGGTATGCATGACCACACAACGCCCTGCTTCATTGATATAACCGGTTTTGGAAATATTAATATTCCAGCCCCCATTACGCACTAGAGCATTGGTATTATTTGATTTCAATACACGGTAGCCCAAATTAAAATCATAGCTTGGTGTGGTTGAGAATTGACGGATTAAACTGTATTGCGAAGCTGCACTCACCAAAATACCTAAATCACGTGCAGAAGCCACATTACGTGGGTCAAGACCTGTCGATTCATAATAATGAGCCGAATTCATGCCTAAAGATTTTGCTTTTGCATTCATTGCTGAAACAAAAGCAGCACGTCCCCCTGGATAAGTTCGAGCCAAAGCAGCAGCAGCCGGATTTTCCGATTTCATCAATGCAAACAATAACGCTTCCGCGCGGTTCATTGAATCGCCGGCACGCAAGGTCGAACTCGAATTTTTACCGCCCGCTCCTGCGAAATCAATCGATTGCAAAGTGATTTTTTCAGACATGTTCAGTCGAGCATCTGAAATTACCACTGCAGTCATCAGCTTAGTAATGGAGGCAATCGGTAATGCGGTGTTACTATTTTTACTATATAGCACTTCACCTGTTTGTGAATCCATCACCAAGGCAGCACGTGCGTTAACAGAAGGCTGATTGCTATAACCTGAATTATCTAAAATTTGTACAGTTTTAGGTGCAGAATGACTAATCACACCATTAGAACTACGCACTGAAGTGGTAATTTTAGTTGAACCTAGTGGCGTTGGTTCTTCGCTCAATGTCGAAACATCGCCATTGAGTAATTGTTTGGCCTCTTCAGAAGACCAGTTTAAAGCAGCTTGACCTGTGCCTCCAGAAGCATCCATGATAAGTTCTGCAAAACTGGTAGAACTCAGACTAAGTAAGATAGACATACTTAGCACATGTATTAAAGACTTGTTCGAATTTTTCACGGTGGTTTACTCAACTCATGGAGGCAAGATACATTTGTGTATTACCTCAAATATGCCTTACATTTAAACACAAAGGTGAACACTTTTTACGCATAAACCTTTATGCTTAACATTTCATTTAAAGATGAATAATAGGATTGCTAATTTTGTCATTTCATTGCAAGCTTATTTTGCTTTATGTAACAAAAAAATTGCTTTTTTTATATGAGGGGAGAAATAGGTGATCACAGTTTTAGTAGTAGATGATCATGAATTAGTACGTACCGGGATTTGCCGAATGCTCGAAGACCATGCGGATGTTCAAGTGATTGGTCAGGCTGAATCTGGGGAAGAAGCGATTACCTTGGTCCGTCACCATCATCCGAATGTGGTTTTACTTGACGTCAATATGCCGGGCATCGGTGGAGTAGAAACCACGCGCCGTCTTTTGCAAAGCGCACCTGAAACCAAAGTTGTCGCGGTGAGTGGTTTGGCTGAAGAACCTTATCCGTCCTTATTGCTTAAAGCCGGCGCAAAAGGTTATATCACCAAAGGCGCACCGGTCACCGAAATGGTTCGTGCCATCAATAAAGTCATGCAAGGTGGCAAATATTTCAGTGCAGACATTGCTGAACAGCTGGCCAGTTCATATCTTTCAGATACCCAGCAATCGCCATTTGATTCCCTCTCTGAACGTGAAATGCAAGTCGCGATGATGGTAGTGAATTGTATTAGTGCCCAAGAAATTGCCGATAAGCTTTTTGTCAGTGTTAAAACCGTCAATACTTATCGTTATCGTATCTTTGAAAAGTTAAATTTAGATAGTGACGTGAAACTGACCCATTTGGCCATTCGTTATGGACTGATTAAACTTTAATGCTTTTGATTTAGCTTTCTAGAAGACATGCATGACGCAGCATACCCAAAATTTTGAGTTTAATCAGTATCATTTAGGCATTTGGTATGGCGCCTACAGACTGATCATTGCCAGCTGTCTTCTGCTGATTTTTTTACTCACCTACCAGCATTTAAATACAGATTATCGCTATCCACAGCTCTATCTTTACGTCCTGATTTGCTTAGTATCGATAAGCTGCATACAGTTACTGAGCCTAAAAAAAATACGCTCCAGAGTTCCACAACAACTGGAGCTTGTATTTGCTGTCGACGTCATTGCTTTAAGTTTACTTACTTTCGCGATGGATGGTCCGAATCTGCATTTAAGTCTCCTGTTTGTGATTACCATTTTTGCCGCGTCTTTACTCTTAAATGCCCAACAAGCTTTAATTATCACCCTGATTGCCGTTATCAGTGTTGTTTATCAACTATTTGTAGGCAGTCTTTTTGATTTCTCTTCATTAAATAATATTGGCAATAGTGCCTTATTGGCATTTCTGTTTTTTGTGGTTTATGGCAGTGCTCAAGTGGCTGTACGACGTTTCCAGTTGCTGGAGAATTTAAATTTTTCTCAATCCTTGGAACTCAATCGGCTGCAAAATCTGAACCGTTATATTCTGGAACAGATTGAACTCGGTTATCTGGTTCTGGATGAAAACTGTCATATCGTACTGAGTAATCCTGCGGCGTGTATGCTGCTAGGCATTCCCCCACTCTATGCCTATGACAAATATCCTTTATACAAAACACAACCTGATCTGTTTGAACTGATTAAGTTCGATCAGCTACAAGATGGAGAAAGATTTCAATTCGAGTCACAGCTGAGCCGCTATCATATGCATATCGAAGTGCAAAAACTCATGGTTCCGCATCAGACCCTCACCCTGTTGATGCTGCAAGATGCGGGTAAAATCAATCAACGGGTACAACAGTTAAAACTGGCTGCTTTAGGACAATTGTCTGCCAGTATCGCCCATGAAATTCGCAATCCTTTAGCAGCTATTGTTCAAGCCAACGAACTGTTGCCTGATAGTGATTCAAACCAACAAAACCTATTAAGTCAGATGATTGCAAAACAAGCACAGCGCATTGACCGTATCATCCAAGACACCTTGAATATGGTGCGAAATAGGGAAACACATCCTGCACAGATCCATCTGAATCAATTTATCCCACAAATGATCCAGGAAGATTTATCTGATATCATCAATCAAATTCGATGCACCATACAAAATAAAATCTCAATTACTTTTGATGAAGCACAATTTCGCCAAGTTCTGATTAATCTGATTCGTAATGCAATTCGGCACAATTCACCTGAGCATTCACATATTGAATTAAATATTTATTCACATGGATCCAATGTCCGAATTGAAGTCCAAGATTTTGGCTCAGGGGTGGCATCCCAAGATTTGACCTACTTATTTCAACCTTTTTTTAGTACCGAAATCACGGGAACTGGTTTAGGATTATACTTATCACATAGTTTTTGTGAGGCGAACCAAGCAAAACTGGACTATGTAGAACAAAAACAAGGCGCATGCTTTCGAATAGAATGCCTGGATGGTGCTTTAAATTAATAGTGTTGGGGTGTAATTTTGGAACGACAACCACTTGTTTTATTAGTAGATGATGAGGAAGATTTGTGTACTTTAATGCAAATGTCTTTATCACGCATGGGCATCAAGACCCATATCGCATATCGTCTTGAACAGGCCAAAAAATGCTTATCCGAAAACGAATATGATGCCTGTTTAACGGATTTAAATTTACCGGATGGTAATGGACTGCAATTGGTAGAATGGATTGGTCAACATTTTCCTACCCTACCTGTAGCGGTATTGACTGCATATGGCAATATGGAAATTGCGATTGCGGCATTAAAAGCCGGCGCTTTTGATTTTGTCAGTAAACCCATCAATCAGAAACATCTGGAGCAACTCTTACAAAAAGCGTTGAACAAACCGGTCGAAAATTTCCAAAGCAAAGAAGATACGCTAGAACAAAAATTATTGATTGGCCAGTCTCTGCCGATTCAGCAATTACGCATTACCTTAAATAAAATTGCCCGCTCTCAAGCGCCTGTCTTTATTAGCGGTGAATCCGGGACAGGAAAAGAAGTCATTGCCAATCTGGTGCATCGACTCAGCAATCGTAATGAAGGCCCTTTTATTGCGATTAACTGTGGTGCCATTCCCACTGAATTGATGGAGAGTGAACTGTTTGGGCATAAGAAAGGCAGCTTTACCGGTGCAACGCAAGACAAACAAGGTCTGATTCAATCTGCACATGGTGGCAGTCTTTTTCTAGATGAAATTGCTGAACTGCCTTTAACCATGCAGGTCAAACTGCTGCGTGCGGTGCAGGAAAAACGGATTCGTCCAGTCGGTTCAGATGCTGAAATTGATGTCGATTTTCGCGTGATCAGCGCCAGTCATCAGGACTTGGATGCATTGGTGCAACAAGGCAGATTTCGACAAGATTTATTCTTCCGTATTCATGTGATGGATCTGGTCCTTCCGCCGCTGCGTGAACGGGGTGATGATATTATTTTATTGGCGCATCATTTTATTCAAAAAATCAGTCAGGAATGGAGCATTCCTCAAAAACAACTGACTGAACGTGCGAAAAACTTTTTGCTGGGCCAGTATTATCCTGGCAATGTCCGTGAGCTGCGCAATATTATTGAACGTGCTATCACGCTCAGTGATGAAGATAAAATTGATTTACCACATTTACAAAGCGCACCATTGCGTTATCCAACAGCAGCACCGTTAGATCATCAGCAAGAAGCCAGCCCTGCTTTTCGTAGTGACATCTTGGTCTCTGCTAAAAAGTTACCGAATGAAGGTTTAGAGCTTTATCTGGAGAATATTGAGAAAGATATTTTACTCAATGCGCTAAACTTGACTCATTGGAACAGAACGCTGGCAGCCAAAAAACTCGGCATGTCTTTCCGCTCTTTACGTTACCGCTTAAAGAAATTTGGCCTAGATACCGATGAGGAATAAATGCTTATTTACGGTTTAGAATAATTTCTGCAACATGTTCAAGATAGTTTTCTTCTTTCATCTCATGTTGCAGCAGGTATTGCTGATTCGGCTGAATTCCGACACCTTCAATCATCTGCCCTTTCGGGGTGTAATAATGCGATACCGTCATCTGTAAAGCAGCACCATTGGAAAGCGGGAATAGCTTTTGTACCACGCCTTTTCCATAGCTCTTCTCACCGATGACCCAGGCGCGGCCATGGTCTTGCATTGCGGCAGTAAAGACTTCAGCGGCTGAAGCAGAACGGTTATTGATTAAGATGCCCAGCTTTAAATTTTGAAACTCAAAACTCGGTAGGGCCTGAAATTGTTGAGCGCCTTCAGAACGGCTTTTGGTAGAGACAATCACCCCCTGATTTAAAAATAAATCCGCTGTTTCAACTGCAGCAGACAATAATCCACCGGGATTATTTCTTAAATCAAGCAACACTGCTTTGAGACGTGAAGAAGAATAATCTTCAATTAAGCGTTTAATTTCATTGGCAGTATCTTGCTGAAAAACTTTTACCTTGATCACTAAAACCTGATTATGCAAAACGCTGGCTTGGATATCTGTTTCTATTTTTTTACTGCGTACCAAAATTATAGGCGTACTATTTTGTGCCAGTTGCAAAGTTAAGGTCGAACCAATTGAGCCATTGAGCAGACTATTGACCTGATCGGGATTGAGTTTCTTCAGTTCTTGATCATCAATCTTAAATACCGTTACGCCATTGCGTAAACCTTGCTTGGTAGAATCAGCTTTATCCTTTAAACCTTGAATCACCCATTGATGTAACTGCTGATCATAGATCAGTTCAAAATCGACAGAGGCAATATCACCTTCGGTATATTGCATCAGCTGTTTATAATCTTCTGGACTAAGGTAACGAGAATAACGGTCTAGGCCACTGACCAAACCTCGAATGGCTTGCTGAAACAAAGCATCATCATTTTTCGCATCCACATAATTTTCTTTGACAATGCTATAAATTTGTACAAATTGCTGAATCGATTCCACCGGAACTTCAGCATAATTTTGTTCGACTTCATCATCAAAATCCAAGACAGGCTGGTTTTTCACAGCCGCAAGTGCAGAATGGCTCACACAGATGAATAACGTTGTTAAAGCGACAACCATCTTCCAGCGTTGTAAAACCATCCTTCCACCTGTTTATCGTGTTAATTTTATGATTTTAAAGTAATCAAATTACGACCTTGCATTTCTTCCGGTACAGGAATTTGCATTAAGCTCAATAATGTTGGTGCCACATCTGCCAGTACACCGCCTTCAGCAATGCTCGCAGAAGTTGGTCCCACATAAATGAAGGGAACCAGTTCTGTGGTATGTTGTGTATGTACCTGACCACTCTTGTAGTCTTGCATTTGCTCGACATTACCATGGTCAGCAGTAATCAGCATATGACCTTTTTTTGCCATCACTGCTTCATATACCCGACCGAGGCAGGTATCGACAGCTTCAACGGCTTGTACCGCCGCATCAAATACACCGGTATGCCCAACCATATCACCATTGGCAAAGTTCACCACCAATAAGTCATATTCACCCGAGTTAATTGCAGCAACTAGTTCATCGGTTACTTCATAAGCACTCATTTCAGGCTTAAGATCATAAGTTGCAATATTTGGCGATGGAATCAGGATACGTTTTTCGCCAGGGTATTCATCTTCACGGCCACCGCTAAAGAAGAACGTCACATGGGCATATTTTTCTGTTTCCGCAATACGCAACTGCTTTTTACCCAAATTCGACAAGTATTCGCCAATCGAGTTTTTCAACGCTTCCGGCATATAGGCAACAGCTGCATCAATCGTCGCTTGGTAACGCGTCAACATCACAAATTTAGACAGGTGGGGAACCACTTTACGTTCAAAACCGGCAAACTCTTTTTCGACAAAGGCTTTGGTAATCTCACGCGCACGATCGGCACGGAAATTCATAAATACAACGCTGTCGCCATCCTGAATTTTAGCCAGCTCACCAATACGGGTGGCTTTCACAAATTCATCCGACTCATTCGCTGCATACGCCTGTTCCAGACCGTCAACTGCTGTTGCTGCGGTACGTGCAGCTTCCCCTTCAGTCAATAGACGATAGGCCTGTTCAACCCGATCCCAACGATTATCACGATCCATGGCAAAATAACGTCCAATCATGGTCGCAATCCGACCTTGACCCGGATATTCGGCAAAAACTGCATCCAATTTTTCCAAAGACGGTTGCGCGCTTTTCGGTGGCGTATCACGACCATCCAGGAAAGCATGCAGATACACTTTTGCCCCACGTTTTAATGCCAATTCACACATGGCAACAATATGGTCTTCATGCGCATGCACGCCCCCTTGTGACAACAAGCCCAAGATATGTACTACGCCATTTGCAGCTTTGGCTTTCTCTACCGCATCAAGCAAAACTTCATGCTCAAAAAAAGCACCAGTACGAATATCCTTGGTGATGCGGGTGAAATCCTGATACAGCACACGACCTGCACCTAGGTTCATATGACCCACTTCAGAGTTGCCCATTTGACCATCAGGCAGACCGACATCTTCGCCCGAACCTGAAATCAAACCATGTGGATGCTTTTGTTGCATAGCAGTTAAATTCGGTCGTTTTGCTGCCAAGAAAGCATTGTCTTCGACCGCTTCGCGATGACCCACACCATCCATAATTACCAATACGTGAGGGATTTTGCCTGCAGTTGCATCCGTCATAATGAACACTCTTTTGTTTACAATTTCATCGGGATATCTTAACGAATTTTCAGTCAAGACTCTATGTGCAGATCATGACTAAAGCTGATCATGCACATTGTTTTTATCACTGTTAAGTCTGTTAACGTGCACGTCGCAGTAAATAACCGCCCACCAGCATCATTAGCACAATTGGTACAAATACGAACCATGCCGGTGAAGGTGAATACACCAGACTTGCATAGCCCAAGAAATCTTGCAGATAGAAAAATCCCAAGCCAATAAATAAGGCGATGACCAAACGGAAACCCATCGACTGTTGACGCAAAGGCCCAAAAATAAACGAACATGCAATCAGTACCAAAGCAATGAGTGCAAATGGCGAACCGACTTTTTGCCAAAATGCCAGCTTATAGGTTTTCGGGACTTGGCTGTATTCATGCATATAACTCATAAAGCTCACCAATTGGCTCGGTGATAAATCTTCCGGGTCAATGGTGACCATATGCACATATTTCGGTTGCAAGGCTAAGGCCAAAGGCAGCTGATCGGTTTTGATCAAAGTTGAATTACCCTGCGGCAAAATATCCATTTGCGCAGCACTTTTCAGATTCCAGGCACCGTCTTTAAGGAACTGCCCCTGCTCGGCATTTAAAACACCTTTCAAGTGGTAATCATCATCAAAATCGATCACTTGGACATGTTTCAGTTGCCCTTGTGCATTGGCATAATCAATATATATAAAACGCTGACCTTCGCGGGTCCAATAACCGCTGACTTCACCCAGTGAACTTACACTGCGGTGATCTTTTACGCTTTTGGCTTGCTCATTGGTATAGGGAATGACCCATTCACTTAACACAAAGGATAACACCACCAAGATTAATGCGGAGCGAATCACCCAACCGACAATACGCCATAAGCTAATGCCGATTGAACGCATCACCACCAGTTCACTATTGGAGGCTAAAGTGCCTAAACCGAGTACAGCACCAATTAAGGCAGAGATCGGTAAAATTTCATATAGATAGCGCGGTGCACCCCATAAGACATAGAGAAATGCCTGCCAGGCACCATAGTCTTCGTTCAGTGAACCCAGTTCACCCAAATAGGTAAACAGTACCTGTAAAACACAGAGCACTGCTGTTGCCCCCAGCATGGCCAATGCCGTGGTTTTGGTCACATGTTTGGCAATTAGTCGACGTGCTAACATTTTTAAGACCTCGCCTGCTGAATTCGTTTCTTGATTTTAGGCGCAAGCTTTTGTTTTCGGGAGAACAAGGCTCCCGCAATACCATACACGACCAAGACCAAAGGATATGCCCAAATTCCCAACTCGTCTTTACTGACACGGGTTTTCAATGCCATTAGTGCCACAATCAAACTAGCGAAAATCAGCAAAGCCGGAAATAGTTTTAAATAACGTCCTTGACGAGGAGTCACTTCTGAAAGTCCAACTGCCAGGATTAAAGCTACAAGCACTGAAAATGGCACGAAGATCCGCCAGCCCAGTTCACTCGCCACAACAGGGTCAGTACGGTTGTTCCAGAGCTTGCCAATCGGCAATGCTTCAACTTCTGCACTTTCAAATTTGGCTTCGGCATCACTTTCTAAACGTAAACGATAGGATTGAAACTCTGTTTGGGTATATTTTGGTTTTCCCGGAAAAATTTCGTAACGGCGGCCTTCAGATAAATCGACAATACTGGCCGTTTCATTGGCCATTTCTACACGCGTGGCTTCTTTCGCCAAAATCATGACATCCGGTTTACCCGGTTTTTCTGCGCGTTGATAGAAAAACACATCTTTAAGATTACGACGGTCTTCTGACAGGTCTCCGGCATAAATGGTGTAAGGACCGGAGGAAATAAACTCTTTCGGACGCACCAAATCGAAACCGGTTCTGACCGCCTGATTGGTGGTCAACTCTTCAAACTGACGCAGCCCCCAAGGAGACATCCATACCATCAACACGGTTTGAACAGCCAGAAATACCAGAGCCAGCGGAATCAGTAACCGGCCCAGTTGATGGCGACTGACACCGCTGCCGTTGAGGACTGCCATTTCGTGATCGACATACAGACGGCCAAATACCAGCATCAAGCCGATAAAAAAGCCCAGGGGAAGAATCAGGGTTAAAAATTCCGGCAGTCGATAACCAATAATACTGAACAAAATACTGACATCTAAACGACCTTGTGCCGCAACGCCAAAGTACTTGATCAGTCGACCACCCATCATGATCAAGGTAAGCAAGGCAATCACAACCAAGGATGTAGACACCACTTGCTTGACCAGATAACGCCGAATAATCAAATTAATTCTTCCAAAAAAGAGGCTAATAAAAACTAGCGCTAGTTTACCCGAATGGTGAAAATATAAAACCTATACTGTTGTTGCGCATTGAAACTCTATTCATAGAAATGTTTCAATGGTTTAATGGTTTGCAAACTTTCACAGGCATGAATACAGAACATGAAACTGACAATTAATACGTCATTCCAAGAGAATGCATCTAGCCCATATTTGTTGATATTAGTTGATTCTGAGCAGCTTCAAAAGGTAGCGACTGCTTATGAAATCAATGATTTAAATGCTTTAGTTGAAGCAGCCCAATTTAAAGCCAGTCTAACTGAATCGCTCCCCCTGATCGGAAAAGTGGCGACATGTAGCAACAGTGCGCTTATTGGTATTGATAAGGCAGCTGAAATTCAACCGGCCAAATTAGCAAAAATTGCACAAACCATTATCAAAGCGTCACAAAAAAAATTCAAACAGATCAGCATTGATATTTCTGCTTTAGCACCCGAACAGCATTATTTATTTGCTTTGGCTTTAACTCAAGCCAGCTATGCTTTTGATGAATATAAATCGAAGAAAAATGAATTTGTTCTAGAAGACATTCATCTTATTGCAAACAACAGCAGTTTAAATGCACAACAACTTAGCTTGATTCACGCGGTGCAATCGGGTCAAAGCCTGGCACGTGATTTAGGCAACCGCCCGGGCAATATCTGTTTCCCTGAATATCTGGCGGAACAGGCGCAAGCCTTGGCGGTAGAATATCCTGATCTGTTAAAAGTAACCGTTCTTGATGAACAGCAAATGGCTGATCTCGGCATGGGCGCGTTTCTGGCAGTCAGTAAAGGTTCAGATCGTCCGGGACGCATCATTACCATGGAATATCAGGCCAATACCGAACAGGCACCGATCGTGCTGGTGGGTAAAGGCGTGACCTTTGATACCGGCGGTATTTCACTCAAACCTGGTGCGGGTATGGATGAAATGAAATTTGACATGTGTGGTGCTGCTTCCGTACTCGGTACCATGCGCGCGCTGTGTGAATCAAAACTGCCAATTCATGTAGTGGGTACAATTGCTGCAGCTGAAAACATGCCGTCAGGTCATGCCACCCGTCCGGGCGATATCGTCACCAGCATGAGCGGTCAAACAGTCGAAATTTTAAATACCGATGCGGAAGGCCGCTTGGTGTTATGTGACACCCTGACCTACATCAAACGTTTCAACCCTGCGCTGGTAATTGATATTGCAACCTTGACCGGTGCCTGTGTGGTGGCTTTAGGTTCCGTTCTAACCGGTATGTTCACACCCGATGATGAACTTGCAGCTGAAATTACCGCTGCAGGTCAAACGAGTTTTGACCGCGTATGGCGCATGCCGGTGATCGAAGACTATCAGGAACAATTGGATTCTCCATTTGCCGACATTGCCAACATTGGCGGGCCTAAAGCCGGCGCTGTAACTGCCGCATGTTTCTTGCAACGCTTTACCCGTGAATATCGCTGGGCACATTTAGATATTGCCGGAACAGCATGGAACTCAGGTACAACCAAGGGTGCAACTGGCCGCCCTGTTCCATTACTGGTTCAATTCCTGGCAAACCGTGCGCAGTCGAATGGCTAAAGTTAGCTTTTATCTATTTGAAAAAAGTAATGAGCGGCAAGTGGAGAGCACTTGCCGTTTGTGCCGCAAAATTCTGAAACAACCGGAACATATCTGGTTGTATTGTTCCGACACAAACGTGCAGCAACAGCTTGATGAACAATTGTGGAGTTTTGATCCCAGCAGCTTTATTCCGCATGGGATTGATCAGGAACATGCCACGATTTGTATTTCATCTCGACTGCCAGAGCAATCTGACTGGGTTGTGTTTAATTTTAACAATCAAGCACTTGAACAGATTGATAAATTTAGTCACATTATAGAAATCATAGAAAATAACGAATCGGCAAAACAACTGGGTCGTGAAAAATTTAAACAATATCGCCGTTTAGGTATTGAACCACGAACCTTCAAGCTTTAGCCGGTCAATTGCAATAAGGAGATACGGGGTGGCATTAAATGTCGGTCAAGATTTTAAACAGCGCTGGTTAGATGTGCCTGAAGCTGTTCGTCAGGTCTTTATTGATGACCTGCACCGTGTCTGCAATGTGCTAAAACCAGAAACCAATATTCAAAAGTGGTTAGAGAAGGATAGAGAAGCACAACAACACTCTGTTGAGAGAATTGAACATGCATACGCAGAGCGCAAGGCACAATTAATTGAAGAAGCACGCATTCGCAAGCAGCTTGCACTAGAAAAGTCGCTGGAAAATAAACGTGCGGAACAGGCTGCCTATGCTCAAGCCTTACAGTTAGATGAAGCTCGACAGTTTGACGAACAAAGCCAAACCTTGGCCTTTATCCGGCAAAATTTAGAGCATGAAACGCATGTTTATACAGCACGTTATCATAAAAATCCTGAAGGCTCAGCACTGAATTTTTCTAAAGGCATGCGGTCAATTCCTGACACTACCATGCTATCTGAACTGGAAAGCGTGCGTTTACGTCTCGAATTAGAAGCTGAAAACTTGATTGAACAGGCGGTGACGGTATTTCGTGCCAAGTTACATCAGGCCAGCCAAGACGAAATTGACTATATTTTGAAAGATTCTGATTTATCAACAGAGAAACCAAAACACTAATTTCTCATGGCTCGTGATCTGGCTATTTTTCTACTGTCATATAAATGACATGTTTATGTCACAGAATGGTCATATCTTTAAATCAGTACATTTAAAGATAGGCTATTTTAATACTTAACATCATATTAACAGGAAGAAAAATGGATATTTTGAAGCAAATTTCCACTCAAATTGCTGCATTAAATGCTGGAGAACAATGGCGTGTATCTGCTCAAGACTTACTGATTAGCCATGCCGACTTCCATTCAGTTTCGATTTATATTTCTCGTGAAGCTGAAAAAGGACAATTTTCTGTTTCTATACCTGCTGCGCTAAGATCTTTGGTAGAAAGTACTGCTGTCACCATTACCAAACACTGAAACAGACCAGTCCAAATAGTCTACTTTGGTGGACTATTTTTATTTTCATATTTTGATTAGATTGTTTATTCAATTTAATCAAATCCAAATATCATCTAAATGCTTAAAACCTAAAATAAATCTACAGCAATTCCCAGCATATTGCCTGCGCCATAGCCGATCCCCAATAACAGACTGATCCAGATCAGTCCACCGACCACGTTATAAAGCATAAAACTGAACATACTCATATGCCCGGCCCCGGCAGCAAAGGGTGCAAATGAACGGACAAATGGAACAAAACGAGCGACCAGAATGGTTTTTCCACCATGCTTGCTAAAATAATGATTGGTCTTGACAATATATTCAGGTTTTAAAAAACGTGAATGTTCATGAAAAAACTTAAATCCCAGCACCTGCCCCGTATAGTAATTGACGGTATAACCCAATACCGAAGCACTAAAAAGTAACAGTCCCATGTAGTTTAAATGGATCACATCTGTAGTTGAACACAGTGCACCAATGCCAATCAGCAAACTGTCCCCAGGCAAGAAAAACATAAATACAGAGCCAGTTTCTGCAAAAATAATGAGAAATAAAATGGCATAAATCCACAGACCATAGTTGTCCAGTAAAGTCGGTAACCATTGTTCAATATGCATTAAAAAATCAAGCATTTTCACAAATCCACTTTAGCCCCATGATCTACCCAGCCCACTAAAAAACCTAAATAAAAATAAAAAAAACAGTCTGACTTTCCAACCAGACTGTTTTCTATTCTATGATTTTTTACTTCAAGAAGCCATTTTCTGCCAGAAATGCCATACTTAATTTGGATTGTTCCTTGGTTTCAGCCGCTTTATCACCGAGCATTAAACGCTCGATATAGCGTGCTAAAACATCGACTTCCAGGTTCACTTTAGCGCCGGTTTTCCAAGTGCCAATATTGGTTCGTTCAGCCGTATGCGGAATCAAATTCAGGCTAATCACATTGCCACGTAAATGGTTGATGGTCAGACTGATCCCGTCGACCGTCACCGAACCTTTTTCAGCTAAATATTTGGCAATTTCAGCAGGCGCAGTCACTTCATAATAAATGGAGCGGGCATCTTCACGCACCACGGTAATTTCACCCACCGCATCGACATGACCACTGACAATATGACCGCCAAAACGTGTGGTAGGCAACATCGCTTTTTCCACATTCACGCGCTGACCGACTTTCCATGTGCCCAGTGTGGTACGGTTTAAACTTTCGCGCGATACATCAGCCGCATACCAGTTTTCACCCCATTCAATCACGGTAAGGCAAATCCCGTTGGTGGCAATTGAGTCACCCAAATGCACATCTGACATATCGAGATGGGTACCAATACGCAAACGGACATCACCGCCTACGCTTTGTAAACTTTCCACTTTGCCTAGACTTTCAATAATGCCTGTAAACATAACCTGTTCTCTAATTCTATATTTGTTTTACCACAATGCCAGTTGCGTACTCACACCGGTGGTATCGACACCACCCAGTTCAGCAAAATGATACAACTGACCCAATAATTGGCGCAGTGGTGGACCCGATTTGGCATGAGTATCGGTAATCACAATAAACTCTAATACACGTGCGCGTTCCGACTGACGTTGCTTGCTGACACGATAACGTGGCACATCTTGCGTGAGCAAAGTTACACGACCACGTTTCAGATTCGCCTGCAGCAAATCACCCGCTTCAATATTACCATCGGTCGAATAACTGGTCAGAATATAACGTGCATTAATCGTTGCAACCAATTTCTCATAGGCATCTTTGGCATACTTGGAAGAGTTGTACTGACTAGGACGCTCTTTACGCCATGCTCGGTCAATCCCGCTCTTATAGCCTTTGGTATCGGGACTGGGTAAATCTGTCTGATCCCACAAGGTTAAAGCATTCAGTACGTGATAGTTACTACCATAGGCATGCTGGTTATACGGTGGATCAAGATAAGCTACATCCACTTCAAAACTACTCATTTGATTGGCCAGATGCTGTGCATCGACACACCACATTTCTGCTGCCGGCTTTTTCGGTTCACCCACCGCACAAAAACGGCTCGGTGTTAGCCAGAGTAATGATTCAATCCGTTCCAAAGCGGTTTGGGTTTTACCGCCCCAACCATGATGGAAACTTTTGAATACACCTGAAGTATTGCTGACAAAACTGGCTGAATAAAGTAGAGGTGCAAGCAATGCCGACATCTCGACATCATCAATCGCCCCTTGTGCCTGCCAAGCGGCAATTTGCTGACGAATCGCATCAATACGCATGCCGTTACGGCGTTTGAAGAACAGACGATCACGAGCCGGATCATAAATTTCATCATTACGCGGACACAGGTTATGCGTGACCCAACCTTTGACTTCCGGCAAACGGTTAAGGTAATCGATGGCTTTTTGATAACCACCCAGTTCTTTAAATGCCGGCGCTTCCGTACAGGATAAAATCGCACTATTTAAAGCATGACTGTACGGTTCCCAGTCATTGGCAATCACACGATAACCATTTTGACGCGCCAGACGTGAAACCACGCCCGAGCCTGCAAAAAAGTCAGCAAAAATCGGAGCACGACCATTTTTGCTATTTAAGGTTCCCGTACTCTCAAGTGCTTCCAAAATCAGATGAAGTAAACGCCGTTTGTTGCCTAGATACGGAACAAGCTGATTGAAAAGATATTCGTCTGTGGTACGTGCTGAATGACGACGTTTATGATAAACCGAAGACTCTGAATTCATACTGTCTCTTGAGAAGGGATTAACCTTAAGCGCACATCATCCCCCAATTGGGTGACCTGCATGAGCTTAAATCGAAGTTGCTCTGCCATACGGCTAAATTCCGCACTAAACATTGCACGTGCTGTTTGACCTAAAAATGTCGGTGCAACATAGCTGATCATTTCATCGACCAGCTGTTGTTGTAAAAAGACAGTCGATAATGTTGATCCTGCTTCCACCAGTACATCGTAAATTTGGTGCTGTGTAGATAGAGTCTGCAGCAAATCTTTTAAAGGCTGTACTGCAAGCTGTAGTACACCTAAATCAGCCAATTCCTGACGGAAAGGTCCCATGACCATCACCGTATCGGGTTGCTGCAGTATTTTTGCATGAAGCGGTAAACGTCCTTGACGATCCAGTACCAGACGTTTCGGCTGAACAATAGTGGTGATATCGTCAATACCATTGAGCTGACGCACATTAAGCAGACAATCGTCAGCAAGTACCGTTTCAATTCCGGTAATCACCACCCCAGAAATCGCACGCCAATGCTGTACATCCTGACGTGCAGCGCTACCGCTAATCCATTTCGATTCACCCGATGCCATTGCCGTACGGCCATCAAGGCTTGAAGCCACTTTTAAACGCACATAAGGCATGCCGGTTGCCATGGCTTTTAAAAAACCAAGATTGAGTTGTTCTGCTTCTGATTCACACAGGCCCACTTCAACTTCAATGCCGGCATCTTTTAGAATCTGTACACCCTTACCTGCCACCAAGGGGTTTGGATCAGGACAAGCCACGATCACTTTAGTAACACCGGCTTCGACTAAACCTTTAGCACAAGGCGGTGTACGACCATAATGCGCACAAGGTTCTAAAGTCACATAAGCGGTTGCACCTTGAGCAAGATCACCGGCTTGACGCATGGCAAAGACTTCTGCGTGCGGTTGTCCTGCTTTCGGATGGAAGCCTTCTCCAACCAGTTGACCGTCTTTAACAATGACACAGCCAACATTGGGATTGGGTTTGGTTGAGTATTGTCCAAGTCGCGCTAATTCAATCGCACGTTGCATCCACACCTGATCTTGGTGAATGGGATCTTGACTTAACTTAGACATGTTTAAACTCTTTTAGTGTTCACGCTGTTGCATTTGTTCAATTTGACGACGAAAAGCTTCTACATCCTGGAAGTCTTGATACACCGAGGCAAAACGCACATAAGCCACATGATCGAGGGCAAACAAGGATTGCATGACAATTTCACCAATCATGCGTGATTTCACATCACGCTCACCCAGGCGACGAATTTGTAGTTGGATATCGCTGAGCACCGTTTCAATCTGTTCTTGTGTGACGGGTCTTTTTTGCAAAGCATGCATCAATGAACGGCGCATTTTAGCTTCATCAAAAGGTTCACTTTTGCCGTCAGATTTAATTACCCGAGGCATCACCACTTCATAGGTTTCAAAAGTGGTAAATCGTTCTCCGCAACTGATACATTCACGACGTCGACGAATTTGACAGCCTTCAGCAGCCAAACGCGAATCGATAACTTTACTGTCTGCGGCGTTGCAAAACGGACAATGCATAGCGGTTTAATTGAACAAATCAAATCGGATTTAGAGTGTAGCAAAAATTCTGCACTTTGTAGAGGCTTACGCAAGATATGGAAAAAAAACAGCCCATAAGGGCTGTTTGACACCATATATTGATTATCAGTTTTTTATTATTCTACGCGTTCGCCATGTTGACTTAAGTCTAGACCCATACGTTCATCATCCGCCTCAACTCGAATACCAATCACCAAATCAATCAGTTTAAGAATGATGAAAGTCAGTACGCCAGAGTAAGCGATCGTTGCAAGTACACCTTCAATTTGCACCCATAATTGATGCATCATATCGGTAGGGACTTTATCCCCCATGATGAATTCACTCGCAAATACTGCAGTCAGGATTGCACCGACAATACCACCGACACCATGCAGACCAAAAGCATCTAAAGAGTCATCGGCTTTCAGTGCACGTTTAAGTGCAGTAATACCCCAGAAGCACACCACACCGCCAATTAGGCCCATTGCCATTGCACCGCCTACCGTCACAAAACCAGCTGCAGGTGTAATCACCACCAAACCGGCAACCGCACCAGATGCACCACCCAATACAGAGGCTTTACCACGCACCACTTTTTCAGTAATTAACCATGCAATTGCTGCGGCTGCCGCTGCAATTTGAGTTACCACTAAGGCATAACCTGCAGAACCGTTGGCGCCGAGTGCAGAACCACCATTGAAACCAAACCAACCCACCCAAACCAGGCTTGCACCAATCACAGTTAAAGTCAGATTATGCGGTGCCATTGATTCACGGCCCAAGCCCATACGTTTGCCAAGCATGTATGCAGCAACCAGACCTGCAACACCCGAGTTAATATGGACTACAGTCCCACCGGCAAAATCGAGTGCGCCATCGTTACCCAACCAGCCGCCACCCCAAACCCAGTGGGTAATTGGAGCATAGACCACCACACTCCAAATGGTAATGAATGCAACGAAAGCGCTGAATTTCATACGTTCTGCAATCGAACCGGTAATGATGGCTACGGTAATGATGGCAAAGGTCATTTGGAAAATAACAAACAGAATTTCAGGAATGGTTCCGGTTAAGGCCTCTGTGCTAATGCCGGATAACATGATTTTATCTAGGCCACCAATGAATGCATTTCCCTCACCAAAGGCAAGGGTATAACCAATCACCACCCAGGTAATACTGACCACTGCCGCTGCCACAAAGCTGTGTGCCATTGTGCCGAGGACATTTTTCTTACGAACCATACCACCGTAGAACAGTGCCAGACCTGGAATGGTCATCAGCAAAACCAGTGCTGTAGACACTAAAATCCATGCGGTATCACCTGTATCTAATTTTACTTTTTCTTCTGCAGGCACGACTGTTGGTTCAGCTGGAGCAGGTGCTACAGCTAATTCAGAATTTGTGAGCGATGTGTCAGCAGTTTCAACCACTGTGACATCTTGAGAAGCAGCGGGTACTGCTACAGCTTCTTCAGCCCATGCAACAGAACCACCTAAGAGTGCGCCAGACAAACTCAGCGCAATGAGCATTTTTTTCATTCGTATCCCCCAACCTAGTATTTTTTGAGTTATTAGGTACTCAGCAAACTTCGTGCCAAATTAGACAGCATCTGCACCTGTTTCACCGGTACGAATACGGATGACTTGTTCTAAATTAGTCACGAAAATTTTACCGTCACCAATTTTTCCTGTACTTGCAACACGCGTAATTGATTCAATCACTGAATCAACCATATCATCGCTAATTGCAATTTCAATTTTTACTTTAGGCAAAAAATCAACGACATATTCAGCGCCACGATAAAGTTCGGTATGACCTTTTTGACGACCAAAGCCTTTGACTTCAGTTACGGTGATCCCTTGAACACCAATTTCAGAGAGTGCTTCACGCACGTCATCTAATTTAAAGGGTTTTACAATTGCAGTTACGAGCTTCATGTTTGTTTCCTTCGGCTTCTTTCACCAGTAAGGTTTTATGTTCAAATTTCGTGCCAAAATTTCTAAGGTTGGGGGAAAATAGAGAGTTTCGGCACGAGTTTTCTTTATAACCTATTTTATACTTTTAAACGTAGTCTGATCTTTAAAAAACAGACATTTTTACTATAAAATTTACGATTTTACTTATCGAACAAAACTATATCTGATCGATGGGGGCTATAGTCTAGGTTTGAGCAATGCTACACTGCTCATACTTCTGCACCGTTAGGGAATCAACAATGATCGAAACTTTATTACAAGCAATCATGGAACAAATAGACCAGCCCAAAAAAGATATTGAACATAATTTGCGTGCCTTGCTTAATGAAGCTGTTTCCAAGATGGATCTGGTTTCAAAAGATGAAATTGAACGTCAACGTACTGCACTCAATAATGCCAACTTACGACTGAATGAACTGCTTAAACACGTTGAAGCATTAGAAATTAAAATCAAGAACAATAAATAAGCACTTATTTGGTGCATTAAAAGACACAAAACGATTAAAAATAAAGCACTATAACGGAACAATAATAATGTCTTTTGCTAAAATTTACACTCGAGGTCTGCTTGGACTTCATGCGCCTTTAATTGAGGTTGAAGTTCATGTCAGTCAGGGTTTGCCTTCTTTAACCATTGTCGGGCTTCCTGAAGCGGCAGTTCGTGAAAGTAAAGATCGGGTCCGCTCAGCCATTATCAATAGTGGTTTTCAATTTCCGACTAAGCGCTTAACCATCAATTTAGCCCCGGCAGACTTACCCAAAGATGGCTCACGTCTCGATTTACCGATTGCTTTAGGGATTCTTATCGCATCTGGGCAAATCCCTGAAAATGTTCCCGACAATCTGGAGTTTATCGGTGAGCTGGCTTTGGATGGGCAACTTCGTCCCATCACCGGGATTTTAAGTATTGCGATTGCCTGCCAACAGTTAGGACATCAACTGATCTTGCCAGAACAAAATGCCCAGCAAGCCTCTCAACTGCCTCATTTTGAAGTGTTTGCAGCCAAACATTTAAAAGATGTCTGTGATCACCTTTCTCATCAACAGCCCATCCAGCAATATCAAGCCAGCCAGTGTATTGCACCCGATCAGTACAAATTTGATTTGGCCGATGTCAAAGGTCAACTGCGTCCACGGCGCGCTTTGGAAATTGCCGCAGCAGGCGGACATTCTTTATTGTTTAAAGGTCCACCCGGTTCAGGAAAAACCCTGCTCGCATCACGGCTTGCCAGTATTTTACCGCCTTTAGACAGTCAGGAAAATCTGGAAGTTGCCAGTATTTATTCAGTTTCCAATAACTCGCACCCTTTTGGCCAGCGCCCTTTTCGGGCACCGCATCATACTGCTTCAGCGATCGCACTAGTCGGTGGCGGTTCACATCCCAAACCCGGTGAAATCACTCTGGCCCATTTAGGTGTCCTCTTTTTAGATGAACTACCTGAATTTGACCGAAAAGTATTGGAAGTCTTAAGACAACCGCTGGAATCTAAAGAAATAGTGATTTCACGTGCTTCACGACAAATCACCTTTCCGGCAAACTTTCAGCTGATTGCGGCAATGAATCCCTGCCCTTGCGGTTATGCTTTTAATCAGGATATTCGTTGCCAATGTTCCGCGGATGCGATTAAGCGTTATCAGAATCGTATTTCAGGTCCACTACTCGATCGTATTGATTTGCATCTGGAGGTGCCACCCTTACAAGCGCATGAACTACAAGATACTACGCCAGTCGAAAATTCACAGACCGTACGTGAGCGCGTGATTGAAGCCTACAACCTACAAATACAAAGACAGCAATGTCTGAATCACGCTTTAAGCCCTAAACAGCTTGAACAATTTGTTCCTCTCGATACACAGGCACAAAAAATCATGGAAATGGCACAGCAGCGCTTAAACCTGTCTGCCCGTGCTTATCATCGGGTATTACGGGTCGCGCGAAGTATTGCCGATTTATCCCAGCATTCCGAGATTCAAAGCCAGCATTTAACCGAAGCGTTGTCTTATCGGGCGCAACAGGGCTAGCCCAAAATGCAAATGCTGCCCCATAGTGAAAATCTTGCTGATTGGGCTGCTATTTCAGGTCATCGAATAGGCTTTTCAAGATCAGCACTATTCGGAGTCATATCGCGCAATATATTGTGAATGTACTTCGAAAGGCAAATGCACTGCCTCTTTCTTTAACCACTGTTTTAAATCAGCAAATTGTGGGGCATATTGCCACCTCTGCTATCCGAATTTCTTCAGGTATAGAGGGTTAATATGGCTGGGAACACTTATTGCTGTTTTACCTGAATGACAACTGCAAGGTATAGGTTCAGCACTGATTCCATCCACACCAAGTCCATTAGAAACGATTGGCGCAAAAGGCTTTGAGGTATTAAGTGATGCGAATTTTTATTCTAAATTTGGTTTTAACGCTATACCTGAACTCACTTTAGAACATGTTTCGGCTAAATATTTTCAGGTTTTGGTTTCTGGTCAGAAAGTTCTTTGAGGAATCGTGAGTTATCATGCTGCATTTTATGCAATATGAATAAAAATAAAGCGATGCTTTATTTTCAGCGCAAGGGAATGAAAGGTCAGAAGCCCCTAAATCATCTCAATAAAAAAACCTCCAAAGCCATACTTTGGAGGTTTTTAATGACTTAGATTAGTATTAGAAATTAGAATGTTTTGGTTAAAGTCAATACCGCACCAGTTTCGACCCCCCGGCTCGCAACATGTGTCATACCATCAGTATCGATATTTGTACCCACTGCAGCCAATTCAGCAGTAAGGCCAGCAACAGAAGCAAATGAGTAAGTTACACCAGCTTTCCAATCAAGATAACTATCATCACCACCACCAAAGTCATAATCATCAGTTACGGTATAACCCAAACTGGCTACACCACCAAAGCCTGTTGAACCAAATGGTGCACTATAAGTAGCATTGAAGTACCAAGCATTGGTATCTAAACCCAAAAAGTCATTGCTGTAGTTGACTGCAGTTAATAAGCTTGCATCTTTTACCAATACATCCTTAAAGCTTAATTTAGCATAACCTTCTAACCAATTCAGGTCACCATCACTTGGATAGCCGTAGTACCATAAGCCCACATCTACCACAGGCTTGCTGGCAAAATTCTCTAAAGTGGTTGTATAGCCCACATAAGGGTCAAGTTCTAGATGTGCAGGGCCACCAAAATCCACATTTGAACCCCACACTCCTGCATATAGGCCGGATTCATGAGATAAGAGGAAACCTGCTTGTATGGCTGGATCATTGAATGCTTGAGTAATACCGCGGTAACGGTAGTCTGAAGTCAATGCTGCACTACCGCTAAAAGACAAACCGAATGGTGATGCAGGCACCTCGTCTGCGAAAGTAAAGCTAGATGCTGCGCCTAATACAGCCAGAGATAATGCATTTAAAGTTGATTTCATTGTTTGATTCCCCCACATCGTACTACGACGGTTTTTTTGGTTATTTCGATAAACTCAATGAGGTAGTAGCAATTGCTATGCCAAAAACAAAACGAGATCTCTATCAGTGATCGAAAATAAAAAATAAAAAAATATATCATATTGTTTTAATTAAATTTTAAGCAAGTTGAACAAGCTTATCTGAAATTTAGTTTATTTGATGCTATAGCCAGTTGGTTCAGCATTAAAACTCACTTCAGCTTTAAAGCAAGATTCATATTTACTTACATCATGCCTCTTTTTGAGGCTATTTTTTAAGCAGATTATTTTATTATGCTTAAAAAAAGTGCACAAATTTAAAGCAATTTATACACTTTCAAAAATTCTTACAGTTTTTAAGCTTAAAAACTAAAATTCAAACCGAATACAACCTGATCATCAAAATCTGTATCGAAGCGATCCTGACCACCGATCACATAATCTAAAGAGGCTGTAGCTCCCGTATTTGCAATTCCTTTACTCACACCAATACGCGCTTCATTAAAAGCAACCGTATTTTTAGTTTCAATCATGCTGTCATCACGGCTACTATTATAAATAGATGCGCCAATTGATGTATTCAACATAAAGTTTTGCGGCAAAGCATAACTATATGCTGCACTTAAATACACATCCCCGGCATTTGCAAAAGAAGCATCGGCAAGCATTAGCGAGGCACCTAAAGTTAAGTCTTTATAAGCCAATTCACCTAATACATCGAATGCTGTGGTTTTACGTTTATCGTCATTTTCGCCGTATACAGTACCGCCATCCTGATAGTAATAGGCAGTTCCTTGAACTTTATAGCTCCAGTTTTGATTAATTTCATCACCATACGCCACATAAAAATCATGTTCAAAACCATGATCTTTATCTTCACTGTCATCAGATGGATCATAATCGAGGGTTGAACCCCAATACCCAACTGTAACACCACTTTGATGTGCATACTCAACGCCAGCTTGTAGAGCAACATCATCATTTTCCACACCACCGCGAAAAATATATTTATTCACCACAGCAAAATTACCTGTTAATGCTCCCGTTGTTGCTGAAGTTGACTGTTGTTCTGCAAATGCAGGCATTGTGATTATGGTAAGCAATAAAGATAACGCAACTTTGTGTGAATTATGCAGCATTTTTATCCTATGTAGAATCTATTTAAGATTCTGTTCAACAATGAATTTGGCTGCGAATTTTAGAACTTTTTTATACTTTTGGGTTAATTTTTCAGATCATTCTGGCTTACTTTTATTCAACCAATAATCAATAAGTCAGCTTGATATTGAAGTAAATTAAATTTTTACCTTAAAAATTTAAATGAAATTTCCATAGAGATACAATTTTTTTAAAATTTCTAATTGTTCACTCGCTTCTTTATGAACATTCATCAATCAGCACTTTTACCCCATACTAGACTAAAGTTTAAAGCAGGAAAGCTTCATAGAATTTAGGGTAATTCGTAAATTACAGCTTGATATAACTGTTCAAAACCACTTATCAGGTTACTTATACTTTAAATATATTATTGTTTTGTAAAAAAATTTTAACCAACAGTAAAATTTGAATATTTTTATCAACGAAAAGGTACAATATTATATTCAAAGAATGCATAACTTTAATGAAATAAAATCAATAAAAAAAGATTATTTTTGCTCTACATTACGTATACAATTCCTCCAATTTCTTCGTTCAATTTTGTATAAGGCCTTCTCCCAATGCAAAAAACACAAAAATTAACTTTAGCAGTTTTAATTCAAGCTGCTTTAATCTCGACAGCCTATGCCAGTGAACAAAGCGAAGCCAAAGGCTTTGTTGAAGATGCTGAAGGTTCTGTACTTTTCCGTACTGGTTATATTAGCCGTGATAAAAAGAATGGTGTAGATGATACAAGTTCCTTGGCACAAACTGCGATTATAAAACTTGATTCAGGTTTCACTAAAGGTGTTGTTGGCTTTGGTGTAGGTGTTGTTGGTGATGGTTCATTCAAAATCGGTGATAACAATAATGCCGGCAACAATATGATTCCTCGTGAAACACTGAACGGCGAAGAAAACTCGGGTGATACTTACGACCATTGGGCTCGTGGTGGTGCAAACGTTAAAGCGCGTATTTCAAATACCACCGTTACATATGGTACACAAGTATTAGACCTACCTGTTCTTGCGAGCAACACAGCACGTCTAGTTCCTGAATATTTTGAAGGTGTTCTAGCTACAAGTCGTGAAATTAATGGCTTAGAATTAACTGCCGGTAAATTTACAAAAGACCAATATTCAGACCAAATCAATACTGATGGCCGTAAATTGGACCGTGTAGTAGTTTGGGGTGCAAAATACAAATTCAATGATCAATTGAATGCGTCTTATTATGGTTTAGATTCTAAAAATGCCTTAGAACGTCATTATGTAAATGCAAACTATAAACAAGTTTTAGCAAATGACAGCTCTTTAACTTATGATTTCAGTGGCTATCACACAGAATGGGATAAAGAAGCTGCGACTTATTCTTCATCATTAGGTAATTCAAATGTTGAAGGCCGTAGCAACAACATTTGGTCTTTATCTGGTACTTTAAATCAGGGCGCTCACTCTGTGATGCTTGCTTACCAGCAAAATACTGGCAATACAGGCTATGACTATGGTGAAAATGCTGATGGTGGTCAAAGTATCTATCTCCCTAACTCATACCTGTCTGACTTCATCGGTAACCATGAAAAGTCAGCACAAGTTCAATACAACTTGAACTTTAATGATTATGGTATCCCAGGCTTGAACTGGACGACTGCATATGTTTATGGTTGGGACATTAATGTTGTAGGCACTGCTCAAGAAGGTAAAGAAAAGGAATTCTTTAACCAAGTAAAATACACGGTTCAAAGTGGCTTTGCCAAAGATGCAAGCTTACGCGTTCGTAACTCAATTTACCGAGCTAATGATGCATACCAAAATGCATACCTTGGTGATACCAATGAATGGCGTATCTTCCTTGATATTCCTGTGAAATTATTTTAATTCACAGTAAGTTCAAGACATAAAAAACCTGCACATTGTGCAGGTTTTTTTGTTTTTGATATTTAACAATAAGTGCTAAATACCAAAAATCAATTATGCATTTTTGTAAGCTTCAATTGAGCTAAGCACTTCTTGTTTCGCAACGTCAGCACCTTCCCAACCACTTAACTTAACCCATTTTCCTGGCTCTAAGTCTTTGTAGTGCTGGAAAAAATGCTCGATTTGACTGATCAATAAAGGAGGAAGATCAGTGTACTCCTGAACATCTTTATAGATCGGTGTCAATTTTTCATGCGGTACAGCAACCAGTTTCGCATCAATACCCCCGTCATCTTCCATGTTCAATTTACCAACAGGGCGGCAACGAATCACTGAACCTGGTTCAACTGGATAGGGTGTTACCACCAATACGTCTAGTGGGTCACCATCTAGAGACAAGGTATTGGGTACATAACCGTAGTTCGCTGGGTAGAACATTGCTGTCCCCATGAAACGGTCTACAAATAAAGCATCTGAATCTTTGTCAATTTCGTACTTGATTGGTGCTGCATTTGCAGGAATTTCAATAATGACATAGATGTCGTTTGGTGCATCTTTACCCGCTGGGATATTGCTGTAGCTCATAGCATCACTCTTTAACAAGTTAAATCTTATTTAAACCGACACGATTATAACGGTTTTTGAGAATTAAATAACTTTGCGATTATACATCCGCCACGTCAAAATATGTATTTCCACAGACTGATGCCGATCTTAAGTTAATTTAATCACCAGAAGTAATAAGCAAATTGGACACAACAAAGACAAGGTCCACACAATGCTACGCAACGTTGCCCAATTGGCCAAATAGCAAATGCCGTAAATAATACGCAGCACAATATAGGCCATACCAAAGGTCATGATTACGGTTTGAGGAACCACCATATATTCCGCCATTAAAATGGCAGCAATAAACAAAGGTAAACTTTCAAAACTATTTTGCTGTGCTGCATTGGCACGTGCCGCCAAGCCAGTGGTTTTGGCTAAAAAATCGCGCGGATTTTGGTTATCTCGTCCTTTAAAGCCAGAAGTTTTTTTTGCAATCATGGTAAAAACGTAAGGCAATAAACATGCAATTAAGATGAGATAGATTATTCCGCTGATGTTTTGCATCTCATTTTTCTCATTAAGATTTTCTGCCAAGTATCATAGCATGGCGGTTCAGTAATAATTTTTGTTAAATTATAATGTTTTTATTAATGAGGAATAAGGCTCCCCTATGGTCAACCCAGATCAGCAAAAAATGTTGGATGTCCTGGAAAAACAGCACTTGCATCAACTTAGAGTGGATCGTGTACTCAAAATCGTGCTGCCGATTGTGGGATTTTTACTTGCAGTCATGTGTGCCAATTTAAACAGGTTTTCTCTGATTTTCACCATTGTGATTTCAATTATCGCACTTTGGATGGTCGGTATTAAGCGTCAAGCCCTTTGGATCTGGACCACAGTCGTGGCTGTTTACTGTGTACTTGATAACCTCTATAGCTTTGGTGCATTTGATTCACAGCGCTACCTTTATCAGTTCGGTAGTATCACAACCTTCATCTGGATTATGGGTATAGGCCGCCCTTATATTGATCGCTGGTTGATGAAAGATTAAAAGTTTAGGGATAAAAAAAAGCGCCGATTACGGCGCTTTTTTATTGCAGGGTTTATGCTGTTTTACGTAAATCTTTACGTAAGATTTTACCTACGTTTGATTTTGGCAACTCATCCATAAACTCAACATAACGCGGACGTTTATAACCGGTTAAGTTTTCCTTAGCGAAAGCAAGGACTTCTTCCGTAGTTAAAGACTGATCTTTTTTCACCACAAACAGCTTAGGCACTTCACCTGATTTTTCATCAGGTACACCAATTGCTGCAACTTCCAATACTTTTGGATGTTGAGAAATCACCTCTTCAATTTCAGATGGATAAACATTGAAGCCAGAAACCAGAATCATGTCTTTCTTACGGTCAACAATCTTGATATAACCACGCGAATCCATCACACCGATATCACCGGTACGGAAGAAGCCATGGGTCATGACTTTTTCAGTCTCATCCGGACGGTTCCAGTAGCCTTTCATGACTTGTGGACCACGAATCGAGATTTCACCCTGCTCACCTAATGCAACTTCATTGCCATCATCATCAAGAATCGCAACTTCAGTCAGTGGCAACGGAATACCAATTGTGCCGCTAAATTCCATTGATGAAGGCGGGTTTGCAGTCGCAACCGGTGAAGTTTCTGATAGACCATAACCTTCAATGATATTTGTACCGGTAATTTTTTTCCATGCTTCTGCTGTAGAAGCCAGAACTGCCATACCCCCACCCATCGCCATTTTAAGATTGCTATGGTCAAGTTGTTTAAACTCTTCATTATTGACCAGTGCATTAAACAAAGTGTTTACTGCCGGGAAGAATGATGGACGATATTTGCGCAATTCTTTCATGACCGCGGGCAAGTCACGCGGGTTTGGAATCAGAATGTTGGCTTGACCTTTATACATGCCGTACATGGCACAAACCATGAACGCAAAAATGTGATAAAGCGGCAATGCACAGAAAATACGGTCATCTTTAGAGCCGTCTTGTGCACCAAATTTACTTTGGAAAATACCGTCACACTGCAACATGTTCGCGACAAGATTGCGATGGGTCAGCTCTGCACCTTTAGAAACGCCAGTCGTACCACCAGTATATTGCAGTACAGCAGTATCACTTAAAGTCAAGCTTGGACGTTTGTAATTGCTGGCACTAACTTTAGACATCGCCGCATTAAATTTGATATGTCCAGGAATATCCCAAGCTGGAATTTGCTTGCGTACTGAACGCAATACAAAATTCACTAATGTGCCTTTTAATACACCAAGCATATCGCCAACGGAAGCCACCACCACATGTTTCACCGGTGTTTTACCAATAATAGCTTGATAAACAGTGGCAAAGTTTTCAATGATCACCAATGCTTCCGCACCCGAATCATTCAACTGGTGTTCAAGTTCACGCGAGGTATAGAGTGGATTCACATTCACCAGTACCAAACCTGCACGGAATACACCCAATGCAACCACTGGATATTGCAGCACGTTTGGCATCATCACTGCAACGCGAGCACCTTTTGCCAAACCTAAGCTTTGTAAATAGGTTGCAAATTTACGGCTTGCTTCTTCTAGTTCATTAAATGTTAAGACTTTATCCATAAAGATAAAGGCATCACGTGAACCAAATTTTTGAAAATTACGTTCAAAAACATCATTAAGTGAGGTATTTTCTGGTGGTAATTCTACAGTTTCCGGAATCCCTGTTTTTTGGTATTCAGCGAACCAAATCTTTTCCATAATGCCCTTATCTCCAATCTGTAATCCCTAGTTTTCAACTCTTTTTCAATGTTATGCGTCATTATTGAACTTATTTATGCATAACATGACATCCATTTACACGAATACGAATCATATATAACGTATTTTGATCAATGGATGCTAGTTTTATCTCTGAATGAACAGTTTATTTGCTTTTTGATATCCTCGTGGTAACAGTTGACCTTTAGAGGCTCTTTTACCAATATACTTCTGAAGATCATCACCTTTTAGTTTTAATTGTTGCTGTCCTGCAACCACTTGAATTATTTCATTTAAACCAAGCAATGTCATGGACAAAATTTGTTCTTTCGCTTCAAGTTGTATCAACTTGTTTCCTTTGCCTTTGTTCAGCATTGGTAATTCTGACAAATCGATCACCAGTAACCGACCAGCGGTACTGAGGATGGCTAGATGTGTATGGGCCTCTACCATTTGCAAAGGTAGGGCTTTAGCATCATCCGATACCGTCAAGAAAGCTTTACCTGCTTTGGCATTGGTATCCAGCTGTTTTGCATTGGATTTAAAGCCATAGCCTTTAGAGCTTACTGCAATAATTTCCTGTTCATCTTCCGCAATCAGCACTTGAATAAAGCCAATGCCGTTTGCAGGAGCAAGTTTGGAGCTTAACGGCTCACCTAAACCACGTGCCGATGGTAAACTGTTAATCGCTAACGCATAACTACGTCCGGTTTCATCGAGTACGTAAGTGCGCTGATTTGATTTACCGGTTGCATGACTTAAGTACTGATCGCCTGCGCGGAAATTCAGGTTTTCTGCATCCACTTCATGACCTTTGGCACAGCGAATCCAACCTGCTTCCGACAATACTACAGTCACTGGGTCAGCGGGCATCAGGTCTTGTTCACTAATTGCGGCGGCTTCTGTGCGCTGTACGATTGGCGAACGACGGTCATCACCAAAACGTTTTGCATCTTCTTTCAATTCGCTAATGATCAGATTCTTCAAGGATTCCGGATTGGCCAATTGTTCACGAATAATGGCAGCACGCGCTTCCAATTCTTCCTGTTCACGGCGAATTTCCATTTCTTCAAGTTTTGCCAAATGACGTAACTTGAGTTCCAAAATGGCTTCAGCCTGAATTTCATCAATGCCAAAATGTGCAATCAGTTCGGCTTTCGGATGATCCTCTTCACGAATAATACGAATTACCGTATCCAGATCCAGATACGCAATCAAAAGACCGGCCAGAATATGCAGGCGTTTTTCAATTTTATTTAAATGGTATTGCAGACGACGGGTCACGGTATTCTTACGAATCTCAATCCATTCCAGCAAAATACGACGAATCGATTTCACTTGTGGACGGCCATCGGCACCAATCATGTTCATATTGACACGATAGCTCGACTCTAAGTCAGTCGTTGCGAACAAGTGACTCATTACCGCTTCGGCATCAATACGATTGGAACGCAGCACAATCACCAAACGGGTCGGATTCCTATGATCCGATTCATCACGAATATCACTGACCAAAGGCAGCTTTTTCGCCTGCATCTGGTCAGCAATTTGGCTGATCAGTTTTGAACCTGAAACCTGATACGGCAGCTCTGTAATCACGATTTCATTTTTTTCTATCGTATACACCGCGCGCATGCGATAACTGCCACGACCTGTAGTTTGAATTTTTAACAAATCTTCAGCCGAGGTAATAATTTCCGCTTTGGTCGGTAAATCCGGTGCAGGAATATATTCGGCAATTTTTTCATCCGTTAAGTTCGGATTGCGAATCAGGGCGATGGTGCCTTTAATCACTTCACGCAAGTTGTGTGGCGGAATATCGGTTGCCATACCCACGGCAATACCGGTGGTTCCATTTAACAAGATATTCGGTACACGTGCAGGCAGATTGACCGGTTCTTTCATCGAGCCATCAAAGTTGTCCTGCCAATCACAGGTACCTTGACCCAGCTCAGACAACAGCACTTCACTGTAAAGTGAAAGTTTGGCTTCGGTATAACGCATTGCTGCAAAAGATTTCGGATCATCGGGTGAACCCCAGTTGCCCTGACCTTCAATAAACGGATAACGATAACTAAACGGCTGTGCCATCAGCACCATTGCTTCATAACAGGCCGAGTCACCATGCGGATGGTACTTACCCAGTACATCACCTACCGTACGGGCAGATTTTTTTGGCTTGCCACTATGCTTTAAACCCAGCTCACTCATCGCATAAACGATACGGCGCTGCACCGGTTTTAAGCCGTCACTGATATGCGGCAATGCCCGGTCCATAATCACGTACATGGCATAATTAAGATAAGCTTGCTCAGTAAATTCTGCTACGGAACGATTTTCTGTGGCTTGATGCACAAGGCTGGTCATAAAAGCGTGAAATCCTAAATAATTCGTTTTTGTATCTATGTGGCTATGCTAAGTCGCGAGTGCCGACTACACAAGAGCAGTCACTGATACTGCACGACAAATTGTGTCTTATGAAGTAAAAATATTCATTTTATGTTTACAAAGCAACTGAAAACGATTAACCGCATAGCAGTACAAATTCTATTAAACTTAAGTATAAATATTATTTTAATTGGCTATACTAGATAATATTGCGATATGAATCACATTAATATGCATTTTGATTTAACTATGCAACATTTTTTTGGAAGCGTCTGACTCATCCTATGCAAATGTATATTCCTTATCAGCTTCGGGTAAAACTAAAACAGATTGACCCTATTTTAGATCAGCACTGGCAACAGCGTCTTAGTCTCCTGTTGGCTTCCACAGCTGAACATCTGCATTGCAAGATAGAAGATGAATATTTAAAGCCCAAGAATATTCATTGGAACTATCTATCGCAACTTTTTGAGTTTAAAGGTCATGTTGGTCTGCATGAACTTCATAGTTATATCCAGCATTCAGGTCTATTACAGCTTGCGCAAAAAATTCGTGCCACCTTTCAGTATTTAGAAAAATATCAAACTGATGTCCAAATTGCTGATTATTTAGAAACCATTACTTATGAAATTAATAGTCTAGAGCTACAGGACCAAAAAGATATTCAGGCCCAACAGCTATTAAAAAGTGCATTTTTATATGATGCTGCGCTGAGTATTCAGCAGATCAATTTTTCAGTCACGCAAAATTTTCGTGGCTTAACATCTGATCAAGTGCGCTGTTTTATATTTGAAGTTTTCATGAAAAGTGAAATTTTGGGAAGCTGGTTTGCCCATATTTTGCCCAGTGAATATGCGCAGCAGGAACTGCCTATTTTTCAAGATTATTTTAGTCATGAACAACTTGTACGTGACTTTGAAATTATTCCAACCTCAGATTATTACTTTGTCATTGGCAGTTCTGGCGACAGCCGAGTATCTTCTTATTCTATTCGACGCTTTTTAACCGAAGAAAATTTTGGCGTGGCGAATAAGTTTTATATGAGTGGTTTGGTGCTTGATCCTAAACAGCTTGATGTTGCAGACTACCTTGAAAACTTTAAACAACAGATGGGAAAAATGATTGGCTTACAACGCCAAATGAATCCTAATATTGTCGAGCTGATGGAGTCATTACATCATTACAATCAACATCAACTTCGGGAAAAAATAACTCAAATTATTGAAATTAAGGGTTTTTCAATTGATCACCTGATCAATGAGCATTTAACGGAAATTGAAAAAGACTTATGTGTCAACATTCTTGAACCCTTTCAAAACGGTCTCAAAAACAGTATTCAGCAACCCGATGAGTTGGAATTTTGCTTTTTAAATATTCGACGTTTAATGACCGAATTGTTGCACAGTTTTGAAGTGTTCTCTCAGGAACCTGCTATTCAATTTAATCCTCATGCACGTCAATTCAAGTACCGGTTGATTGCTTATCTAAATTTATTAAAGCAGCGTCGTGCTTATATTTTTGTTCAGTTTGAAGACCAAGCTCACTATCGACAGCATCTCAATTTAGTCACGACTCCCTTGGAGCAACTGCAAGATCAGGTGAATGGTGCCATTGAACAAAGTCGTCTTCTGCAACAGCAGTTGCGTCAATTGGAACGCAATACTAAACAATCGGTAAAAAGCACTTTTCTCAAACGTCTAATCAGTAAACCAGAAAATAATATTAAGAAAATAAATGAATTAAAAGCATCACTTCTTGAAGTGCATCATCGCTGTTATCTTGAGATTATTCGTATTCAAAAACAATTCTCTCAGCACAGTCTTTATTTAGAGGCGAAGAACTTAATCTCTGCGGATGATCCCAAAGTACGCCATTATGCCTTTGCCGATGGCGAAAATGGCGTGACACGATTGCCTATTTTACTGCAATTACCTGAGCAGCGAGACAGCTTTAACTTACAAAGCATAGCCTTGATTTTAAATCAAGATGTGGTGCATTCTGCCAAACATTGGGTAATCGACTAGTTCCCCATGTTTGACGTTCAGCACTTTGAATAAGTTATAGAGGCTTACAGCCCCATCGATTCTAAAGTCTTGCCCTTGGTTTCTTCACCTAAGACTAAAATCACCAAAGCCACCGCCAGTAATACTGCAGTAAACATGGTAAAGACATGCGTGAAACCATTGTTCATCACCATCATATGGGTGACCACCATGGGGGCTACAATCCCGCCCATACGTCCCACCGCAGAGGCCCAACCCGAACCAAAAGCACGAATATTGGTTGGATACTGTTCCGGCGTATAGGTATACAGTACACCCCATGCGCCCAAGTTAAAGAACGACATCAGGCAGCCCCAGAACATAATCATGTTGACGGTATCGGCTTGACCAAAGAAATAAGCCGAAACGGCACACATGCCAATAAAGCCCGCCAATGTTGGTTTCCGCCCCAGTTTTTCTACCAGCCATGCTGCCGCGACATAACCCGGAAGCTGCGCCAGAATCATGATCAGTACATATTCAAACGACTGCACGATGGTATAGCCTTGTTTGACCAGCAAACTTGGCAACCAGGTAAAAATCCCATAATACGAATAGACAATACCAAACCAAATCAGCCACAGCATTAAGGTACGACGGGCAAACGGTCCCGTCCAAAGCTGTTTAAAAGAAATATTCTGTTTTTCTGCAACCGGTTTGACTTCAATGTGCTGAATCACTTCCACGCCACATTGACGTTCCAGTTTCTGAACCAAAACATGGGCTTCTTCAATGCGTCCCCGGTTAATCAAATAAGGAACAGATTCCGGCACTTTTTTCAGAATCATAAATACATAAATGGCAGGCAAACCGCCAATTAAAAATGCAATATGCCAGCCATAATTTGGAATTACGAAATAAGATACCAAGGCGGCAACCAACCAGCCTAAACCCCAGAAACTTTCCAGTAAAACAATAAAACGTCCACGCACTTGCGCAGGAATATATTCACTGACCAAAGTCACCGCAACCGGAAGCTGCCCACCTAGCCCTAGTCCGACAATAAAACGGAATACCAATAACCAGGTGAGATTCGGTGCAAAGGCACATAAAGCGGTGGCAATACTATAAGTCACCAATGTAATCGCGAATACGCTACGACGTCCAATACGATCCGCCAATCCACCAGAAAAAACTGCGCCAATGGCCATGCCGACAAAACCAATCGACACCACCCAGCCTTTTTCAGTCGGGCTCATGTTCCATTCTTCGGCCATGGTGGTCAAGATAAAAGCAATCAGGCCGGTATCCATTGCATCGAACATCCAGCCGAGTCCGATCACCCATAGCAAAGTATAGTGAAACTTACCGATGGGTAAGCGTTGTACACGTGAGACTAAATCCATAACAAGATCTCTGGTTTGGTGAACGGATGCATACTGCTTTCCCAACAGGATTTATAATTGTGCTGATTTTTATACGCTAATTGAAAATATTGATCGCTCATATCTTCTGTCATTTATCATTTTTTGTGCAATTTTTTATGAAGCATCCTTGGAAGATGCCGATTGCTCATCATCATCTTTATAAATGAATTTCGGCATTTCCAGCCCAAAGTAGATAGCGATACAGCGTAAAGAAAAACCGAAAATCAGGGTCGAAATCACAGTGACTTCCAACGAGAAACCAATCTCCTGGCAGACCCAATAACAAATGACCGAAACAAAGGAAATACTGGCATACAGTTCACGGCGGAACACCAAGGGTACATCGTTACACAGGATATCCCGCAGAATACCGCCCGATACACCAGTCAGAACCCCAGCGACCGCCGAAACCACGAAACCATGCCCCATCTGAAGCGCAATCTGACATCCAATGACGGTGAAGCCAATCAATCCCATGGCATCCAGAATCAGGAAGATCGAGCGTAAATGACGCATCCATTTGGCAATCAGGATGGTGACAAAGGCAGCAGCACAGGTCAGCACCAGATATTCAGGATGTTTAACCCAAGTCAGTGGATAATGTCCAAGCAGTACATCCCGAACTGAACCGCCACCCAGTGCCGTCACACAAGCAATCAGCGTTACCCCAAACCAATCCATACTACGCCGACCAGCCGATAAAGCGCCGGTCATGGCTTCGGCCGTAATTGCAATAATATAAATCACCAATAGCAACATTGCCCTTCTTCCACTGAGGGTAATCGATGCGCGTTATTCTAAGGCAAATTCAGATGAAATTTACAGATATTGGGCACAACATTGTTTAAATTTTTTCCCCGATCCACAAATACAGGCTTGCTTCATGGTGATTTGCATCGCTGTGGTCGGATCAAGGAAATACCAAGTCCCCTTATATAGCACAAAATGTGAAATTTCATGATGTACCTGTGCCTGCTGACCATCGTGGTAATGTGCCTTAAATTCTACCTGTGCATGATTTTTATCTATTTTTTCTTTGGCTTGTACGACTTCAAGCTTGAGCCATTGATTAGATTTACTCCATTCAGCAAGAGCAGCCACATCCAATGCCTGTTGTTGTCCAATCGCTGTGGTTTTGACAATATAATCAATTTCATGCTTGACAAATGCACTGTAACGTGAACGCATCAGCTGTGCTGCAGTTTGTGCTTTCGCTTGCCCTAAATGAAACGGTTGGCAACAGCTGGCATACATTCCAACACCACATGGACAATTTTTTTCTGACATCAAATTTTCCCAATAAAAAATAGCCTGACAATGCGGGCTATTTTAATCAATTATCTTGCTTCAAAGATCATCGGCCGTAAGTTAAGTTAATCATCGGCATTGTTTTCAATTTGCGGAATGATATGAACCTTATCAATTTTATGACCGTCCATTGTCACCACTTCAAAAATATAACCATCCGCTTCGAGTTTTGCGCCACTTTCGGGTAAATGACCCAAGTGATGCAAAATATATCCCGACAAGGTGGAATACTGGTCAGACTCATCGACCAGATCACAGTCTAGAAGTAAGGATATGTGGCGAATATCAGTAGAACCGTCCAGAATTAAAGTGCCATCTTCCAAACTTTCTGCTGCTGTTTCAAATTCGTCTTCATCCGGGAATTCCCCCGCAATCGCTTCAAGTACATCAATCGGGGTTGCAATCCCTTCAATCGAACCGTATTCATTCAGTACAATTGCCAACTGTAACGGTGCCTGACGCAACTGCTCCATCACCATTAATACCTGGGCATTTTCATGCACAATCACCGGTTCACGTAAGTGACGTTCAAAATTAATTACACCTGTTTCAATGTATTCATTCATCACTTTATGGGTCAGGACTACACCGGCAATGTTGTCCAGCTCACCATGTGCCACAATCAAACGCGAATGGGTCATGCTCAACAACTGTTCTTTAATGGCCGCATTGTCTTCGTCTAAATCAATCCATTCCAGTTCAGGGCGCGGCGTCATCACCGATTTCACCGGTCGTTCAGACAGGCCAAGTACGCCTTGCACCATCACACTGTGGTAAGCCCCATTTTGTTCATTAAAAACTTCATCGGCATATGCACGGGTGGCCAGCACATCTTCTGACTCATTATTTTGCGATTCTGACTTGCCGCCGAGCATACGCATCACTGCAGAAGCGGTGCGGTAACGCAAGTCGGTGGTGGTGACCATCTTCTCCTGATTCCGTCGCATGGTTTGGTTCACAAACTCAACCACCACCGAGAAACCAATGGCTGCGTATAAATAGCCTTTTGGAATATGGAAACCGAAACCTTCAACAATGAGTGAAAAACCAATCATCATCAAGAAGCCCAGACATAGAATGACCACGGTTGGATGCTTGTTGACGAAATCCATCAGCGGTTTCGATGCCCACAGCATAATACCGACTGCGATCACCACCGCAATCATCATCACCGAAAGGTCTTTCACCATTCCGACTGCGGTAATCACACTGTCTAGAGAGAAAACTGCATCCAGCACCACAATTTGAACAATTACCATCCAGAAAGCGGCATGCACCGGATTTTCTTCTTTCTGTGATTGAACTCCTTCAATACGCTCATGCAGTTCCATGGTGCCTTTAAATAAAAGGAACACACCACCAAACAGCAGAATCAAGTCGCGGCCGGAGAAAGGATGCTCCAGAATATGGAACAGGGGCTGGGTTAAGGTCACGACCCAAGCAATGGAAGCCAGCAAAATTAGGCGCATACCCAAGGCAAGCAGCAACCCGACAATACGACCGGTATTGCGCTGTTCTGGTGGAAGTTTTTCCGCCAAAATGGCAATAAAGACCAGATTATCGATACCGAGAACAATTTCTAAAACCACTAAAGTAGCCAATCCAATCCAGGCAGATGGATCTGACATCCATTCAAAGATCATTGGATGTTCTCCTGCTGGGACTTAAGGACTGATTTTAGGAGGTTGATATTAAAATCGGCAAATATTCTATGAACAGCATTCTGTATAATTTTTGAAGAAGAATTGATATGTTCAGAGTGAGGACAACCACTACTCATGTTGATTCATTTATTGGAAAACAGATTTTTAGTATAACAAGATGAACTGGAAATTCATCTTTTTTTCAGCACTCCGCCTGCCTTCTGCCAGTAGGTTTTAACAAATCTTTGCAAAGTCTATGCATGACCTTAGCGGCTTTGTCATATTTCCGACTTAAGCTAGAGCAAGAAAAAATAAAATGCTATGGTGAAAAAGATAATGACGAACAGTGTATTAAAAATGACTCCAAAACATAAAAATCCATCTCCTAAAACCACTCAACCCCTTATTGCGCTGTACTGTGGTTCACGTTCAGGTAATAAGCCGATTTACCAAGAAAAAGCCATTGCTCTGGCTCAAGCGCTAGCAGACCTAGATTTTGGACTGGTCTATGGCGGAGCCAGTATTGGCCTGATGGGACAAGTCGCTGACGCGGTCAGACAACGCGGTGGGCAAACGGTCGGGGTAATTCCTGAATTTATGCTCGATTATGAAATTGCACACCACCAGCTGACTGAATTGCATATTGTAAACAACATGCATGAACGCAAAGCCATGATGGCAGAACGTGCCAGTGCTTTTGTTGCCCTGCCCGGTGGCCTGGGTACCTTTGAAGAAATTCTGGAAATTGCCACTTGGGGTCAGTTGAATCAGCATCAAAAACCGATGATGTTGTATAACGTGAATGGTTTTTATGATGCTTTAATTGCCCAGCTTGATCATGCGGTCAGTGAAGGCTTTTTACCGCCACAGCATCGGGCAAAACTGATTATTTGTAATCATGCCGATCAGATTCTGAATGCGCTTAAAAACCTTGGCGCTCCGAAACACTTTGCCATTTAAAGCGAATACTTAAAGTCAAAATCTGAATATAAAAAAGCGGGCCTCAAGCCCACTTTTTTAATTACACTTTCTACCTTATAAACTCGAGATAAAGTTATAGAACCACGGTAGCGTGGTTGCCAAGACAATACTCATGATTAAGCCGATCATCAGCTTCATCGCATCTTTACTGACATTGCGCGAAGTCCGGTATTTATTCACTTCAGCCAGATGCATCGACATGGCAAATTCACGACCTGCGAGCAGACCCAAGAACACCCAAGTGGTACTCATTGGAATGTTGCTCCACTCTTTGAACACCAGCAAAATAAGGGCATAGATAAAATCAATAATGGTCGCGGAACGAATATCCGCCACACCGGTTTTGGTGTCGATAATTTTCTGGATGGCACCGCCACGTTGATAGAAAATCATGCCCAATAGAATGACAAAAACCGAAATCGCGAAAATCAGGAATCCCAACGGAACCTGACGTGGCACATAGACAAAAATATTGGCCAGATCCTGAATCAGCCATTGGCTCCACAGAAACGCGGTGGAGACCCACTGCAAACCTATCCAGATATGAGAGACTTTATGATCTCGGGTTTTACTGAAATAAACTGAAATGCCTTTAATCACAAAACGATAGACAATGATGGCCACCACAAATGCAACGGCATACCCCATCATTGATTTGGTCAGCATGGAACCCAAACTGCTGGGCGAAAAAATGGTAAGGACTAAAAATGTGGTACTGACCGGAATACCATATTTGGTCAAAATAATCAGCAGTATAGGGGGAACAATATACAGCCAGGTAATTCCGCCCTCAGGAAAAGCAATGGTTTCCAGACGGCCATAAGACGCATCACCAACACCTGAAACCCACCAGCCATAAAACAACACCACGCTTAAAATACTGCTGGTATATAACCACAGTATCCACCAAGGACGATGGGCATTGGATGAAATAAAGGTGCCTAAGGTTTGCGGCACATCATTTCCGACAATTGAATACGCGGCTAGACAGAAGCCAACAATCATCAAAATTTCGATTGTCATAAAAACAAAACCTTTTTCACCAATTAAAAGTACTCGTCCAGCATGGCTGGAGGCTGGGTCAGATTATGACAGTTTTATGTCATTTTAATGACATAAGCATAACAAGATTTTGTTCTGGTCTATAAAAAAGTAGCTTCATGTTGTTTTTATCTGCATTTTTTATTTTAAATAAACTGAATGGCTGCGCATTAAATGACCAAATCTATGAGGAGGAGAAGAACAAAAGCTGAACTGTGCTCTGGATCTTATTGGCTTTGTATGAAATTTCAACCATTTTATCAATCAAGACTGGATATAAGGTTTCCGTCTGATCTCCGGTTTTTTTGCGCTGTGCAGACGATTAATAGAACAACTTTTTCTTACACCATCTTTAGAGGATTCCTTTAAACTGTTTAAAAATTTCACATTTATACTTATATGAACGCCACGCCAACACATCAAGCCTTACAACCTGAATTTAGACTCTTGGTCTTGTTGGTGTCTATTGGCTTTTTTATGCAAGGTTTGGACACCACCATTGTCAATACCGCAATTCCTGCGATGGCGGCAAACCTGGGTGAAGATCCGCTGCAGATGCATAGTGTCGTGGTGGCCTATGTGCTTTCCGTGGCTGCGTGTATTCCATTAAGTGGCTGGCTTGCAGACCGCTTTGGGGTACGTAATACCTACTTTAGCGCAATTATTATCTTTACTCTGGCCTCTTTAGGCTGTGGACTTGCCAACAGCTTAAATGAACTGCTGGTCTATCGGGTTATTCAGGGGATTGGCGGAGCGTTATTATTACCGGTCGGCCGTTTGGCTATGCTCAAGGTCATTCCGCGTACCCAGTTTTTATCTGCCATGAGCTTGATGAGTCTGGCAGGGTTAATGGGTCCACTCATCGGCCCAACACTAGGTGGATGGATGGTCGAAGTGGCAACCTGGCACTGGATCTTTCTCATCAATATTCCGATGGGACTTTTAGGCTGTTTAATTACAGTCAAAGCTATGCCCAATATCACAGAGCCTACTGTTAAATCATTCGATTTTTCCGGTTTTATACTGTTGGTAATTGCCATGGTCGGCGTTTCACTGGGAATCGAAAACTTTTCTAGCCCTCATCAGCCCTTATGGTGGAGTGCTGGATTAATCACTGCAGGTTTAATGGCGGCGGCTATTTATGCCTATCATGCGCATAGTCATCAAAATGCGCTGTTCCGCAGCAAGTTATTTAGCAATCAAATTTATGCCATTGGGATTGTGGGTAATTTCTTTGCCCGCTTGGGCGGCAATGCCATGCCTTTTCTCATCCCCCTGATGCTACAGGTCGCCTTTGGTTTTGAGCCTTTTATAACGGGTCTGCTAATGATTCCTACAGTGCTGGGTTCTTTAGCATCAAAACCGATGATTCGGCAAATTATTCAGCACTTTGGCTATAGAAAAGTGTTACTGGTCAATACCTTGTTGGTCGGCGCTTGTATTGCCAGTTTTGCCCTCACTACGGCGGACACTCCAATCTGGTTGCGCGCGGTGCACTTCTTTATTTTCGGAATGCTAAACTCTCTGCAATTTGTCTCGATGAATACCTTAACTTTAAAGGATTTACCGCAGCAGGATGCCAGCAGTGGGAACAGTTTCTTGTCGATGATCATGATGGTGTCAATGAGTATTGGTGTGGCTTTGGCAGGAACCTTGGTCAACGTTTTCACAGCCTATTATGGTGTCGAACAGATCACTACCGCGTTCCATAGCACCTTAATTTTACTGGGCGGCATTAACATTATTACTGCCTATATTTTTTGGCATATTCCCCGAAACACACCGGTTTAATCGGATTGAAGAAACAACGTGCTCTGAAGCTTCAGATCGCGTTATCATGTGTTCGATCAATCATCGCCAACTTATTCATGCCTAAAAAACGATTAGCTCGGAACAGCCAGAAAAAGCTTTATGCCTCTTGCGCAGGCCTAGTGCTGATTTGTGTCACAATCATCTTTTATGTTTTTGTATTGCATACCAACCCTGCCTCGGCACAGGATTATCCGGTTAAAGGGTTTGATGTATCGCATCATCAGGGCGATATTCAGTGGAAACAGATTTCCCCAAAGAACTATCAGTTTGTTTATCTCAAAGCTACGGAAGGTGGGGACTTTAAAGATCAAAAATTTCAGGACTATTGGCTACAGGCTCGCGAACATGGCTTGATGGTCGGTGCCTATCATTTTTATCGCTTGTGCCGTGATGGTGAAATTCAGGCACAAAACTTTATTGAAACGGTACCCAATAAAGCCGATGCCTTACCGCCGGTAATTGATCTGGAATATGATAGTAACTGCATCAACACCTATACCAAGGAACAACTGCTTAAAGAAATTCAGGTCATGCATGATCGGCTGTATCAGCATTATGGCAAACAACCGATTTTCTATATTTCCAAGTCGTTTTATAACATTATTCTGGCGGGAGAATTTTCCAAAACGCCGCTGTGGGTACGTGAATATCAAGGTAAACCGGATTTAAAAGGCAATCCAAAATGGCTGTTCTGGCAACATACCAATCAGGGAACCATTAAAGGCATTTCCAAACTGGTCGACTTAAATGTGTTTAATGGTAAGCAATCTGACTGGATCAGTTTTTTAGAAAAAAATAAGATTTACCCTCAAAAATCAATTGAAAATTTACCGAAAAAATAACAAGACAAGTTCAAGTCTTCATCAACAATAACAACAACACCCAACTACAAACAGGAAAATTATGTCGATTAAATAAGGAATTTGGGTTTCATTGGGACTGCTTATTCTATTTTTGGTGGCTGGCATGGTTTTTTTACTGCAACCTTCTGCTCAAGTTTCCAGTTTTCAAAAATGGCAATATCCAGCCTCTGCAAAAACCGCATCATCTTCGATGCTAACGGTGAAGTTCTTTGGTGTTTCGACGCTGCTTTTTGATAATGACAAAACCCAGATTTTGATTGATGGCTTTTTTAGTCGCCCTTCCCTGTCCCAAGTCCTATTTCATAAAATTCAAAGCCAGCCTGAAATGATCCAGCTGATAATTCAGCAACAACATTTACATCGTACGCAAGCCATTTTAGTGACTCATTCACATTATGATCATGCGCTAGACATTGCTGAACTGGGCAAACAGCTCACGAATACAAAAATTATCGGTTCAAACAGTACCTTAAATATTGCCCGTGGCGGACGGGTTGCAGAACAGCAACTTATTCAGGTTCAACCCTTTGAGCCCATGAATTTTGCCGAGTTCAAAGTCACCGCCATTCCTTCACAATATACCCAACCTACTACAGTGAATAATGATTTGGGTGAAGAAATTTCCCGACCCCTGCCACAACCGACACGCTTTTCTGAATTTAAATAAGGTCATAGCTTTGATTATCTCATTGAACATCAAGGTCATAAAATTTTAGTCAAAGCCAGTACCGGTGCTATTCCTGATCAGCTGAAAAATATACAGGTCGATATCTTATTTTTAGGCATTGCCCAGCTTTCCCGCCAGTCCGCTGCATTTCAGCAAAACTATCTCGATCAAACCCTCACAACCTTAAAACCTAAACTGCTAGTACCGATTCATTGGGACAATTTTTTCCAAGCCGGGAAGCAGCCTCTGGAGTTTTTGCCTTATCTGGCCGATAACACCGACAAAAGCTTAAAAATTCTGATTCAAGCAGCTGAGCAACAAAAAACACACGTCATTTTACTCAGTCAGCCTGTGTCGTATCCACTTGATCCTGCGCTACACTCTCAACCATGAAGATGAGATACTCAAGCTATATAGAATTAGAGGCAAAATTAGGGCTGCATGAGAAAAATCATTCACATCGATATGGATGCCTTTTATGCCTCCGTGGAACTCAAAGACCGACCTGAGTTAAAGCATTTACCCGTGGTGGTTTCTTCGCATCATCCACGCGCTGTGGTTTGTGCTGCCTCTTATCCTGCACGTGAGTTTGGTCTACGTTCAGCCATGTCGATGGCACAAGCTAGAAAACGTTGCCCTCAAGTGGTGGTGCTTGAACCCAATTTTGAAAAATACCGTGCTGTCTCTACCCAAATTCATCAGATTTTTCAGCGTCATACACCGCTCATTGAACCCTTGTCTTTAGATGAAGCCTATTTGGATGTCACGGAAAATTTAAAAAATATTCCCAGTGCAACTGAAGTCGCGATGCGAATCCGGGAAGATATTTTTCAAATTACCGGCTTAACCGCATCAGCCGGTGTCGCGCCAAACAAGTTTTTAGCTAAAATTGCCTCAGACTGGAATAAACCCAATGGCATCTGGGTGATTAAACCATCACAGGTGCAAAACTTTATTCAACATTTACCGCTGAAGAAAATTCCCGGTGTCGGCAAAGTCACCCAAGAAAAACTCAAAAATTTGCAATTGGAAACCTTGGGCGATTTACAGCAAATCGAAGAAGCCATGCTGATTCAGCATTTTGGCAAATATGGCAGGCAGCTCTTTCTCTATGCGCAAGGGATTGATGAACGCCCCGTCCAAACTGAACGGGAACGGCAGCAAATTTCCAAGGAAACCACCTTTGATGATGACCTGACTTTAACCCAATGCCAGAATTATTGGCCCCAACTGATGGAGCAAGTCTGGCAAAGTCTAGATAAAAAAAACCTCTGTGCACGTGGTATTTCAGCCAAGCTCAAGCTAAAAAATTTCCAGATTTTACAGCACAGCAAAAGTTTTAAACAGCCCTTGCAAAATCAAAAACAACTGCAGGATGTACTTCAGCAATTGCTGATTGAAATGCAGATTCCTGAACATTTTCAATTTCGTTTAATCGGAGTGGGGGTCTACCAACTTTCCGACCAGCAAGATCAGCCCCAGCTTTCTCTGTGGTAATTATTTGAATATTTTTCAACCAAAAAAATAAAATCAGGCCAATTAATACTACACAACTGCGCATTTTGCGGTACTCTATTGGCGCGATACATTTATCCATGTAGCCGCTGAGATGCTAAAAATCACCTTTACTTTTAGCATGCTGTCCTGTGATTGGCGTGACGATCAAATCCGAATGTTGCAGGGCAACTCTGTTGTCAACCATGGAACTCTCTCTTGCTTGTGTTCTGTCAATATCTCTAAATCCACCTTATAAATCTATAAGAACAACGCGCGCGTAAAGCCACACTCAGTCGTTTCATTGCTACTGTTGCAGGTTGTTAATACCAGTTTCTACTTTAGGGCATTATGGCCGCACTCATTTTTAAAAACTAATTTTTTCGAGTATAAATGACCATATCGGCAGCTTAGCTACGCTTGCAACTTTTGGGGTTGGCTTTTCATTCCGTCCACTGAGTGAGGAAGTCTTTGGTCATTTCGGTGACAAACTCGAACACAAAAAATGCTCGTCATTCCTATAGTCTTAATGGCACTGTCCACCCTCGGGATTGCTTTATTCTGCAACTTTACAGCCATGGGCCGGTAAGCAGCGGTTCTATAAGTCACGCTACGATGCTTTCATGAGTAATGAATGGGGGGCGTTGCAGCTTTAAGGGTGCTGGCGTTGAACTGGTTTTGGCTATTGGTACAATCTCGATTATTCTTGTCGCTCTGAGGGTTGACGCTTTTGCCGCTTGGGCATGGCTGAGGTATACCCGTCATTGTCAGTATTGTCTTGATCGGCAGTACGAGAGGGATCCCTCATGATCCAGATGAAGCTCAACAATTCATTGAAAAAGTGGTTTAAGCATCAGACAAATCACAATCTCTACCACTTAGATAATTGTATTCATTTCTATTTTCTAGCCAATATTACCCATGATAGGGTGATCAATGTTCAGCAACCGATTTTTACGTCACTTTTGGGTAGCCAATACCGTTATAGCAGCAAAAGGATTGGCGATCAGGTCACAAGTATTGTCGGTGAGTGGTCATCCCTGCTATTGCCACTTCACTAGTGATTTGGGGTAATGGTTCATGGCATTATGTAGTAATTACTTGGCTATTGGCTGTTTACTCACAGCTATAGCCGCGGCGATGATGCCCAAAACACAGGATTAAAATTTTATGAGCGTTCAGCGTCTTCATATAGAAAAGCGTTATTGCGAAGTAGCGATTTCAGGCAATCTGGTTCATTTAGCCGGACAATTGGCAAATGACACTTCACTTGATATTAAAGCGCAAACCCAAGAAACTCTAGATAATATTGACCGTTTATTGGCAGAGGCAGGAACGGATAAAATCCATATTTTATCAGTCATGATTTTCTTAAAAGATATAGAACAAGATTATGCGGCAATGAACGAAGTTTGGGATGCATGGGTGGCTGAAGGTCAAGCACCTGCACGAACTTGTGTTGAATCAAAACTTTATACACCAGATGTTTTAGTGGAAATGACGGTGACTGCTGTTCGTGCTTGAAGTTAAAGAAAATAAATGCACAAGCATGAGAAATATGAATTCATGCTTGTTATGATTAACCCACAATTCGGATTTTTTTTCGTTCCAATTCAGGATAAAAACTATACTTCTTTGGTGTATCTTCTGCTTGGCTATCTAATACAAGGTGAGAAGATTGTTCAAGAAGAAAATCTTGTCTTAACTGATAATATTCAGGTACATCTTCATAACGAATTACCCGATATCCCGCCATAGCTAAAAGTGCATCTTGATATTGCGCATTCTTTAAATGTTTTAATGCCAAGGGATCATCAAGTGCAATAATGGCGGTGACTTGATGATGCTCGTCAAGTAAGACAAAATCTGCCACCATATTGCGATATTTATAGCGGGTACGAGAGTATTTAGTCGTCAATAGTGCATCAAATGAAACATGCGCCAATACGGTACTCTTCGGCAATATTCCCGTGAGTCGCGTATAGGTTAATTGTTGATTAATATTGAAAATAGCCCTTTGCTTTAAAGCGCTATCTTGCTGTTTTGTATTACTTTCAAGGCTTTTCCAAGCCATCATTAACACACACAATAGAAGCAAACTCGCAATTAAAATGTAAATCATCATCCTCTTAGTCCTTTAAAATTTTTATAATCTGTCCGGTGTCACACCGATTGTTATGAAAGTGAGTATACAGCTAGTATTTTTATTAAATATTTTAAGTAAACAAACTTCATTTAATGATGACGAAATCATTATAAAAACTGACAAAAAATTGCAGTTCTTTTATTTGTGTCATCTTGGTCTAAATTAATCCCTGCTCAGACACTATAATAGGTTATATCAAGGCTAAGTCGTGATGCAATAAGACTATGGCATATTGTCGGACAATTCCGACGAGCTGTTTTAGCAATGGTTGATTTTATTGAATAATAAAAAAGAACGCCTTAGCGTTCTCTCTTATTTTGAAATCAAGCTTTTGATTTCGGCTTAGATTTACCTTTTGGTTTTGGGCCACCAAATGGTTTTTTAGCATCCCCTGTTTCACGAGGTGGTAAACCGGTATGCTGAGTCAAGATTTGACCACGCTCAGGACGCTTCTTGGTATTTGAAGGACGACTTTGGCTGCCCGTAGTTTGATTACGAACAGTATTATCACTACTACGTTTTTGCGAATCACCGGCAACTGTCGAATTCTTCTTACGCGCCGATTGATACTGACCTTCAGTGCCTACAGGCTGATAGGTCGGAATCAAATGCTGTTTCGAGTTACCAATCAGGTCAGAACGACCCATTTCTTTCAATGCTTCACGCAGCAATGGCCAGTTGTTTGAATCATGATAACGCAAGAATGCTTTATGCAAACGACGACGCTTGTCCCCTTTCACAATGTCCACATTTTCAGTATAACGCGCCACTTTCGCCAACGGATTTTTACCAGTGTGGTACATGGTGGTTGCTGTTGCCATGGGTGAAGGATAGAAATTCTGTACCTGATCGGCACGGAAACCATTTTTCTTCAACCAAATCGCTAAGTTCATCATGTCATAATCGGTAGTACCCGGATGCGCCGCGATGAAATAAGGAATCAGGTATTGTTCTTTACCGGCTTCCTTGCTGAAACGGTCAAACATTTGCTTAAAGCGATCATAGGTACCAATACCCGGTTTCATCATCTTCGATAATGGACCTTTTTCGGTATGTTCCGGTGCAATTTTCAGATAACCACCGACATGATGCTGAACCAGCTCTTTCACATATTCAGGGTTCAATACAGCTAGGTCATAACGCAAACCTGAACTAATCAGAATCTTTTTAATGCCTTTTAGTTCACGTGCCTTACGATATAACTGCGTCAACGGTGCATGATCGGTATGCAAGTTTTGACAAACACCCGGGAATACACACGATGGTTTACGACAGTTTTTCTCAATTTCAGGATCTTTGCACTGCAAACGATACATGTTCGCAGTCGGCCCACCTAAATCGGAAATAATGCCGGTAAAGCCAGGTGCGGTATCACGAATTTTTTCCACTTCACGCAGAATCGATTCTTCAGAACGGTTTTGAATAATACGACCTTCATGTTCAGTAATTGAACAGAAAGTACAACCGCCAAAACAGCCACGCATGATGTTCACGGAGAACTTGATCATGTCAAATGCAGGGAAACGTGCCTCACCATAGACTGGATGTGGCAAACGTGCATACGGCAAGTCAAACACATAATCCATTTCTTCCGTCGTTAACGGAATGGGTGGTGCATTTAACCAGACATCGCGTTCGCCATGCTTTTGTACCAAAGCACGGGCATTGCCGGGATTGGTTTCCAAATGCAAAATACGATTGGCATGTGCATACAGTACCGGATCACTGGCCACTTCTTCAAATGCAGGCAAACGAATCACCGCCAGTTCACGTGGCGGTAATTTATGTTTAATCGCTTTGGATGGCGCCGCTTGAAGCTGAACAATTTGCGTATCGGCATCCAGATTATCCCCTTCGCGGATAATTGGATTGGCAACCGGTTCTTTTTGGAAATTCTGATATTGAGTTAAAGAATTACCTTTGTCTTTTTCAATTTCACAACCATCCAAATCCTCCGTCATCACATACGGATTGATGATTGCATCGACACGTCCAATGCTATCGACATCATTGGATGCGATTTCAACAAATTTGGCTTTAGACGCACGGTTATGTTTATTGACAATAAATGCTGTACCACGAACATCGGTAATTTCGTGGATTTTTTCACCTTTGGCCAAACGGTGCATCACTTCAGTAATCGAGCGTTCGCCATTACCGTACATCAATAAATCGGCTTTTGAATCCATCAATACTGAACGACGGACTTTGTCTGACCAGTAATCATAATGTGCAATACGACGCAATGATGCTTCAATTCCACCTAACAGTACAGGTACGTCAGGGAATGCTTCGCGGCAGCGCTGACAATACACAGTTGCTGCACGGTCTGGACGTTTGTTTGGCTGATTATCTGGTGAATAGGCATCATCGGAACGGATTTTACGGTCAGCCGTATAACGGTTGATCATGGAATCCATATTGCCGGCAGTCACGCCCCAAGCAATGGCCGGTTTACCCAATACACGGAATGCTTCAGGATCGGTCCAATCTGGCTGAGCGATAATCCCTACACGGAAGCCTTGTGCTTCGAGGGTACGTCCAATAATGCCTGAACAGAAAGATGGGTGGTCAATATAAGCATCACCACAAATTAAAATAAAGTCACAGGCATCCCAGCCGAGTAGATCCATTTCCTCGCGTGACATCGGCAAAAATGGTGCGGGTTCAAAACAAGACGCCCAATATTTGTCGTAATCAAACAACGCGGTCGGCGCTGTCTGTGCGGTATAAGCTGTAGACATGGATAGCAAATTCTCGGCTGGCAGATGAAAGATCTTAAAAATGAGATCAAAGATGAAAGCCGATCATTTTACCATGAATTCCGCTTACATTCCCGATTAAAAAATATACAAAAACAGAGATTTAAACTTTTAATTATTTAAGGCTTGTAAAGATGATCGCCAATGGAGCCGATTAGCCAAGCCCTTCCAACCAGAGTTTGCCACATTCAACCCCTACTACTGACCCAAATGATAATGGAGTTCATAGGTAGTAACTTAATAAATAAAGTGAAGAGGCTACTGCGCGATATTGTATGAATTGCATCGATACCCCACTAATTGAGGGAGAATGTTCCGCAAAAAATAAAATCAACAAAAAGCTTAACATTGCCACGACCGCCCATTCCAGCGATAGCGGTACATGAAATATATAAGCCCATGGCAAAATCTCCATCTTTCTTTGCAATTTCTTCACAGATATAAGTCATCGCACAGCAGCCACACCACTGACCGAAATTCCAATCAATATCCGTGTGCCTAAAAATACTTCCCATATAGGAAATAGTGAACTGAGGATCAATAGGCTGGCAGCTAAAATAGTGCCCAAACCATAATTGGTTTACCACAAAACCGGTCAGAAATTAAGCCTGTAAACAATAAGCCTATCGCAAGCGCAAATGTAGAAAAGATAAAGGGAAGCTGCTAGATATGGGAGAAACAGCAAAGAATTTTAAAATATCGGCATCATCGGTTGCACACAATACAACGATGAGAAATCGTCAAATCTCGCTAAAAATAATGAGAGAAATATGGCTTGAACCTATATCCATTTTTGAGTTCAAGCTTGAATACCCATTAATTCGACCCTCATTTTGTTGAAATACTTCATCCAATCAAAGGCTCTCTCAGCAGGGATTTTTTAGCATATAAAAATCACTGCATAAAAAAACCCCCTCAATCTTAAGATTAAGGGGGATTTTAGGAATAATGAGCTGGCGATGACTTACTCTCACATGGGTAACCCCACACTACCATCAGCGCAAAGAGGTTTCACTTCTGAGTTCGGGAAGGGATCAGGTGGTTCACTCTTGCTATT